>CALJNA010000118.1 GCA_937981955.1 uncultured Granulosicoccaceae bacterium
CGTAGGCTTTCGCCTCACCACCCATCTTCTCCGCCTGACATATCGTCAAAGCCGCAGTTAATGTAGTCTTACCGTGGTCGACGTGGCCGATTGTGCCAACGTTAACGTGCGGTTTCGTTCGTTCAAATTTTTCCTTAGACATCAGGCGCTGCCTCGTACCGGATTGTTGTGGACCGTCAAGTTAATAAATCTCGTTTTCTGGGGTACTACTTTTTTTCGTATCTCTAGCCAATACGCCTGGTTCGCGGCGGTATTGGAGCTCATAACCGGATTTGAACCGGTGACCTCTTCCTTACCAAGGAAGTGCTCTACCGACTGAGCTATATGAGCGTAAATAATCACTAAACTTTCTTACACCCTGCAATTTGGAGCGGGTGAAGGGATTCGAACCCTCGTCATCAGCTTGGAAGGCTGAGGTTCTACCATTGAACTACACCCGCAACACCATGCTCGAACCTTACTGCGCATAGCACTTTACAGCGCTACAAAACCTTTCTGCACTTCTTGAACCTTGCACTACTTGACCCTTGCACTACTTGTCTTGCACTACCTGCCCTGGTGGAGGGGGGAGGATTCGAACCTCCGAAGCTTACGCAGCAGATTTACAGTCTGCCCCCTTTGACCGCTCGGGAACCCCTCCGGCAAGCAAGCCGAACATTATCAAGGGAAATTGGGACGCTGTCAACGCTTCAGCTTAGTTGATTCCATAGAAATTGCCAGTCAGACAATGGATATAGAGCCGAACGCCTAAACCTGATCAGAAGATGAACAATATGGGCTCTTTTGATCGCTGCAACGTCCGATTAAGGCACCCCGAACACAGATTTCGTGCCAACGGCTCACAGAGTTAACCACGCTGTGGAGAATGGAAACACCGCCATGCTGGCAGCTGGCCTCGTCGAATATTGCCAGGGCAGTTTTTGAGCGAGACGCCCTCTTCGTCAAGACGCTTGAACACAGCGTCATGCTGCCGAGGTTAGGTATTGCGATAACGTGATCTGCCTCGTGCAGATCACTGATCTTTAACTGCTCTTTATTAGTGGTTCAGTATCTGGCTCAGGAACAATTGCGTGCGTTCATTCTGCGGATTATTAAAAAACTCATCCGGATTGTTCTGCTCAATAATTTGGCCGGCGTCCATGAAAATAACCCGGTTAGCCACGGTTTTGGCAAAACCCATCTCGTGAGTCACACAAATCATGGTCATTCCTTCCTGCGCCAACTCGATCATGGTATCGAGCACTTCCTTGATCATTTCCGGATCGAGCGCAGAAGTTGGCTCATCAAACAGCATGATTTTAGGGCTCATGCAAAGCGATCGGGCAATGGCAACACGCTGCTGCTGACCACCGGAAAGCTGGCCAGGAAATTTACGAGCCTGCTCAGGAATTTTCACTCGCTCCAAATACCGCATGGCAATCTCTTCTGCCTCTGCCTTCGGAGTTTTTCTAACCCAGATTGGCGCAAGCGTACAATTTTCCAGGACCGTTAAATGCGGAAATAAATTGAAGTGCTGGAACACCATACCCACTTCGCGGCGAACCGCTTCGATGTTCTTCAAATCGTTTGTCAGTTCAACGCCATCGACAATAATGTCACCCTTCTGGTGCTCTTCGAGCCGATTGATACACCGAATCATGGTGGATTTTCCCGAACCGGACGGTCCGCAAACAACGATGCGCTCACCGGACTGCACTTCAAGGTTAATATCTTTAAGTACATGGAACGAGCCATACCACTTGTGCATCTCGCGAATCTTGATAGCGACTTCGCCGAGTTCATGCTCTACGCGTTGATCAGTATCCATAATATTTCCTAGTATCAATTTCCACAAGCCATAGCCTGACTCACTGCAACCATCTTGACTTCAGCGTTAAGGCTAATGCCCTGTATGGAGTTTTCGCTCCAGATAAAGTGAATATCGTGCCATCGCATAGCAAGATATAAAAAAGAAAATTGCGACGAACAAGTACACCTCGGTACTCAAGCCTTGCCACTTGGTGTCGGCCAGAGATGCCTGCCCGATGCCCAGCGGATCAAGCAGCCCAATAACAATAACAAGCACTGAATCTTTATAAAGACCAATGAAAGTGTTAACGATACCGGGGATTGAAATTTTAAGCGCCTGAGGCAAAACGATAAGACGCATAGCCGGCCAGTACTTCAACCCCATTGCATCCGCTGCTTCGATTTGCCCATTCGGTACAGCCTGCAGCCCACCCCGGATTACCTCAGCCATATAAGCAGAAGCAAACAGTGTCACCATGATCAGTACACGTAATAACAAGTTAAAATTTGTACCGGGAGGTAAAAAGTAACTCAACATAGTTGATGCTACGAACAACAGCGTTATAAGCGGAACACCACGAATAAATTCTATAAAACCAACACAGGCATATTTGATAATCGGGAGGTTCGACTGGCGTCCTAAAGCCAATAAAATACCCAAGGGTAGCGAGAGTGCAATACCGGTAACACCAATGATGACAGTGAGCATGAATCCACCGAACTTATCCGTGGAAACCGGCTCGAGACCAAAACCACCCAGCAATAACCAGGCAGCGATAAACGGAAAGATCAATGCAAATTTAACGAGCAACGAGCGACCCGGGCAATTCTCCCAAAGCAGAGCAACTATAACGACGCAAAGCAGAATAAAAGCGAGAACAACTCGCCAACGCTCGGCTTCAGGATAGAAACCGAATGTAAATAAATGCCAGCGTTGGGCTATGAATGCCCAGCACGCACCCGAATTCAGCGCTCGGCACTCATTTCGGTCGGCAGCAATAAATGTTGCGTCTGTGATTGTCCAGGCGACCATGCCGGGAACTATCTTGTATAGAAAAAATGCCGCCAATATGGTTAAAACGATATTGGTTGGCGAGGAAAATAAATTTTCCCGAATCCACTTTATTGGACCTGTTGACCCCAGAGGCGGCGGTAAATCCGGATGAGTGCCAGGTTCATAGTGCTGCTTCACTTCTTTTGCGCCACTCATCGTTCTACCAACCTGATTCGGTTGTTATACCAGTTCATAAACATAGAAATGATCAACGAGAAAATAAGATACAGACCCATTACTATTAACATGCACTCCATTTCACGGCCGGTTTGATTCAACGAAATTCCACCGATAGTCGCTGTGATGTCCATGTAGCCAATAGCAATTGCCAGTGATGAGTTTTTCGTGATGTTCAGATACTGGCTGGACAAGGGCGGCACGATGACGCGAAGTGCTTGGGGAATAACGACCAGATTCAAGGTTCTGCTACGGGAGATACCTAATGCCAGGCTGGCTTCGGTTTGCCCGTGACTGACGGCAAGTATGCCCGCGCGGACTATTTCTGCTATGAAGGCCGCTGTGTAAAAAGACAGAGCTAACCATAGCGCAATGAATTCTGGTCTTATGACCATTCCACCGCGAAAGTTAAAACCTTTCAATTCAGGGTTTTCCCAGGCCATTGGCGCACCAAGCAGGAAAAACGCAAGAACAGGTAAGACAATAACCGCAAACAGACTTATCCAGAATACCGGATAGACTTTGCCTGTTTCGTCCTGAACCTTTTTCGCCCAGCGACGGAACAGGAAGGCGAAAATAATTCCAGCGACGAACAAAGCTGCAACCGCCCACATCAGTGGTTCAGGCAATGGCTTGGGCATAAATAAGCCGCGATTAGTTAAAAAGCCGGTTTCACCCAGCGTAATCGCCGACTTCGGCCGCGGCAGACTGTGCACCATGATTCCGTGCACCAAGAGAATGTGCAACAAGACCGGTACGTTACGCACGTACTCAATGTAGATATGGGCGATTTTGTTAGTTAACCAATTTTTTGACAATCGCAAAACGCCCAGAATAAATCCGAGAATCGTGGAAAGTACGATTCCAGCAAATGCGACCAGTAGCGTGTTGAGAATGCCGACTTGCATCGCGCGCCAATGCGTTGAGCGCGAGTCGTACTCAATTAGTCGCTGGTTGATATCGTAATTAGCCGGTGTGTTCAGAAACGAAAAACTAAACCCCTTGCCAAGCGCTTCGAGGTTGACTACCGCGTTTCTGATCATGAAAGCAAAAAACGCAAACAATAGAACTAGCGCGACTACCTGAACGATGACGGAGCGAGTTTCTTTATCGTTCCATATGCGGGAAACGATATTTCGTTGCTGTGCTGCTGATGATGTGCTGCCAACCGAGGTTCCACTATTCACTAGACCGGTCTCGCGTGTTGATAGATTGTTTAGAGCCGTTGAACAAGGTTAACCGCAACCCTGCAACAGACACAAGTTAGAAATAGAAAGGGCGCGCTATAAAAGCGCGCCCTTCTTTACATGGCTACAACATGAAAACGCTGATTAGCGGATAGGTGCAGCGTACAAAATACCGCCGTCGCTCCACTGTGCGTTCAGACCACGCTCAAGACCAATCGCTGTATCCGGACCGATGTTCCTGTCGAACAACTCACCGTAGTTACCGCCAGCAGCGATAGCGCGCATAGCCCACTGAGCATCAAGACCGATCATGGAACCGAAGTCACCTTCAGTGCCCAGAAGACGATTGATGCTAGGGTTATCACCCGCTTCGGCACCCATTTCAGCAACATTTGCTTGAGTAACACCCAGCTCTTCGGCAGCGATGATTGCGTTTACAACCCACTTACCGATGTCAGCCCACTGGTCGTCACCGTGACGTACAGCACCACCAAGAGGTTCTTTTGAGATGATTTCTGGCAGAATCACGTGATCCGCTGGATTTTCAAAAGAAGCACGAGTTGAAGCAAGACCTGATGCGTCAGTGGTGAACACGTCACAACGACCACCGAGGTAGTTGGTTTGTGCTTCAGCATTAGTTTCAACAGGAACCGGCTCGTAAGAGATACCGTTAGTGCGGAAGTAGTCAGCCAGGTTCAATTCAGTGGTTGTTCCTGTCTGGATGCAGATTGATGCACCATCAAGATCTTTTGCTGATTCAACACCCAACGCTTTTGCAGCCATAAAACCCTGACCGTCATAGTAGTTAACTGGCAGGAAAGTCAGTTTCAAGTCAGCATCACGGCTCATGGTTTCTGTGGTGTTACGGAACAGAATGTCGCCTTCACCAGAGTTCAAAACGGTGAATCGAGTTTTACCAGTGGTTGGTACGAAGTTAACTTTCTCGCCATCGCCTAAAACCGCAGCAGCAACAGCACGACAGAAATCAACGTCGAAACCAGCCCAGTTACCTTTGTCATCAGGAGCAGCGAATCCAGCTACGCCTGTTGATACTACGCAGTTCAGCTCACCACGTGCTTTTACATCATCAAGCGTTGCCGCTTGTGCGTTCATGGCTGTTGCCGTGAATGCCGCAACTGCCGCTGCGTATTTAATTGATTTTTTCATAGATAAATCCCAAGTAGTTCAAATTTGGTTAATTCGTCGCCTTAGCCATCCATATGGCTCGGGTTCGGCGCGACACTACCACAGGAAAAAGCCGTTTGTCGTGAACAAACTACACATTTGGATAGGGGATGCCGGATTCGTGACAAATTTCCGTAACATCACTGTGTAAGAAGTGGCCGAAAAAAATTAAAATCAATGACTTACAAAAATTTAACGACTGGGCAAATTTCGTACAACTTCACGCATTAACGAGCGAACAGTCAGCTGATAGCTTGCGGCCAATGGCCATTCAGGATCTTTAAGTCCCGTGGTCATAGTATTGACCAGAGTTGCCGCCAGCGTGCCGCTAAAGCTTGAGCCAATGTAGCGAACGAATGCAGATTTGGTTTCAGGTTCAGATCGATAAGAACGAGACCACACGACCGCACCGGTTGCCACATTAACCATGCTCGCACGCATTTGCACTTTGCGTTTAGTCACCAGAACGCGCCGCGTTCGATCTGACAGGATAACGCCACTATGGTTACGCAGCTCTTCATTGTAGGCATGGGTTCTGTCCACATCGTTTTGTTCAATTCTGGCAATCAAAGCAAGCTGCACCGGCAATCTGGTGGCACTAAGTGCGCTTAATTCGGTTGCCCCCAGACTTCCATTGCGAGCATAGTTTTGCACCAGACTTGAATAAGAGCCCCCATTTATCGTATTCATGGCCCGTTCTACCTCGGAAGATCGCAGTGTTCTGTAGCCGTCGATATCCTGGACCAGCTCCTTGAGCTCACGAGCCATGGCACTTTGACTCTGTTCCGAGGAAACACCAGGGGCAACTGTGACCGCAATTATGGCCACACTTTTCGGCACCACCCCCTGATGAGGCGGTGTTTTGCTCACACAGGCACTGAGCAGCAAAAACGATAGCAGCAGCGTATTTCTGATTGTCGGGGTTACATTCATCACAAAACCAGGAAATCGCAAACAGTGCCAAGACGGGCACGTGCTTCCCAAATAGATCCTAATAACTGAGTATAGTCGCCCTGCCAGCGATTGCTGCTGCGGCTCGATAGCCTTTATCAGGCGGAAATGCAGACGAAAAAAAAGGGGCTAAACGCCCCTTTTGGTTTGAGAATAAGTCCACTGATACGCGCTGCGGACGATCACCTTTTTCTTATCTGACAGCTCTTGCGGCTGCTTTTTTATGTGGTGCGTCGTTCAACGGCGAGGGGTTTTCTCCATCCGTGCCTTTTGGCCATTCGATAGCCTAAATTCGTTATCGACAATCAGGCTTCCCAGTTAACATCAATTAACAAACAGGTTGACGTTATGTGCGATGGCGCAGTCGCAGTTGGCACTCACAATGTGTGCTCTCCTATTGGCGATCTTGCAAGTGATTGAATAGCTTGGCTATGAGAATTAAATGAACCTTCCTGCGGCAAATACTATCTATTGATTCATGTGAGCCACTTTGCGCTTATAATTCACGATCGACACGCAAATTCGTGGCTAAAAGCCGACTGTGTAGCAATTGCTCCACTCCAAAGTGGCAACTTCGATTTGCAGCGAAAATCATAAGTGAGTAGCCGATCACTTAGTGGTAAGCAAAAAGCGTTATCCGCCGCTAATTTCGATTACAGACAAACAACGAATTCATAGGAGAGTTTCATGTCCGACCGCACCAGCTCAATCAGTACCCCAAACGGCAAATCGTCCGAATTGCCAGTATTGAGCGGCACGCACGGACCCGATGTGCTCGACGTTCGCGGACTCTACAAGGACACCGGACATTTCACTTACGACCCTGGCTATGCCACTACGGCCAGTTGTAAAAGTGCCATTACGTTTATCGACGGCGATGAAGGCGTCCTGCTGTATCGCGGCTACCCGATAGAGCAACTGGCTGAACACAGTACCTACCTGGAGGTGTGCTATCTGCTGATGTATGGCGAATTGCCGAACCCTCAGCAGTCGGAAGAATTCAACAGCATCATCTCGCACCACACCATGGTGCATGAGAACATTCGCGACTTTATAAACGGATTCCGATACGACGCGCATCCTATGGCAATGCTGGTGGGCACCATCGGGGCACTATCTTCGTTCTATCACGACTCTCTCGATATCAACAACCCGCTGCATCGCGAGATTTCAGCACAACGGCTCATCGCGAAAATGCCCACTATCGCCTCATACTGCTACAACCACTATCGTGGCCTGCCGTTCATGTATCCAGACAACAGCTTGTCCTATGTAGAAAACTTTACGCGACTTATGTTTGCCGTTCCCGCTGAAGAGTTCGAACCGAACCCCGTTGCTGTAAAAGCGCTGGAACTGATCATGATTCTGCATGCAGATCACGAACAAAATGCCAGTACCTCCACCGTCAGACTCGCAGGCAGCTCAGGCGCTAATCCTTTTGCATCTATTGCAGCCGGTGTTGCAAGTTTATGGGGGCCCGCGCACGGTGGCGCGAATGAGGCTTGCGTGAACATGCTTGATGCCATCGTTAATTCGGGGGAGACCATCGAGAAAACCATTGCACGTGCCAAAGACAAAAACGATCCTTTCCGCTTGATGGGTTTTGGCCATCGTGTTTACAAAAACTTCGATCCGCGTGCCAAGCTGATTCAAAAAATGTGTCATGACCTGCTCAACGAACTTGGCGGGGATACACCTATGTTTGAACTGGCCAGAAAACTCGAAGAAGCGACGCTTGCTGACGAGTATTTTATCGAACGCCGCTTGTATCCAAACGTCGATTTCTACTCCGGTATTATTTTTAGAGCATTGAACATTCCAATGAATATGTTTACCGTTATGTTCGCCATGTCGCGCACCGTGGGCTGGATATCTCACTGGATGGAAATGCACGAAGACCCTGAAGGCCGCATTGGCCGACCACGGCAAATTTACACCGGCGCTGCCAAACGAGATTATCCAGTTTAAATGTCTAACGGAAAAAGTCAGACCGTAAGCGCGGGCGACTTCACCTCCGCGCTATCTCTGGCAGCCAATGGAGTATCGGTGGTCACCACTGATGGTGATCACGGTAAAGCTGGTCTTACCGTCAGCTCAATGTGTTCGGTTTGCGCCGACCCAGCTCTCATCCTGGCTTGCGTTAATGCAGAAAATGAATTCTGTTCAATGGCCGACGCGAACGGCCACTTTGCAGTAAACCTGTTAACCACCAGCCACACTGAACTCTCAGGTGTGTTTGCCGGACTCGGTACCAATCCGGACGTTGATCGTTTTAACCATGGTCGTTGGCAAACACTCAAAACCGGTTCTCCGATTTTAACCGACGCGCTGGTATCGCTGGACTGCAATCTGGTTTCTGCAACCACACACGGTACACACCGAATCTACATTGGTGAAGTGGTAGCACTGCTTAGCAACGAATCAGAAGCATTGATTTACACGAATCGCAACTATGCCATTTCGCAGGTCATTCCAAACTGAACTTGATCAGTATGCATTCTTGTGTGTAAATGATGCACATGAGAATTCTCTACTACTGCCACGGCGATAAAGACCGGAAAACGCTACACGCTCTTCAACAGAAGCTTCCTGAACATCATATCGATGCGTGGCCCGATTGCGATAATCGGCCAGAGGTCGAGGCCGCCATTGTCTGGCAGCCACCGGCAGAATTTTTCGATGATCTTATCAACCTGAAACACGTGCTGTCGATTGCTGCGGGTGTGGATCATCTGCTCGATCATCCGGGGTTACCTGACAATGTCGATCTGGTTCGCCTGACCGATGCCGGCATGGCGCAACCAATGGCTGAATTCGTGCTCTATGGTGCGCTTCACGCGCAGCGCAGAATGTGCGAGCTTAGACAGGCCCAAGGGGCAAAACAATGGCGCCACGATCTTACTCCATATATCGCCGATAGCTTTCGCGTGGGTTTGCTTGGCGCTGGTGAGTTAGGACATGCTGCAGCAAAGCGCCTGGCCGATAATCATTACCCGGTCAGTTGCTGGAGTCGATCGAAGAAACTTTTGCCCGGTATACAACACTATGCAGGCGCTGCCGGTCTGGATGAGATGTTGCCGACTGTACAGGCTCTGGTTTGCCTGCTGCCACTGACCAGGGAAACCCATGGCATTATCAACGCATCGTTACTGTCGAAATTGCCCAAAAACGCGTTCATTATAAACCCGGGACGCGGTGATCATGTCGACGAAACTGCACTGCTGGAAGCGCTGAACAGCAATCACATCAGCGGTGCCTTACTCGATGTATTCCACGAAGAACCTCTGCCCGAGTCACATCCGTTCTGGACGCATCCAAACGTTATCGTTAGCCCGCATCTTGCGGGCCCGACTTCGGTTTCACATGCTGTCGATCAGATTGCAGAGAGCCTGGCTATACTGTCAAACGATGGAAAGCCCGCAGGTCTGGTTAATCGGCAGCTGGGGTATTAAGTCACGTTATGGCGACTGAGTAGCAGCGGTCGGTGCCAGCGTTGCGACGGTTCTGAGCACAATTTGTAACGCAAGCTCGCGACGCATCTCGGCGCGTAATATATCGGCTTCGTCTTCTTTGCCAAGCACGCCGCCCTGATCGAATGTGTACTCACGAATGACCTCTACACGATTTGCTGCTTGTTCAGGGTCGTACAATGGTGAGTCGGTGCCTTCGGCTTGTGCCACCTGAATATTGACTGAGTGTGCCAGTTCGTATTCGCTGACCTTACCGGTACTTTGTACCGATACGATGCGCTGCGATTGACGCTCGTTGGCAACACGCAGCAGAACATTGGCCTGGTCGCGGTTATCCACAACAGAAAATGATCGGTCAGATAATAATTTACGCAACTCCTCTCTAACCGTGTTTTCCCGAGAAGCGTCAACATAAATACGGGCCTTGCTTGCTACGGTAGAGTCGGTGCCGCGCAGGTGGAAGCCACAGGCGCTGATCAAACTCAGCGCCAGTGACAGTACTATGGTGGTTAATTGTTTCAACGTGCGTTTTACGGTGCAGTTGCCGCTTTGGCAAAATTACCCAAAGCACCACTGACTTTAGCGAATACTTCATCACAACCTTCAGTCGCGTGGCGAGCTTTAAGGTATGCCGGGTCGTTATACGCCAGGTAGACTTTGCCATCTTCTGCTTGCCAAACCAACATTTTTTGCGGCAGATCAATAGCGATACTCTGACTGCATAGCATCAGTGGCGTACCCACCTTTGGATTGCCGAAAATCAGCAGCTGAGTTGGACGCAGCTTCATTCCGGCGTTTTCGGCATTCGCACTGTGGTTTACGCGCGCCATGACTTTCATGCCCTTTTCCGTGACAATGGATTCTAGCTTGTCCATGGTTGTGCCAACGTCGTGTGAACTTGGTACAACCGTCATCCCATCCTGAGCGCTTGCAACGCCTGTAAAGCCAAAAGTGGCCAAACTTATCGCGCAAATAATCGCGCCAAACGTACGTTTTATATTCATTTGTCTAGTACCTCTTCCGTTCAAATCGTTACGAGTAGAGCGTAGCACCCGGCAATCCAAAAGGGTACCCCACGAAAGAGTCCTGACAGATATGCAATCAGTTGGTTCAATGCTTTGAGCTGAAATATCGCAATTCGTTTGTTTCGGGTGTAAAACCGCTACACTACCGGTATGCATAAGCTCTTGCTTAACCGCGATATCTACACTGAATTCGTGCAAAACGAATTGCCTGCTGCACGCCGTTTTCTATGGATTGTCACGGCCGACATCAAGGATTTATACGTCGATGTCAATGGCCACTTTCAACCCCTGCTCGAGGTGTTAAACGATCTGGTCTTAAAGGGTGTTGCGGTCAGATTGATTCACGCCAAGGAACCCGGGCCACGTTTTCGCGAAGAGTTTGATCGATTCGACGCGCTGATAAACAGTGATAGCTTCGAACGCATCTTGTGCCCGCGTGTGCACACCAAGGCCATCGTTGTTGACGGAATATGTGCATTTGTTGGTTCAGCAAACTTGACTGGTGCCGGGCTTGGCAGCAAGCACGAAGATAAACGCAATTTTGAAGCAGGATTTATGTTCGACAACGCTGCTGACATCGCAGAACTGATGCAGTGGATAGACACGTTGTATCTCGGAGAGCATTGTATTAATTGCAGAAGACGCGAGCACTGCGCCGACCCAATCATCGATCATGTCTGATGGATAATCCGAACAATAAGTCTGCACCGCAAAGCCGGCAATCAGCAGAACAGGCAATCCAGGACATTCTGGCGCAATTCAAGATTCAAACGAATCATCCAGAGCCTTGTTTGCTTGAAGCAGAACAACGCGTGTCCAATCCGGGATTAGACGACCCTGCCTTGCAACAATGGCAGACGTTACCGTTCGTCACTATTGATAACCCCGATTCTACCGATCTTGATCAGGCTTTGTTGATCGAAACACACGAGAATGGAGGTTATCGCGTTCGTTACGCTTTGGCTGATGCTGCCTATTATGTGCCACCTGGTAGTGAGTTGTTTCGCGAAGCTTTGCGTCGCGGCGTGACTTACTACACCCCGCTGCTTGCAGCACCCATGCTGCCGGATTCATTATCAAGTGGACTGATATCATTGAATCCAGGTGTCGATCGGCGTGCTTTGGTCTTTGACATGCTGCTCAAAGAAGATGGCTTTGTACTCAATACTAGCGTTACTCGAGCACTGATCCGATCACAAGGTAAGCTATCTTATGCTGCGGTACAGAATTTTCTGGACGCGGACAACTCTGAGCTTAGCAAGCACGAATATCAGGACACGGCATTCGCGCCTTCGTTACGCCTGTTACAAGAACTTGGCGAAATACTCATCCAGCGCGCTCGAGATCGTGATGTCATACCATTTAACCGCAGCGAAGCACAAATTCTGATTACCGATGAAGGCATAACACTCTCACAACGAAAACGCGTTCGAACCGAAAAGTACAATGAGCAGATCAGCCTGCTGTGCAACATGCAAGGCGCTGAAATGTTAATGGGCCTGAGTCAGGACAATGAAGAGCTACAGGCAATATTCAGAGCGCACGATGCGCCTTTATCAGGCAGATTAAGTGCGCTACGACAATTACTCGCCGATTTCTCAGAAAGCCCCGGGCTTGGTGAGCAATGGCGCTGGAACAAAGATCAGTCGCTGGCGGACTATGTCACATCACTACCAGATACTGCACAAACGCGCGGCAAGTTGCTGGCCGTTGAACGTCAAATACTGGTTAGTAATCAGGCATCTGAATATCGCAGCGAACCGGGCCGGCACCACGCATTAGCCGCAACAAGCTATGCAAGGTTCTCCTCTCCCATGCGCGAAATCGTTGGCATTTTTACGCACAAGGAATTACTCGAAGCAATGGGTGTTTCTCCCAGCCCATACGCAGTTAATACGGCAAACTTTGAAAATGATAATGCGTTACGTGAAGCGGTCATTGAGATTGCCAACCAATCACGTCAAACGCAAAAACAAATCAATAAAGCGGTGGAATTCTATGCACTGCAATCGGTTCTTGAAACTGATCTGCACGCATATGCGAATGCAAAGCAACCTAAACCAAAGCGGCGCGCCATTGTTATGGGATTCAAGCGCGACCGGATTTACCTTTCATGCAGCGAAATTGCAGCAGACCTTAAAGTCAGAAAATCAGATATTGAATCCCAATACCAGACAACGTATCAGCTCAGCGAGCTTGCAGCCGAACCAACATCCGACAATGCCCCGGTGTGGCGATTGGGTGATGATGTACTGGTCAGCACCCAAGACTTCGATAAATCAGCGAAACGCTTTGTGCTAAATTTGCATCAACTCGATGAAGTCGATTAATTCCAACCATCAATTTGCAACACTTCGGGCATGGCTTGCGGGATAATACGCTGACATGGCATCCGATAAACTCATCTGGCTACGCCACCAGTTCAACAAGTATCTTATTGGCACCGTGTTGCCAATTGGCTGGTTCGGCCCCAAGCCGCCCGCGATAAATACGCTAAGCATTCAACACACCCCGTTGAAGCTGCACATTGTCAGTCACTGCTGGCAATATTCGCACATGCTTAATTTCCAGTTGAGTTCACTGGTTAACCATGCCCCAACCAGCATGCACGTCACCTATACGCTGTACCACGCAGCAGAAGATACCAAGCTGAAAAAACTGATTTCAAGATTCAATGCGCTAGCAGTGCCAAACGTAACCTGGGACTGGATTGAATTACCGAAGCAACAGCTGTTTCGTCGTGCCATCGGACGCAATCAATCCGCTCTGGGAACCCAAGCCGACTGGATCTGGTTCAGCGATTGTGATTTGATCTTTCACGATGCCTGTCTCGATTCGCTCGCTCAAGCGCTCACCGGCAAGCAAGAGCACATGGTCTTCCCGCAGCAGGAGTACGTAACCGACTTGTTGCCCTCTTCGCATCCAATGTTAAATCAGGGGAGTGACGAGATCATCGACATTGATACCAGCTTATTCCAGACGAACGCTATACACAAAGCCAAAGGCGCATTTCAAATTGTCCACGGCGATGTTGCACGAACGTGCGGCTATTGCCCGGATATATCACTCTATCAACAACCCATGAGTCACTGGAGTAAGACGTACGAAGATTCCATGTTCAGACGCTTGATTGGCAGTGAGGGCGTGCCGATCGATGTTAAGGGTTTATATCGCATCCGGCATGTAGAGAAAGGCAGATATGTTCAGGGCGCACAGTTGTCACAGCTGCGAAAGGAAATTCGTGTTGCCACGGATGATCAGGGAAGTCAGTCGTGAAAACCATTCTGATCATGATCGGCACGCGGCCCGAGTGTATCAAGCTGGCACCATTGGTAATGGCGTTATCAACTCGGCGGGATGAATTCAATGTGCGAGTCTGTTTAACTTCGCAGCATCGCGAGATGCTCAAACAGGCACTCGACTGGTTTCCCATCCACGTCGATTACGATCTTGACTTAATGACAGATGGTCAGCATCAGGTGCAGTTACAAGCGCGTATTCTTGAAAACGTCAAACCGGTCATTGATGAAGTCAAGCCCGATATGATGATTGTTCAGGGAGACACCAGCACTGCTATGGCCAGCGCGATGGCAGGATGTTTTCATCAGGTCACTGTTGTGCATCTGGAGGCAGGCTTGCGCACCTTTAATCGTTATGCACCCTGGCCTGAAGAAATAAATCGGCTTTTGATAAGTCAGCTTGCAGAAGTACACTTGGCTCCTACGGTTAAAAACGCTGATCAGTTAAATAAGGAAGGTGTTGCTGGCACTGTTGCTGTTGTGGGTAACACCGTAATCGATGCCTTGTTGCAGGTTCGGGACAAGGTGCGGAACGATGCACGCAAACGGGATAATATTAAACATAACTTTGCCAAACACGGTTTTTCTGATTTTGACACACCGTTTATTCTTGTCACTGGGCATAGACGAGAAAGTTTTGGTGAAGGGATGCTCGCTATCTGCAATGCTTTATTGCAATTATCTGAGCTACACCCCGATGTCAATATTGTGTATGCGGTACATTTAAATCCACAGGTCAAGGATGTAGTGAATGAGCACTTGAGCGCGCGGGAGAATATTATTCTGTTACCACCTCAAGAGTACGGTCCATTCATTTTTCTGATGGACGAATGTAAATTCATATTAAGCGACAGCGGTGGCATTCAGGAAGAAGCGCCCTCTTTGAATAAACCCGTGCTGGTCATGCGTGATACTACAGAGCGGATGGAAGCGGTCGATGTTGGTGCGGTAAAGCTCGTTGGCACCGACACCAATACCATTGTCAACGCTTGCAATGAGCTACTCAAAGATCAGGAAAAATACCAGGCCATGGCAGCCGCGGAAAACCCGTTTGGCAATGGCCGTTCTGCCGAAACCATTGCCGACTTATTGCAATCGTTAGACTCATGAAACCAAAACGAACGCTGTCTCAACGCATAAGCTGGTGGTGGAACACACGCATTAGAAGCCTATGGACGGTAAAACTGCCGGCGGCAAAACAAGCGCGTGACGCTGCGCCCTCTTTAGCGTTTAAAAACAACGGTACTGCATTACCTGCATCATCAACACAGACGGTTACAGCAATACTCACCGTGTATAAACGCAGCGAGTATCTCAGTGCGCAAATTGAAGCCTTGCGAAATCAGAGTACCCCCCCGAGTGAAATTTGGGTTTGGTGTAACAGTTCTGATCAGACGATTGAGGATTTCTCGGCAATAGCAGACCGCGTTGTCGTTTCAAACACCAACTGGAAATTCTGGGGACGCTTCGCTTTAGCCAATATGGTTCGAACACAATACGTGTGCCTTTTTGATGATGACGTGCTGCCACAAACTGACTGGATAAAAAATTGTCTTGATACCATCGCCAGTGGAACCAGGGGCATCCTCGGCGGTTCCGGTGTCATTCTGCCAGCTGAAGGCGGCTACTCCTCCAAGCACAAAGTCGGCTGGAATGGCCATCACTACAATGAGCCAACTCAAGTCGATCTGGTCGGTCACGCGTGGTTTTTCGACAAGCAGCTGCTTCGCTACATGTGGGAAGAAGCCCCCTACTCCTGGGAGAACGGAGAAGACATTCACTTCAGCGCAATGGCGTTAAAACACGGTGGTATTGGCACGTATGTTCCACCTCATCCTGAAAACAATCAGTCACTGTGGAGCTGCCGCCCAGATTTCGGCAAGGCAGTAGGACGTACCAGCACGGCAACGTTTAAAAGTGAAGGCCATCATAACGTTCGCGACGAAATCGTTGACGCGGCTCGAGCTGGTGGATGGGAGATTGTTGCAGATCGCGAGTTGTGAATGCGAGTGCGCATCTGTTTAAGCGGGTGCAGCTTCGATCAGTACGTTAGCAAACTGTTCACGAAGTTCGCTTTTGAGTATTTTGCCAGTTCCACCAAGTGGTAGTGACTCAACAAAGAGTACTTTGTCAGGTACTTGCCAGGCAGCGACTTTGCCAGAGTAGAACGTTAACAGTTGCTCTTCGGTCGGGTTCTTGCCATCGATCGGGACTACTATAAGCACAGGTCGCTCATCCCACTTTTCATGACGTGCAGCAATAACGGCCGCATTAGCAACGTCGGGGTGTGCAACGGCAATATTCTCAAGCTCTACGGTGGAAATCCACTCACCGCCAGATTTGATAATGTCTTTCGCCCGATCGCGAATAATCATATAACCGTCAGTATCTATGGTGGCTATGTCGCCAGTGTCGAACCATCCATCTTTGGTAAGCGCGGATTTGTTTTCCAGATAATAAGTATCAACAATCCAGTGCCCTCTCACTTGCAGACTTCCCTGAGTTTCGCCGTCTGTTGGTAATATTTTGCCGTCATCATCGACCAGTCTCATCTCTACACCATAAGGAGGTCGACCCTGACCCAGTCGCAACTCAGCCTGTTCATCAGGACTTAGAGCCGCGTGTTTTTGTAACAGCTGATTCATGGTGCCTAAAGGACTCATTTCTGTCATGCCCCAGGCGTGAATAAGATCTACATCATAGTTATCGCGAAAGTCCGTGATCATTGACGGTGGCAATGCTGAACCACCGACTACCGTACGTTTCAAACTCGGTACTTTACTACCGGATTCTCTGAGTGCAACCAACAGGCCTTGCCAAATGGTTGGAACACCAAGGGCAAGCGACACCTTTTCGTTGTCTATAAGATTAACCAGGCTCGCGCCATCGAGACCAGGTCCGGGGAGCACAAGCTTGCAACCAACCGCTGCGGCAACATAAGGAACTCCCCAGGCATTCACATGGAACATCGGTACAACGGGCAAAACCGTATCGGTTGCTGAAATCGATAAACCATCTGGTTGATTGCCGCCCATGGAGTGAAGCACCGTTGTGCGATGCTCGAACAGAACACCTTTTGGGTTACCAGTGGTACCAGAGGTGTAACACAAACTGGACGGTGTATTTTCATCCAGTGGTGGCCATTGGTAATTCACATCCGCTGTTGCAAGCAGCTCATCGTAAAACTTAAGCCCTTCTATCTGTGCTGCCGCATCTTCGTCACGCGGTCCCATGAGTACAAAGTTTTCCACTGTGCTGAGCTTATCGCGCAATTTCGCAACCAGCGGTACGAATGTACTATCGAAAAACAGCGCCTTATCTTTTGCGTGATTAATAATGTAAATGAGTTGTTCTGGAAACAAACGGGGGTTAATCGTATGGCACACCATACCGCCGCAGGCCACACCGAAATACAGTTCCAGGTGGCGACGGTTATTCCATGCGATAGTAGCCACACGGTCACCGGATGCAACACCCAGTTTACCTAAAGCGGATGCCAGTTTTTTGGAGTTGTCTGAAACGGTTCGCCAGTTTGATCGAACGACATCGGGCTGATTATCGACTCTGGATGTTTCAACCGAAACTATTTCGCTTTGACCATGATAGCGACTGGCGTGCTCGATAAGCGATGTAATCGTTAACGGCTGGTGAATCATGGAGTTGTTCATGGTCAAACCCTGGTAAATTCAATCTCAACCAGCATTAACGCAGCATCGGTCGGAGCTGTCAACTTTTCATAATAACAACTAGGTCTGAGTCGACATTTGCAGCAATTCAGATAGCGCATCTTCGGCGCGATCTGATGGCACGAACAGGTGATCGTGATAATAACCGGAAACTGGATTTACGCCCATATTCAGCCTGGCCAATCGAGTGGTGATGCGGGCCAGAAAACCGACAGCGTCCAGCGATGAATGAATATTCAGCGTGATCATGCGGCAAGGGAATTCACTTTGAAGCCCTGCTTTGGTGGCAGAGTCGCGTGCAAGTATTAGCGTTAGCCCTTCTTTTTCACGAAATTGCATGATGGGTTCAACTGTGCTCGTATCGTATGAATCGCCTACCGTTGCAAACACATAAACCGTTTCGTGCAATACCGGCTGCATTGACTCAATCAACACATCCAGCGCTTTTTCACCAGAAACGCTGGGTTTATTATTCTCGTCCATGCTTAACTTTTCAAAATCATGTGTTCAACCATGTATGCAACCGTGTTTCTCAAACACGCGCAAACCGCTCCGCCAGCATGATTCCGCCGACCACCATGATAATACCCATGGCATGGAACCATTGGAAGTTTTCGCCAATAATCAATACCGCTAGTAAGGACCCAAAAATTGGCACAAGATTGATAAACAAACCCGCGCGATTTCCTCCGATGAGTTCAACGCCACGGGCAAAACACAATTGGCTCACTATAGATGGAATTAGCACGATGTAAATCAGTATCAGCCAATCACTTGTATCCGGCATTGACCAGGGAGTTGTTGACAATCCGTATACAGCGAATGGTACCGATGTTAAAAAAGCACCCAGTGCGATAAGTGAAATAAAAGTAAGCCAGTGCACCGATGGCTTCCAACGCAGTGCGAATGTGTAGGCGGCGTAAAAGAAGCAGCCGAGTAACATGATTGCATCACCCTTGTTTAGCCCGCTGGAGAATATGTCCATCGGACTGCCGTTGGTACCGGTGATCAGCACGCCTATGATCGACAGCCCGACACCAACTATCTGCAAAACGCTGACACGCTGCGACATGATAAAAAAATTGGCCAGTATGATAAACACCGGCATCGCAGCTTGTTCAATACTGATATTAATCGCCGAAGTGTAATTCAACGCAACAAACATGGACAGGTTGAACAGCGCCATGGGGCAACCGCACACAATCAGAAAATACCACCAGCGCTGTTTAAGCAGAGCCCAGTCATTTTTGATTGGTTGCCATGCGAACGGCAACAACACGAGTGTTACTAATAACCAGCGCAGACAAGTCAGCGTGAATGGTTCCCAGCCGCTGGTTGCCAGTTTTCCAGCAACGGCGTTACCGCCCCAGCCAAGGGTTGCTAGAACTAATAACGCGTACGCATTACCGAATAGCCCGAATGTTTTAGTTTGCAACGATGTTGACCAGCTTACCCGGTACAACAATGACCTTTCTTACGGTATTGCCGCTAATGTGTTTCTGCACATTGTCATCAGCCAAAGCAGCCGCCTCGCATTCTTCTTTACTGGCGCTGGCGGCGACTTCAATGTTCGAACGACGCTTGCCGTTAACCTGAACCACGAGGCTCAGTGAATCACGCACCAACGCTTCTTCATCGACTTCCGGCCAGGCTTCATTGATTAACGCTGTCTGATAGCCCAGCTGCGCCCACAGTTCATGCGTTACGTGTGGGGTGAAGGGGCTCAGCAGACGAATCAGTGCACTGTAGGCTTCATGAACCACTGCCTTGCCTTGTGGCGAAGAATCTTCAAATTTACCCACTTCGTTAAACAGTTCCATCATCGACGCAATGGCTGTATTAAATGTGAAGCGACGTTCAACATCATCAGTCACTTTGGCGATAGTCTCGTGCGTTTTGCGACGCAGCGACTTCTGTTCCGCAGTCAGTTCATCCTGTTCCACTTCTTGATCGCCGTAGCTTTTGTCTATCGCGCTAACATCGCGCCAGACACGTTTCAGGAACCGATGCATGCCCTCAACACCACCTTCTTTCCACTCCAGAGACTGGTGCGGTGGCGTATCGCTCATTGAAAACAAACGCATGGTGTCTGCACCATAGCGCTCAATCATTTCAAGTGGGTCAACGCCGTTGTTTTTAGATTTGGACATTTTTTCAATTCGTCCAACGGTAACGGGCTGGCCATCACTTCGCAATGTAGCACCATTGATTCGACCCTTGTCATCGTATTGCAAGTCGAGCTCGTTAGCGTTGTAGTAAACCGGTTTACCCGAATCGTCTTTCCGATGAAACGTTTCGGCAATGACCATTCCCTGAGTTAACAAACGGGTGAATGGTTCATCAGACTTTACCAATCCGGCATCACGCATTAGTTTGTGGAAAAAGCGTGCGTACAACAAGTGCAATACCGCGTGCTCTACCCCACCGATGTATTGATCGACAGGTAACCAGTAATCTGCTCGCTCATCGACCATTTGGTCGGCATCCGGGCAACAGTAGCGTGCGTAGTACCAGCTGGATTCAAAAAAAGTATCAAACGTATCGGTTTCACGAGTTCCCGGTTCGTTAGTTCCAGGTACGGTGGTGTTGATAAATTCAGGATCATCTTTAATCGGTGAACGAACACCTTGAAATTCAATATCTTCAGGCAGCAGAACCGGCAAGTCTTCCTCAGGAACCACATGCACATTGCCATCTTTATCGTAAATAACCGGAATAGGACAACCCCAGTAGCGCTGTCGAGAAACACCCCAGTCACGCAAACGATAATTAACCTTGCGTTCACCGGCCGCGGTTTCAACCAGGTAGTTTGCCGTTGCTTCAAAGCAGGCTTTAAAATCCAGACCGTCAAACTGGCCCGAGTTAATTGATACGGTGTTCTCTTTATCGGTGAACGCTTCAGTATCGATATCGACTGGCGCCTCGCTCGATTGCACCACCTGCACAATCGGCAAGTCGTACTTTTTAGCGAACTCATAATCACGCTGGTCGTGTCCGGGTACCGACATAACCGCACCGGTGCCATACGTCATCAAAACAAAATTGGCTGCATAAACGGGAATTTTTTCACCCGAAATCGGGTTAATGGCATGCATGCCTAAGGCAATGCCGCGCTTTTCCAGTTTTTCCAGAACAGCTTCAGATGTACCGGTTTTCAAACATTCGGTTATAAAGTCTGCAACCTTTGAATCAGACTCGGCAGCCAGTCTGGCGTAGGGGTGTTCTGCAGCCACAGCCATGTAAGTTACGCCTGCGACAGTGTCAGGACGTGTGGTGTAAACACGAATCGGATCGTCATGACCTTCAACGACAAAGTCGAACTCAACGCCTTCTGATCGTCCAATCCAGTTACGCTGCATGGTTCGAACCGCATCCGGCCAACCTTCGAGTTTGTCAGTTTCTTCAAGCAGCTCTTCTGCGTATTGGGTTATCTTTAAGAACCATTGTGGAATTTCACGCCGCTCGACCAGTTCCCCGGAGCGCCAGCCGCGACCTTCTGCATCGACCTGCTCATTAGCCAGCACGGTTTGCTCAACCGGGTCCCAATTCACCACCGCCATTTTTTTATAGGCCAGCCCCTTTTCAACCAGCTTGGTGAAAAACCATTGTTCCCACCGGTAATACTCGGGCTTGCAAGTGGCAATTTCTCTGGACCAGTCATATGCAATACCGAGCTTTTGCAGTTGCTCGCGCATTTCATCAATATTCTGGTAAGTCCATTTTGCCGGTGCGGTGTTGTTTTTGATGGCAGCGTTTTCAGCAGGCAGACCGAATGCATCCAAACCCATGGGTTGCAACACGTTGAAGCCTTGCATACGCTTGTAGCGAGATACAACATCACCGATGGTGTAGTTGCGGACGTGCCCCATATGCAAATTACCGCTGGGGTACGGAAACATGCACATACAATAGTATTTGGGCCTGGACGGGTCTTCGGTGACCGTGAAAGCATGGTTTGCATCCCAGACCGATTGCACCTGGGACTCAATGGCTTTGAAGTTGTATTGATCCTGCATGAGTTTAAAGCGCGCTGAAGCTGTTTGGCGTTGTACGGATCATACCTTAAACGGCGCGTTCAGAACTAACTTAGGGCATACTGTGGACCAACCCGCTTTTACGACGCGGGCTTCGTCCAAATGAAGGAATTCACGATGCCTCAGTACATTTTGACCTATCACGGTGGTTCGAAACCAGCGTCCAAAGAGGAAGGCGAGAAACACATGGCCCGTTACCATGCATGGCTTGGTGAGCTGGGTAATGCTGCTGTTGTGCCAATGCAGCCGGTTATGAATATGAAAGTCGTCAGCAGCGACGGTGTGTCAGACGATGCCAGCGCACATTCAATGATGGGTTACACGATTATTCAGGCTGAAAGTATGGAGGCAGCAATCGAGGTAAGCAAAGCCTGCCCTACTTTGGAAATGAATACGGCTACCATTGCCGTAGCCGAATTAATGGATATGCAGGGCGGCTGATCAGGTGTTAGCCACATTAGCAGACATAGGTATATCCTCGAACACGGCAGAGCGTGTTTGCGGTATCGGCTGATTGTCGCCGGTGTGGTACGTGAACACAATCGAGCGCTTGATGCTCGACGAACTGTTTTGTCCTGCAGCGTGCAAGGTTCTCGAATGAAAGAAAAGCACGTCTCCTGCGTCTAGCTCAACCGGTACAGCCGTGCTCAAAAGTTCAGCATTCTGCTCAAGGTCGGTTCTGAGAAACAAGGCAGCATCGAATCGACCTGGCTCAATCGTTAACCGGTGCGAGCCCGGAATAACCAGCAAGCAACCATTGTCCACGTTCTCAGTGCCCAAAGCCATCCAGGTGCTAACCAATTCAGGTCGGTCAAAGCGCCAGTAGCGAATATCCTGGTGCCAGCTGGTCAGACTACTGTGGCCCGGGTGCTTGGTCATCACGCAGTTGTGATGATTCTGCGATAACATTAAATCTGTACTGCCCATTAGCACGCTCAGCGTGTCCACAAGAACGGCGTGGGATGCGCATTGACGAAACAAGGCATCGCGGCCGTATGCATGCAGCAAGCGACGTGGCGTCTGTCCCCCTTCGGCCCAGCGCGACGATGGTGCGCCGGGATAATGCACATCGGCTTCAAATTCCACCGGCGCCAGCGCCGGATTTAATGATGCATCGATACGTTCGATGAGTTGGCCGACCAAATCCGCACTAATGAGCCCGCGACGGATCAGAAAGCCATCGCGTACAAACTGCTCGGCTTCGATATCGCTGAGTTTTTTGGCACCCATATTTTTGGCACCCATAGTCATTGCTCCCACATGTTTGAACATACTCTTGTTAGGCTACGCATATGAGCAAAAATATCGTTATTAAAAACGCGCACCAGAATAATCTCAAGCAGCTCGATTTGACGTTACCACACGGCGAGCTCATTGTGGTCACCGGAGTCAGCGGTTCGGGTAAGTCAACACTGGCATTTGATACCGTGTTCGCAGAAGGACAGCGCCGGTATGTGGAGACATTCTCGCCCTACGCGCGGCAGTTTCTTGATCGCATGGATAAGCCCAAGGTTGATCGCATCGATGGCATTCCACCGGCCATCGCAATTGATCAAACCAACCCGGTGCGAACCTCTCGCTCAACCGTGGGCACCATGACCGAGCTGAATGACCACATTAAACTGCTGTTTGCACGTACTGCAGAATTGTACTGCGGCTCCTGCGGTCAACATGTACAACGCGACTCCGCGCAAAGCATTGCAGAGGATTGCCTGAACGAAAAGGACGCTGACAAAAAACGTGTAATGGTCACTTTCATTATTGATATCCCCACGAACTTTACCAGCGATGAAATAGAGAGCTGGCTCGCACGGCAAGGTTACACGCGAGTGCACAGACAAACTAAAAAAACCATCGAAGTTATTCAAGACCGATTACGCAGCACCAAAGCCAATACCGGGCGACTCGTTGAAGCTATTGAAGCTGCTTTGCGCTTTGGTCAGGGCACATTGAAACTATATGATTTAAATGACGAAAAAAAGGCAGTTAATCCACGCGCGTTTTCGGTTGCGCTGCAGTGTGCCAAGTGCAAAATCCAATATAAGCAACCAGTACCCAGCAACTTCTCTTTTAACTCCCCCATGGGCGCGTGTGAAAGTTGTCGCGGCTTTGGACGCATCATGGGCATTGATTATCGACTGGTCATACCCGACGAATCCATTTCGTTAGCCGACGGTGCGGTAAAAGTATTCCAGAGCAAAACCAACCAGATTTGCCAGCGCGACATGATGCGTGAAGCGAAGAAACAAAAAATTCCAACCGATGTGCCCTACTCGCGTTTAACCAAAAAACAAAAGCAATGGGTTATCGACGGCGACGGCAAATCTGGTAGCAAGCACTGGTACGGCGTTGCCGGTTTTTTTAACTGGCTTGAAGGTCGAGCTTACAAAATGCATGTGCGCGTCATGCTGTCCAAATATCGCAGTTACGAAGAATGCCCTGAGTGTCTAGGCGCGCGACTAAAACCTGAAGCACTGAACTGGCGCGTAGGTTCACTTGCCGACGCCAAATCCGTATTGCCGGCAAACGAACGCTTCAAGCCGGCAGGCTCAACGCTCAGCGATGCAAAGCTTGCGAAGCTGCCGGGCCTTAATCTTGTAGACCTTGTGCGTTTACCATTATCGCTGGCGAACAAAGTCGTGCAACAGATGGTCAACGACGATGCTGATGATGCGACAGAACTTGTGCTCGATGAAATGCGCACGCGGCTTGGTTACCTGAACGATGTGGGGCTTGGTTATTTAACCCTGGACAGACAATCAAGAACTTTATCCGGTGGAGAGGTTCAACGCATCAACCTGACAACAGCGTTAGGTACGTCGCTGGTGAACACTCTGTTTGTACTGGATGAACCAAGCATCGGCTTGCACTCACGCGATATGGACCGCGTTGCGAAAATTCTGCAAAGGCTTCGCGACGCAGGTAACACGCTTATTGTGGTTGAGCACGATCCACAACTGATGTTGTGCGCCGATCGCATTATAGATATGGGACCGGGACCAGGCGCCGCTGGTGGTCAGGTGGTATTCAATGGTCCACCGGAAAAACTACTGGTCAACAAAAAATCACTGACTGCTGATTACCTGACCGGGCGAAAGAAATTGGCGTTCAACGCGGGTAAAACATCATCGGCGAAACAAACGGCGGCAAAAAAGAATTCGACAAAAATCGGCAACACGTCCAGTCAGACCATCGAGATAAGCGGTGCCAGCGGCAACAATCTGAAGAACGTGTCGTTAAGCATTCCGCTGAACAAGCTGGTTTGCATAACAGGTCCAAGCGGCTCAGGAAAATCCACGCTAATTCAAGACACGCTGTATAACGCGCTTTCCGCAAAAAAAGGCCAGCCTAAAGAACTCGCGGAAGCGTTCAGCTCACTTACCGGCGACGAACTTATAGACGATATCGTACTGGTTGATCAAAGCCCGATTGGAAAGTCAGCACGTTCAAACCCGGTGAGCTACACCGGTGCGTTCGAATCGATAAGAAAACTGTTCGAGAAAGTACCCGAAGCAAAAGAGCGAGGCTACAAAGCCAGTGCGTTCAGCTTCAATTCCGGCATGCGTTGTCCGGTGTGTTCGGGCAATGGCTTTGAACATGTCGAAATGCAATTTCTCAGCGATGTGTACATACGTTGCGGTGAATGTAATGGGTCCCGCTACCGACCGGAACTGCTCGAAATAAACGTGTTTTGCGAGCATGAAACTTTCGGTGTATCCATTGCTGATGTTCTGGCAATGACGGTGGACAATGCGGTCTCGTTTTTTCGTGACGAGCCAGCAGTTATTCAAGCCCTGCAGCCATTGGCAGATGTGGGGCTGGGTTACTTGCAATTGGGACAGCCGGTACCCACGCTAAGCGGAGGTGAAGCGCAGCGGCTAAAACTTGCCGCGCATCTGGGCAAAGCCTCCGGCAAAAGTAAAAAACGCAGCGGAACGGGCCACACCTTGTTCCTGTTTGATGAACCAACCACGGGCCTGCACTTCAACGATATTTCTAAATTGCTGCTGGCATTTGAAAAGCTGGTTGAAAGCGGACACTCACTGGTTGTCATCGAACACAATCTGGATGTCATTAACAACGCCGACTGGATTATCGATATGGGACCCGAGGGTGGCGATGAGGGAGGCAAAATTGTTGCTAAAGGCACGCCGCTAAAAATAATGGCGCATAAAACCAGCGCAACTGCCAAAGCCCTGCGCGAATACGGCGATGCCACAGACAAGCTGATACAAAGCACCATTGCAGAATCGCGTAAAAAGAGCACGGGCAAACAACGCGCAAAGCGCGGTCAAAGCACTAATGAATTCATTCATGTGCAGCAGGCACGCGAACATAATTTGAAAAATATTGATGTGAAAATTCCACGCGATGCGTTTACCGTCATTACCGGCATGAGTGGAAGCGGTAAAAGCACACTGGCTTTCGACATCGTTTTCAACGAAGGACAACGACGATACCTTGAGTCGCTTAACGCCTACGCACGACAATTTGTACAGCCAGCCTCAAGGCCCGATGTTGATGCTATAACCGGTATTCCACCTACCGTTGCTATTGAGCAACGCACCAGCCGAGGTGGCCGCAAAAGCACGGTTGCAACCATGACTGAGATTTATCACTTTCTGCGTTTGCTATTCGTCAAACTCGGAGAGCAGTATTGTCCAGACTGCGGTGTACCGATCAGTGCGCAATCGGTCGATGAAATTACCGCTCAGGTCATCAAAAAGCATCGCGGAAAACACGTTGATCTGTTTGCGCCCCTCATTGTTGATCGCAAAGGCTATTACACCGATCTTGCCAAATGGGCATTGAACAAAGGCTTTGATCACCTGCGAGTTGATGGTGAGATGTTGCCAACCAACAATTGGCCGCGTCTGGATCGTTTTCGTGAACACACCATTGATCTGCCCGTTGGGCGTATGAAAGTCGACGTAAAATCCGAAGCCGGGCTGGTTGCCGTTATTCAACGTGCAGTCGATTTTGGCAGTGGTGTCGTAAAAATTGGCAGTACCGCTAAAAACGAGACCTTGTTTTCAACATCACGTGCTTGCCCAAGCTGCCATAGCAGCTTTCCCGAGCTCGACCCGCGCATGTTTTCCTACAATTCAAAGCACGGCTGGTGTCAGGAATGCTTCGGTACGGGTGAGCTGCTCGCAGGCTTTGATGAAGAGCAAAGTGGTGAGGAGAAATCCTGGAGCAACACGGACGGCGAGGAAGCAGAAGTCTGCCCTGCCTGTGAGGGTCAGCGACTCAAACCTGAATCCTTATCTGTGTATTTCAATGATCACAGCATTGCACAGTTCACAGCGCTATCGATTGATAAAGCGGTTAGCCGATTTCAGAATATCAAGCTGAACGAGCGACAAGCGCTGATTGCCCGAGACAGCCTTACAGAATTGAATTCACGTTTGGCATTTCTAAATGAAGTCGGTCTGGCTTATCTGTCACTTGATCGGGCAGCACCAACTTTATCCGGAGGCGAAGCGCAGCGTATTCGCCTGGCAGCCCAGCTCGGCTCCAATTTACGTGGTGTTTGCTACATCCTTGATGAACCAACCATCGGATTACATCCTCGCGACAATCGCATGTTGCTGGCCACCCTGGCAAGACTACGAAAAAAGGGCAATACCATCGTGGTGGTTGAGCACGATGAGGAAACGATCAACAGTGCGGAACACATTATTGATATAGGACCTGGTGCGGGCGTTCGCGGTGGCGAGGTTGTGGCCACAGGCACCGTAAAACAACTGCGCAAGAACAAGGCATCGATAACCGGGCAGATGCTGGACAAGCCGCTGGTTCATCCACTCTATGCACCACGCGGTAAAGCAGAAAGCACCTTGTTGGTCAGCGGTGCCACTTTGCACAACCTTAAATCGGTCAATGCGACCATTCCGTTACATCAGCTTGTTTGTGTATCGGGTGTGTCCGGATCCGGCAAAAGTACACTGGTAAGGAGTGTGATAAACGATAACCTGCGCGGCCTGAATGCACAAAAAAGAAACCGAAAACTTGGTAAACCATTCGGTTGTAAAAGCATCACCGGCTGGGAAAGCATTTCACGTGTGCTCGAAGTGGACCAGACACCCATTGGTAAAACACCGCGCTCTTGTCCGGCGACTTACATTGGTTTCTGGGACACGATTCGGCGCCTGTTTGCCGACACAACCGAAGCACGTATCCGAGGCTACAGTGCCAGTCGTTTCTCCTTTAATGTGTCCGGTGGACGCTGTGCCGAATGCGATGGGCAGGGTATGCAACGCATCGAGATGAATTTTCTACCCGACGTAAAAGTGCCTTGTGATGTTTGTAATGGTGCGCGCTTTAACACTGAAACTCTCTCAGTGCTTTACAGGGAAAAGTCTATTGGCGATGTTTTGAATATGAACGTCGATGAGGCTGTCGAGTTTTTCGCAGCCCATGACACTCTGCATCATGCGCTGAAACTTTTACAGGATGTCGGGCTGGGTTACCTGACACTGGGCCAACAGAGCCCGACCTTAAGTGGGGGTGAAGCACAACGCATCAAGCTGGTCAGTGAGCTGGCAAAGGCCAAACCGGTATTGAAAGACAGTAGTAAACGGGCCGTGCTTAGCACACACACCTTATACATTCTCGATGAACCCACAGTGGGGCTGCATATGGCCGACGTTGAAAAGCTTATCCATGTGCTGCATCGTCTGGTGGATGCGGGCAACTCAGTGATTGTCATTGAACACAACCTCGACATCATGGCCGAAGCTGACTGGCTAATTGACATGGGACCCGAGGGCGGCGACGGCGGCGGAAAAATCGTTGCCAGCGGCACGCCGCAAAAGCTGGCAAAGTCGAAACGCTCCCGTACCGCGCCGTTTCTGGCAGACATGTTCAACCGCTAGGCAAGGCAGACATGTAACCCGGGGCACACATTTTGCGTATTCCATCACAGTTTCGTCAAAAGACAATCTGTGGTCATGGATATGTTGGAAATTATTCGTACGGCAGCGAACCGGAAGCGTTCCGCCCTGATGCAATCGCCAATAGGCGAATTTGCCGTGCTAGGCCTGCTGTTGGCTGGTGTACAGGTGGGTCTTTCCAATATAGGCCCGGACTCACCAGCACCACAAACGGAATCAATTATTGTCAGTCAAAAGCTCGGCGACTCTTTGACACCGGCATTTCCCGAATCCATCACATCACAGCTTGGCGCTGCTGAAGTTGATCGGCTGGTAGACCTGATCAATCCTGTTGACACAGAGCTTACCAAAAACCAAACCATATTCGAAGACGCATACGAAACTGCATTTGCTGCAGAAGTTGCTTCAAGATCAAAAGTGCCAGCAACGATACTGAAACCCGATTTTTCCACGGCCACTAGTGCAGCGGTAAAAAATAACTTCCAATTCAGCCCATCACTTGGCTCTTCTTTCAGTCGTCAGGCGCGTGCCAATCTGTTCCAGGCCGATGCATTACCTGATAACCAACTCGCCATATGGGATATCAACAAGCGATTCGCGCTGGCTAACAAATCGGTTAAAAAAGCCATCAAAACGGCAGTTAAAAAGCAACCCAAACCAAAAAACCGTTTTGTTGTCATGATTGACCCCGGCCACGGCGGATCAGATCCGGGTTCTATTGGTCATAACGGGCTGCAGGAAAAAGTACTCACTCTTGACATTGCGAAGCGTGCACAAGCACTACTATCTGACCTAAACAATGTATCGGTTCTGTTAACGCGAAATGATGACACCGGGATGTCGCGAAAAACGCGAGTGCACAAGGTAAAACGCAGCAATGCCGATATGGTTGTGTCATTACACCTGAATCATCTTCCGCAAACCGATGTGAATCTGGTAGAGACATTCTATGCTGCGCCACACAATATTCTGGAGAGTATTGAAAAGCAGCAAGCGGCAGAGTCAAACGACAATATGATCAAAACCAAGGTCATTCATAATCACGATTTCAGCTTTACCAAAGGATCGCGAAGGCTGGCTTCCATGATGCAGCAGCGAGTATTCAATGAGGTTGTAAACAATAATCCGGATACAGACAATGCCGGTGTAAAAGAGGACACTCTGTATATACTGACACGCAGCTTCACCCCCGGTGTACTAATAGAAATGAGTTGCCTGAGTAATATACGTGAAGCTGAACGACTAAAAGATGTAGCTTATCGAAACAGACTTGCAGCAGCTCTTGCAGATGGAATTCGTGACTATTTGAGCACTCCTGCGGCAACAAGTCATTTAGGACCTGAAGTGTGACGTACACACGCTTCTACCGAATTTTATGTGACGCATAACAACGAAGCCATTTTCCAATACCGGGAAAATAGACCCCATACAAAGCAGCGAAGGGACGGTAGTCAAGCCCCTGAACTTCACTGATCAGCAAACGCCCAAGCCAGTCGCCAGAGACGCTGCCTTGGGCGTTTTGCTTTCTACCACCCCACTTCGCGTCCAGAACGTAAATTGTCGAGTTTCCTATTGCATTCGATCTGTTGAAATGCAACTCTCCACACATCTAAACAGTGGTTGATCGGCATGTTCGAACACAAGCTCATAGACATACAGAAGCGGCTGCAGCAACCTGTTGCAAAAGCGACCGGATTACCCAACGAGCGTTACATAGAAGCCGCCGCCTTTACCGATGATCGTAACTACGTAACCGGAACCGGCTGGGCGTGTATTGCTTTCGCCGAGGACTTGCCTGAGAAAAATTACGTACTGCCAATTGACTTCATGGGCGTACCTCTGGTGATTACTCGCGACAATGACAACGTATTGCGCGTGTTTCACAACGTGTGCAGTCATCGCGGTTTGCACCTGGCGGAAGAGCCCTGCCAGACAAAGGGCATGTTGCGCTGCCCGTACCATAGCTGGACATATAAAATGAATGGCGATCTGCGGGGGACTCCGCACGTGGGTGGATACGGAAAGCATGAACACCCGGAGTTTGACAAGGCCGCTGGTGGGTTGAAAGAAGTGCGCTCAGCAATTTGGCTGAATGCTGTTTTCATCAATCTATCCGGCGATGCGGTTGATTTCGATGATTACGTAAAACCATTGACTGATCAATTCAACGAGCTTTGCAGTCCCGAGGCACGCACGCAATTCGCATCGTCGCATGACGATTGCCGCACCACCATGAAAGTGAGGTCGAACTGGAAATTACCGGTGGAAAATTACCTTGAGTCTTATCATTTACCCACGGTACATCCCGAATTGAACAAAACATCTCCGCTTGATGTTCATTTTGATCTGGAGCGCTTCGACAATGGTGGTGGCCAGGGCAGCGCCAATTACACTCGCACAGAAATCGACGGCCAGCATTTACCCAATCTTGCTGGCTGGCCGGCCGATAAGCAGAATCTTGCCATTTATCCGGTGCTGTACCCGAACACGTTTATTGGTTTGCACTCCGATCACCTGTTTATCATGTATTTGCAGCCTACCGCGCTTGATGAAACCGTAGAACACGTGCGCATAAGCTATGTCGGTGATGAAGCACTTGAGAATGACTACAAGCCCCACCGCAAAGCCCTGCTGGATGCATGGACAAGCGTTTTCAAAGAAGATATTTTTGCTGTTGAACGCATGCAGAAAGGACGTTTTTCACCTGGTTATCAAGGTGGTGTATTCTCCCCTGCCATGGATGCACCTACTGTACACTTCCACCAATGGGTCGCTAATCAATTGGTCGTCAACACGTCGTAAATATGCGTTACAAAGAAGGACAATCGCCGGACCCGTTGTACCCGCACAGCGAGACTATGCATCACATGCTCACTCTGTCCATGGCAATGTCGATCGTCATCGGTATTGTGCTGTTTATTCTTGGGCGACGTGGAAATATACTTTGGTTAAAAGTATGGAGCGTGATTTTAATTGTATTGAGTATTGCCTACCTGATTAGCGATGCAATCAATCTCATTTAGCCGTTTTAACGATAGTGTCTATCGGCAGCCGCTTTAAACACCAAGGCGTAGCGGCTAAATACTAGCGGCGAAACTTCTGGCGACGCCTGCGCAGGCGCTCTACTTCTGCCTCAGTAGTGGTTCTGCCCACGCCCCAGGTCAGTGTAATCGGTTTTGCGGTTGATTCTTCTCCGGCTTTATTGACCGATGGTAACTCGATTTGATGGGCATGAAACTGTACCCGCAACAGACTTGAAATCAGACCTTCGACAGAACGGTGACGGATAACATATAAACGGCGATACCGATGGACTCGCAGTTTGCCATATTCTTTGTTTAACAATTCGCGAATCTGTTTTACCAGTCTGGTGGCCACAGCCTCGCCAAACTCTGCGCGAATCGCATCGTATTTATCAATTTCGACAGAGGCCTGATAGCTCAGGTGCCGACGCATCGAAAGCATATCCGCCTGATGATTCGGGCTCAAAACTCTGGAATCAGAGATTCCTCCTGAATAGCCCTTGGCAGTTCGAAAGGATGGGTTCGCAGAGGAGGATCGCTCGCCGCTTCTGAAACCAGCTAGTTCAACAACGATGGCCGATGACGAACTATGGTTTGACGATGGCATACAGTCTCCAGATATCACTGTTTGTTTTTCAGGTTCAGTGTGTGTGCTGGTTAACGTAAACCATCACAACACGAACAGCGTAAATTCGGACTTAAGGTGATAAACAATGTCGCGTTGCGCGAAGATAGAACAACGTGGTCTTCCGCTTTCGCTCGAGTTGGATTTTACCCTGATGAAATGTTTTGCGGCAACTTGTAAACGTCGTTTTGTGACGCCAATCTTTCGTCAGCTATAGCGCATTAATTGATCAAGCAGGAAGCTACGCCGACTTTGCTTCTTGTAAGATGGCATATAATTCTGGTCGATGTTGTTGCACCTCTTCTGCACTCAACCCTTCAAGTGAATGCGGAAACTTCAACCATTGTTCTGTTTCATGTAAATAATAATCCGGCACCCTACCCGTTTGGTTACGACTGGGCTTGTAGTACGGCACAGCGACACGAATATCTCGGGGAATATTGCGACGCAGCAGGTGTTTTAATCTTCCGATAACTGCGTCGATACTTCTACCAGTGTCGTAGACATCATCAACAATCAGCAAAGCGTCATCGGCGGACATTTTTTTAACCAGATAACTCAAGCTGTAAACCTGCACTTCGCTCGCTTGCTCATCAATATTGTGATAGGACGCCGTGCGTATAGCGATATGGTCACTTTCAATTCCATGAAACGCTAGCAACTCCTGCATGGCGATGCCCATTGGCGCACCACCACGCCATATAGCCACAATAAATGTGGGCCGGAACCCACTTTCGTAGACATTTGCGGCTAATTGAAACGAATCTTCCAACAATTGTTGAGCATCAAGATAGATTTTTTCTGACATACCGCACCTGCCGATATTCTGTGGCGTACACTATGAATACTGCCACAACGATCTGTCCACGTGTGACCGACAAACGTTTTATCGCCGAACAAGAGCTGCTTGAAGACGCATACCGTCTGGGTGTGCATATCTTTAACAGCGGGTTTCGCCCAACCTTCATCGTTGGCTTGTGGCGCGGTGGCAGCAGCGTAGGAATAGCCGTACAGGAATGCCTGCAGTACCTGGGTGTCGAAACCGACCATATTGCCATTCGCACCTCTTATCGCGGTCTCAACAGCTATCAGAACATGGTGGACAATCCGCAGCAGGAAATTCGCGTGCATGGTACACAGTATTTGCTCGAAACACTGAACCAGGAAGATTCACTGCTGATTGTGGACGATGTGTTCAGCTCGGGCCTGACCACCAGCGCGGTGGTTAGCCGACTGACAAAACGACTTAAACGCAATACACCCAAAGATATTCGCATTGCCACCCCGTGGTACAAGCCATCGCACAATCGTACTGACACTAAACCGGATTTCTGGTTACATGAAACCGAGCAATGGTTGGTCATGCCTTACGAAATGGCCGGGTTGAGCAAAGCAGAGATAGCTCAACATAAATCCTATCTGCAGCCGATACTATCTTCACTGGAATTTGATTCGGGCAGCAAATAAACTGCCTGCGAACCAGCGCACACTATACTCAGAGCTCACTCAGTCAGACAACACCGCATGCATCAGGATCTCAGTGTTTTTCTCAAAGGCCTTGCCATGGGTGCCGCCAATGTTATCCCCGGCGTTTCAGGCGGTACCATTGCGCTAATCACAGGTATCTATGAACGATTGATCAATGCTATCAAAGCGTGCGATCTAACCGCACTGAAGTTATTGATAGCAAGAGATTTTAGCGGACTGTGGAAACACACCGATGCGCGATTTCTCGGTGCCATTGGACTCGGGGTGATTGTCAGCATCGTCACTCTTGCAAAGCTCTTCGAATACCTGCTGCGATCGCACGAGCGCTTTACCATGGCGTTCTTTTTCGGGCTGATCTTATTATCGCTGTATTACGTGGCAAAACGTATCAGTCACTGGTCACCAACTGTCATTGCATCCCTGCTGGTGGGTTCTGTCATTGCAGTTGGTATTGCACTTTTAGCACCGGCATCTGAAAACAGCTCGTTCTTTTATGTTTTCCTGTGTGGTGTGGTGGCCATCAGCAGCATGATACTACCAGGCCTGTCCGGATCGTTTGTGCTGATTATTATGGGCAACTATGCACTGGTACTCGGTGCAATCAGTTCAGTGTCCATGGACATACTGATGCCGCTGGCGCTGGGCTGTGCTGTTGGACTGATTTTTTTCTCGCACCTTATTGCCTGGATTTTCAAACACTATGAAGACCAGACACTGTCGTTGATGACTGGATTCGTGCTGGGCTCGCTGGTGGTTATCTGGCCGTGGAAAACTGCCGTGATGCAAACGGTGCAACGCAACGGCAAACCACCCAAAGAGGTGGTCGCCAGTTATGATTGGTTTGTACCCGAACTTGCCAGCGCCAATACCTGGATTTGTGCGCTGTTGATGATCGCCGGGGCGATCAGTATTTATCTAATGGAACGATTTGCCGCAGATTCAGGCAAGCCGGTTTAGTTTGCACCACCAACAGAGAGCTTTAAATCGTCGACCCACATCGCAGCACCGGTATGTTGATGCTCCAATCGTAACTGTACTGAAGCCACACCGGAAGGTGCCACTGCCTCTATAGCAGGCAACCCGACAAACTGCTGAACGTCGGACTGTGCAACGTTATCAAGTCCAGCACATTGTTCGCTCAACCAGTTGCCGGAATAATCGCGAAATTCTGCACACCAACGGCCCCTTGGTGAGCGGACCCAGCCCGTAAGCACCGCTAACTGTCCCGGATTAATGTTGGTACTTGGCCCGGTTAGCTGCACACGTGCATCGCTGCAACTCGCACTACCCAGTGCTAACTGAGCCACACACTGACCGTTACGTGAAGCAACCCCGCATTGTCTGGCAACAGAACTGTTTGAGGAACAATGCACGGCACTTTTAAAGCGCCCCCCGGATGCGCCCGCAAGATCGCTACCACTTTCAAAGCTGTCAAACTGTTGTGTATTCAAGATGCGATTACCCGATTTTTGCGCGCCTTGTAAAGCTTCCCCGCTTCCGGTGTTCAACAGTACGTTGTTCCGAACGGTCACGTTATTAGTCAACGCAGAATTTGCATTTTGCGAAATACCAAAACCATCAAGATTAAGTACGCGGTTACCACTGACCTCCACATGATTAACCGATTGCTGGTTCGGGCGACCGAGTTCAATACCACTGACACCAGATCGATTTTTACGTTGCACAAAGCAGTTATCACAGTAACCGTCCTTAACCACATTATTTCGAACCGTAACGTTCGATGCTTGTGCCACGTATAGCTGCCCTCCACCAGTAAATCCGGATCCGTATCGTGGTGCCACAGCCCATTGACCTTTTCGATGATTTCTGACAAACAGATTGTCGGCTACCAGATTAGTTGTGAGTGACTGGCCGGTAACGCCAAGCAAGGCCAACCCGTTGGTTTGATTGTCGCTAAACGTAGATTGTGTAATGTGTACATTGGTCGATGCATCATCACCGTGTCCGATATACATTCCAAGCACACCAGAATTGTGCAGCACGCCACGTTCAAAGCGAAAGCCATTGGTTCCTTGCACGTAGAATGCGTAACCTTTTCCGTGACTGACGTGAGTATCGACAAAACTGACCTGAGACGCATGTTTGATGTACACCATGCGCGGACAGTTTTCGGCAACCTGACAGCCAGGCACTTGCTGGTCGTCATCAAGGCGCAAAGCATTGAAGCGAATACCGGATGAGTTGTTGATCTCAAGCAGGCCACATTGACGATGACCCTGACTGCGCTGAATTCTATGCCCATGGCCCGCGATGTCCAGATTACTGACCTGATTGAACTTCAGTAATGCTGTGCCGTTCGGACAACAATTATCAGTGCACTGAATATTGTTCGCTATATCGATACGAGCATAGCTGTCAGCATTTCTAACGCAGGCAGACAGGCTGCTAATGTCTCGAGCGATACAATTATTACTGGTCTGAACGATATCGCTCGTCGAGTTGGTGTTGGCTGCTTCGCCATCGTTCAGGGGTTCGTTCGCGACGAGTGTATTTGCATCGTTTATCGCAACAGTGGCGTCACCGTTATCGTTGCTATCGCTATTTGTTTGTGTCGCGCCGGCTGTTGACTCTATAAAACTATCCTGCGGCGGAGGCGGTGCTGCGTTGCTGTCTTGACCAATCGGGTAAACACGCTTGACTGGCAAACTGAAGTTACGTGTTGACAATGAAACGAACACGGCGGCCGAGGTTTCGCCGCTGGCGTTAATGGTTCTAAGTTCGTAATGATAAGTGTCGCTGGCACTCAGATCTGATTGGAACAGGCTGCGAGCATCCAGCTCTGTGAGCACTTGGCCATTTCGGCTTACTTGAACACGCTCGCCAGTGGGTGTCCAGAAAAGTTCCGCTGCACTTGCTGAATAGACCAGTGCACTAACTTGACTGGGTGGCTGTGGGACCGATTGGGCAGATGTGGTTTGTGCAAAAAATGTACAAAGCAAGAAAGGAACAACAAACGATGTGCACCACTGTCGAAACGTAAAGCGTGTTAGCTGGAATGACATGCCATTAGTTGGAATCCTGAAACACGCCAACAATGACATTATTTTGACTGCCAGGCAAGTCAGAACCATTCCTGATGTCACTTCATGCTATCCACCCTCTTCTTTTGCCTGGCAATCCACCAGACAAGCAATAGCAGCAACACAGCCAGAAACGTAGTGACCAACGCCATAGGCCTCGCTGTACCATCGTGCAGCACACTGACAGCCAGGCCGGATAAACCAGCCAGGGTTTGCTCAAGCCCGCTTAACAAAGCAGAAGCAGAACCTGTTTGCGTGTGTATTGAGCGAAGCGCGTGACTCGGTGCTACGGCAAACATTGGCCCCATGCCGAACACGATGATGGAATAAGCAAACACCAGCGAAAACGAACCGAGCATATTGGTCAATATGAGCACAATCAATGTGACGCATCCGATCAGTATCAACAACAAACCGCTGCTCAGCAAACGTTCCGCTGTCCAATAATCAACCAATCGGGATGCAATTAAGCTACCGACAAAAAAACTCACCACAATGGCCGCCTGGTGATAACCAAAGTGCTCCACCGAAACACCATAGTTTGTAATCAACACAAACGGTGCCGCAGTAACAAAAACAAATATCAAACCAAGCGCAACACCGAGTAACAGCGTATGCGCCAGAAAATCCGCGTTTTTGAGCAACTTTCCATAGGCTGAAAGCACCCTGCGAAGTTTAAGCGCTTGTTTATCTTTGGCAGTGGACTCCGGCAAAAATGCGTAAATGATCAGGGCGGCGACGATTGCCATGGCAGCGATAACCAAAAAGTTACTCTCCCACCCAAACGCGACATGCAAATACCCACCAATGATCGGCGCCAGTGCGGGAACAATGGCGATCACCATACCCAGCAAAGCCAGAGCCTTCATTTGCTGCTTCTCGTTGAACAGATCTTTGATTATGGCGAGCCCAATGACCGCTTCTGCCGCAGCAACCGTGCCGAGAAAAATGCGCGCGGCAATCAACTGATTAATTGACTGGGAAACAACACAAAGAATACAGCCGAGTACAACGCCTGCCAGTGACCATAAAAGAACTGGACGACGTCCAAATCGATCTGACAGTGGGCCGTGTATTAACTGCGCAAGACCAAAAGCCAGCATGTTCAAGCTGATGGTTAACTTGACACGTGTTGGAGTGGTATTAAATTCGTCAGCCAGATCGGGCAAGCTCGGAGCGTACATGTCGGTCGACATGATGCTGACACTCGATGCCAGCACCAGTATGCCGACTACCAGCTTTATATCGGGCGCGTTGTCTTTGTCGGTAGCTGGCATGGAATGGTTCGGCTAATATGTTGTAAGTCAAACCATCGCCTGACGCACTATGAGCAATATACCAGAGCCAGCCAACCCAAGCACGGGGCGATGGCTGCAAGTAGCTAACGTCTAATCGCAATGAGCATCAGTTCATTCAATGCCATTTGCAACGAACAGACACATACGCTATTGCTCGGCACCATGCCCGGTGTCGCATCACTAACCGCACATCAATACTACGCGCACAAGCGCAATGCCTTCTGGCCAATTGTGATAGCGATGCTGCTACACCGCACACCAGATTATTCCATGCATACCGAGTTTGGCTACGAGGATAAAATTGATGTTCTGCAAGCAGCCGGCTTTGGCTTATGGGATGTGCTGGCTGAATGTGAACGCTCTGGCAGTCTAGATGCTTCAATTAAGCCGCAATCGATCAAAATAAATGACTTTCCAGGCTTACTTGCAAGCCACAAAAACATTCAGCGGATTGCATTTAATGGCAAAGCGGCCCAGCAGTTGTTTCATCGTCATGCGCTGCCAAACCTTGAAACATCCGGCGTAAACGTCAGTGCAATACGCTGGATTAGTCTGCCATCAAGCAGCCCGGCAATGGCCAGTCTGACACTGCAACAAAAGTATGCGAAATGGATCGAGCTACTGGGTGAATATGATTAGACCGCTGCACTAACACTTGCAGGTTCATCAATAAACTTTTTTAACTGATAGCGTAAACGCAACCACAGAAGTGTCGCGGACAAACTCAGGCCGATTACCAGACCAACCCACAAACCGTGGACGCCCCAGCCTGCATGATGCGCCAGTGAATAACCGATACCGAAAGCCACCAGCCAGTACGACACCAGATTTATCAGCATAGGAATTTTCGTATCCTGCAATCCGCGCAACGTCCCGAAAAGCGCTGCCTGTAATCCATCGGAAAGCTGAAACACCACAGCAATCAGCAGCAGCTGCGCAGCCAACTGACGCAGTTCTACATCGTTGGTGTATATCGCGGTGATGGGATAGCGAAACAGTAACAAAAGTATCGCGGTTGCAATCGCCATGGAAACGGTAATGAGAATACCGACAAAAACTCTTAACCCGAGTGACTGCCTCGCACCACGGCCATACACACGACCGACACGTGCCGTCAGTGCAAACGACAGCCCCAGTGGCAGCATATAGCAAAAAGCAGTAGCCCCAATCGCAATAAAATGAGCACTGGCTTGCAAGGTACTCAGACTACCTGATTGATATGCAGTTGCCGAGAATAAACCCGCCTCGAAAACCAGAGCAAAAAATATTGGCAACGACAAGGACAACATGGGACCAAGATGCGCCCATTGCGGATAGTCAATAGATGCAAACAGGTTATATCGTTTAAATTTCGGACCACGCAGCAGCCACAACAAAATCACCGCCATGCAGATTGTCACGATGGATGTCGCCAACCCGATGCCGAACATGCCAAGTTTCGGAAAACCAAACAATCCCAGCCCGAGCGTTAAATCAACGATGATGTTAACCAACAGACCAAACAACTGCACGAGTAGTACCGGACGTGTCAGGTTGGTTGCTTCACAAACGTTTCGAGCAGCCAGCACAATAGCCAGAGCCGGCATACTCCAACAGGCGGCCAGAAGATAGTCAGACACCAGCGGCCACAATTCGGGGTCGAGAGAAGTATTCGATAGATTGGCTCTGAAAATCAAAATAATGGCACAGCCCGCTGAACCCGCGATAACGCCAAGCCACAACCCTTGTCTGAACACCGCACCCACGGCATTGCGCCGCCGATCACCAATCAGTTTAGACAACATTGGTGACAGTCCGGCCATAAGTCCAATGCAAAGCAAAGATACAAAAAACCAGACCGTGGCGCCAATACCACCGGCAGCCAGTTCTGCACGTCCAAGCCGTCCCGCTACAATCGCATCAACCAACCCGTTTCCCATTTGCAGAAGCTGCGCACCAATCAATGGCGAAGCCATAGTCATGCAGCGCTTGATCTCAGCGCGAATGGTGTGTTGTTGGAACAAAATTGATTGGAGGCTTATTTGTTTTCAGCAAACAGCTCTACAAGCTGCCGGGTCATAACATCTGCCAGTTGAGACACATCATGAATGGTCGTGGCTCGTCGATAATATTTGCTGACATCGTGGGCAATACCAATGGCAACCAGTTCCACGTCTTCCTGGCGTTCTATACCTGACACCACGTGTCGCAGGTGTTTTTCGAGAAAGCGCCCCGGATTGGTTGACAAGGTGGAGTCATCGATGGGAGCACCGTCGGAAATCATCATTAAAATTTTTCGATGTTCAGTGCGTTGCAGTAACCGGCCGTATGCCCACTGCAAGGCTTCACCATCAATATTTTCCTTTAACAGTCCTTTGCGCATCATCAAACCCAGACTGCGTCGTGATTGACGATAAGGTACATCCGCAGACTTGTAAACGATGTGTCTTAAATCGTTAAGCCTGCCGGGGTTTGCAGGGTATCCGGCTTCCACCCACTTTTCGCGTGACTTGCCACCCTTCCACGCAACCGTTGTGAAGCCAAGCACTTCGACCTTGACACCACAACGTTCAAGTGTTGACGCCAGAATGTCTGCTGATACCGCTGCTACTCTTATTGAGCGGCCATGCATCGAACCCGAATTGTCGAGCAACAAAGTCACCACCGTATCGCGAAAGTCCGTATCTTGTTCCTGCTTGAACGTCAGCGGTGCAAGTGGGTCAGTCAGTACGCGAGTAAGCCGCGCGCAATCGAGCTGACCTTCCTCCTGATCAAAATCCCAGCTACGTTGTTGCTGGGCAAGCAGAACACGCTGCAAGCGATTGGCAAAACGACCCACCAGTTTTTGCAAATCACCCAGATGTTGATCGAGTTGTTCACGAAGGCGGATGAGTTCCTCAGGCGGGCAGATATCGTGCGCACGAACCACTTCATCAAAGTCGGTGCAGTAAACATGATAGTCGTTACGTTCGCGTTCGTTCAGAGCGCTTTCTTTTAGTCGGCGTTGTGAACCAGGCTGTTCGGACTGATCATCGGAACCTTCGTCGGGTTCGGCCGCATCACCCGTATCCTCGGCTTCGCCTTGCTGCTCTTCGCCACTGTCAGTCTCGCTGGCATCATCCATGCCCATGTCGCTGTCATCACTGTCGCTGGCAGCATCCTGATCAGCTGTTTCTTTATCATCCGCTTCATCAGACACATCGTCATCGGCATCTGGGGAGTCACTGTCACCATGTTCAATATTGAGTCGTCTGAGTAAATCACTGAACGCCTTTGCGAAGTCGGCCTGGTGATCGAGTTCAAAATCAGCTTCGTTGAATCCAGGGTCGACGTTTTCGCCTATCCACTCGCGCCATGGTTCGAGTGCGGCATCTGCAGCCGGTGGCAGGGAGCCGCCGAGTCTTTCTCGAACATACAACGACAATGCATGTTCGATTCCCAGACGCTGAGCTGTGTCATCGATGGCATTATTGTGTTTGTGATTGATCGCATCGTTAAGCGCTCGGTAACGCTGATCGAGAGCCGCATTCAGATTATTGGCCACCCCGTTGTAACTTTGCGCACCGAGTAGTTCGATTCGTGTTTGTTCGGCCAATGCGAAGCAGCGCTGCGACGTATCAGTGCTCGGCTGCACGCGCTGATGCAGTTTGTTGTCGTGAAATTGCCGGTACAGTGCCAGCGAATCGCTTCGACCACGTGTTTCATTGCGCTGTTGTTCGTTCGCATTGGCAGGAAACGCAGGCAATGTCGCCGAACTGACATCGACATCGTCAGCCTGCTCATCAAACTCAATGTTGATCCCTGGGTCTTGCGCTATGGCACGCGCGCACGCTGTAGTCGATTGTTTAAAATCGGTTGCGTTACGTTCCGCCTGCTTAACCAGCTGCGAATGATCTGCCGGTCTCTCAGCTGGCATCTGCCGGAGGTAACTCTTCGCCAAACACCCGTTGATACAACTCGCTTATAAGCGCTCTTTCCGCCGGATCGCACTTGTTTAAAAATACCATTTCAAACGACAGTGCGGGATCTTTGAAAAAGGTCAGATTCTGAGTCCAGGTGATGACCGTTCGCGGACTCATGACAGTGGCCAAATCGCCGTTCTTGAATGCGTTTCGGCTCAGGTTTGCCAGTGACACCATGTTACGAACCAGTTCCTCGCCTTCCTTGTTTTGTAAATGTGGTGCTTTTGCCAAAACGACTTTCTCTTCCTGCTCCGCGGGCAGATAGTTCAGTACTGTGGTGATATTCCATCGGTCCATTTGTGCCTGATTAATTTGCTGCGTGCCGTGATACAAGCCGGTGGTATCACCCAGACCGACTGTGTTAGCTGTAGCAAAAAATCGGAAAGCCGGATGTGGAGACAGCACCCGACTCTGATCGAGCAGGGTTAGCTTGCCGGTTGATTCGAGCACACGCTGGATAACAAACATGACATCCGGTCTGCCGGCATCGTACTCATCAAATACCAGAGCGACATTTCTCTGGTAAGACCACGGCAGAATGCCGTCCTGAAATTCGGTTACCTGTTTTCCATCCTGCAAAACGATCGCGTCTTTGCCGATAAGATCGATACGGCTAACGTGACTGTCAAGATTGATACGCAGGCAAGGCCAGTTCAAGCGCGCGGCGACCTGTTCCACGTGTGTGGATTTACCGGTACCGTGGAACCCACTGATCAACACGCGCCAGTCGTTGGCAAACCCGGACAATATCGCAAGCGTGGTGCGTTTATCAAAAATATAGGTGTCATCAAATTCCGGCACCCGTTCGGTCCGGTCGCTAAAGGCAGGCACTTCTATGTCAACATCGAGCCCAAAAACCTCACGCACAGATACGGTGGTATCAGGCACAGGGCTCAGTAAATCGGCTTTGGCTTGGTTATCGTCGAGCATGTAAATGTAGGCTCTAATATCTGAAGAAAACAACATCCTACACGCAGCGGCTTGCCGTGTGGTTGTTCCGTTGTAAAAGACGTCGAAAAATGTGAAGTTCACAATTTTAAATCGCATCGAACAGGTCGCTCACATACAATACCCGCCCATGGCCAGCACACATGAAATCATTGGAGAGGAGTGGCGCGAGCGGGCGACCGAACTGGCAGATTGGGCCGCCTTGCGGCTCATTAACAGAAAGGATGTGTGGGGACAATACTCGGTGCCCACGCCCAGTGAACGGCGTGAAACAGGCAGAACCTACAAAGCCATGACGCTGCCAGCCAAGGCACAACGCGGTGGAGACAAGGTCACCCTTGATAAGCTCACGCGGCATTTCGCCAGCCGCCGTTTACGAAAACCGCAACTGATCGGCCTGCATGCGAAATCAGCCGATGCCACCAGCCGCTGGTTCGGGCTGGATATCGATTGCCACGAACCGGATGCTACTGGAGCACAAGATCTGGCGCGACGCAATCTGAACGCGGTGGTTACCTGGCATAGAAAACTCCAGAACATGGGTTATGACCCGCTACTTTTTGACTCGAACGGCGCCGGCGGTTTCCACTTGTGGGTACTGTTCGCGCAACCTGCCCCTACCTCGGACGTGTTCGAGTTTGCCCAGTGGCTTATCTCCGACTGGGAAGCCCTGCAACTGGAAAAACTCCCTGAGACATTTCCAAAAGCCGTCAAAGAAGAAAGCCTCGGGTCCTGGTTCAGGTTGCCAGGATTGCATCACACCCGCGACCACTACTCGTCAGTCTGGGTAGGCGATGATGGGCTGGATGAACCCTGGCTAAACGGGCATGCGGCAATCGATACCATGCTCGCCAACGTACCAGGGCCATCTCCGGTAATACCAGGCTCTGATATGTTTGAAAACCCGCATATTAAAAAACCGCATTCTGCAGTCAAGCGCGCCTCTGTAATAGCGGATGCAGAACCAGGCAACATCCCACCGCCCCGAACCGATCGAACGTTTCAAACGTCAAATCGACCAAAAGTGTGTGTAGATCTTGATGGTGTGTTGGCTGCAAGAGTTGAAGGCAGGGCAATCGGACCACCGATAGACGGTGCCGTTGAATTTACCAGAGAGCTGGCAGCGCGAGCCGAGGTCATCATTTTTACAGCCCGCTTCTCAACAACCAGTGGAAAGCCCCAAAGCCAGGAACAGATCAACTCGCTGGAAAAACGCATTGCCAAATGGCTCGATGCGCACGGCTTTCGATACGATTCAATAAACACCACGCAAGCCAAACCAATCGCGTCGGCCTATGTTGATGATCGCGCCATCAGTTGCCAACCTTTGAAAATGGGCATGGCTGAATTCGATTCGGCACTAGATCGCATTGATTCACTCTGTCACTTTGATCAGAATCACTAAATGAACAGGCGGGACAAATAAACAGCATGGCACGCTCTCTCTCATTCAAAATCGAAAATGCAACCTTCGATGCAGAAATTATCAAGGTCGATCGATCACATTTGTATGGCACAGTGAACATAGAAACGGCCGACATGGAAGGCAAGCGATGTGGTGTTGCGACACTGGCAGTCGATGGAAAAACAGTCATTCCAAAAGGTGGTACGGCGCTTGGTTATATAAACCCTGACGGTGAATGGGTGAGCCGCAATCAACTACAGCCGGTAAACCTTGATGGTGAACCAATTGAAGAAGTTGAGTCCAGTTTCGATCAACCTATTGAGCTCAGCAAAAAATGTGATGTGAATACCTATCTTGATCACAGCGTTCGGCTTGTGTACCGGCTAAATCCTGAAGCTGCGTTTCCTACTGAGTTACTGGATGAACTAAAAGCCGGCGTTTTGTATCAATTCGGATTCAGCTATCGTGGCGGCGTAGGCTATGACCCTGCATTCATTCTGAGTGATGAAGACGATAATGTGTGGATGATGGTAACCACCGAGAATGCCATTGGGTCTGTTGGCCTGGAACAGGCAGCAGTGTGTGTGGGTGAAAATCTCGACGAAGATTCCGATGATGACGAATCTTCGGCCATCGACTTCGGTATGCTTTAGGAGAGGGCTCATGCCAAACATTAATCTGTCAGACAAACGCAATCGTGATGCGGTTGTCAAAGCCGAAAGTGTCAGCGTTGATGACCCGGTTCGTTATTTGGGGCCCAAAGGCGGACAAACCTATACACGTCGAATACTGAAAAGTACCACAGAGCATGATTACGAGACGCTACAAGAAAAATTTGGCGAACCTGAAAGCATCAGTCAGGCACTAATCGACGGCGATCCTGAAGTTGACACGGAACGCTTCGGTCAATTTTTGTGGAATACCAGCAAAGTATTTATTAACCCTGATGAAGAATTGGTATTCCGCGTTAAACAAACTGAAGTCGTCAGGGATACCAACGGAAAACTGATCACCAAACGTCATCGCGAAAGCGAGGAACCCAACGTGGATAGTGATATACCGTTACGCTGGACGGGAAAGCTGATACCAAAAGCACAAGCGATTCGGCGATATGTTTTTACCACAAAACTGCAGGTTGTTCATATCAATGGACTGACCTATGATTTTCTGTATGCGATGGCCGAGGAACTTCACAAAGAAAACAGTTTGCTGTTGCTTGGTGCTGGCGCTGACGGCAAAGCACCTTTGATATTCAGGCGTGGCTCTATCCCCTATCGCGCATTTCTCGAAGGACGAATCGCCAACAAACGATACACTCTTTTACTACACCTGAGTAATATGGAACTTAAACGCAGGGTATCGAATCGCTCCTGAGCGCGGTGTCGATTGATTGAACCGCCATTCACATACATGTGCACTTAAATTCAATGCGTAGATAACAAACATGTACTACGGGCATAAATACACTACGCCATAAATAGGATTCGCCGCACAAAAAAGGCTGACCCTTTTACAAGTCAGCCTTTTTCTCAGGTAAGCAATGCTACCGCTTCAGCACTTATACTTCATTGCTATCAATCAAAATACACTGTGATGTGCCAAAAGATTCACCGAAAATACCGAAATCACCAACGCTAAAACTGTCGTTGCCAGTTTGAATAGAGCCGAGTCTGAAAATCTCCTGCTCACTTGTTCCATCACTAGCGTACGTAACTAAGTCATCTCCGCTGAGTTCCCAGGAAGACAATGGTAAGCCGGTAATATCTCCGTTCTCATCACTGAAGAACGCCAATCCTGTTTCGTCGGCAAAGAAAGAGAACAAGACCACATCGTTATCAACGAAACAGCCCCACAAAAATCTTACGTCATTTTCATCGCGAAATGCAGGTGCCGTAACAAAGTAGTTTGCATCAAGCGAACTTCCAGTTTCTGGCGTATCTTCAACATCAGTTAATCGACAGCGGTTTGTTTCTATGAATTGATTGGCCTGATACTGATCCGCTGTGAACTCGAACAAGGAAACAAAGTTGAAATTTCTGAGGTCGACTTGAATGTCCAGATCGACCAGGTAAATGTCGATTATGCCGTTAGTGTTCTCTTCCCAGGTTAGTAAAGAATCACTTTCTGAATTACTAAACAACCCGTTTCCATTGTCAGACATCGCAAACTGGAAAAATGAACTGTCACTACCGTCAGCAGAGCAATCCCAATAATTCTCCGGGTCACCATTTGCAGCGAAATCATTAACCACCATATCTGCTACAGGAGACTGAGTGCTTGTTCCTGTTCCTGTTCCTGTTCCAGTTCCACCGCCAATGTCAGTTCCGGTTCCGGTTCCGGTTCCGGTTCCAGTTCCAGTTCCAGTTCCAGTTCCAGTTCCAGTCTGGTTTCCAGTCAATTCTTGTGTGTTAACCGGCGTACTGGGAGTCGATGAGGAAGACTCGAGACAGCCGCTTAAAAGGAAGGCGGTGGCGGCTAGAGCAATCGTTAATTTCATTATTCTTAATCTCCTATAGATTGGACAAAAGTTAATTAACACCGCTCTACCAAAAAGTTTCACGGCTTATTTAACTTAACGCACTGCTATCCGACGTTTAACAAACAAATGTCCAAAGTCTCGATATTCGTCCTGATGTGGCGGATACATACAAAGTATGTCAAATATCATTTCCAGATGCTCTAAAAAGTTTCACCGTGACATTGCGCTGTTAACGGACATTGAGACGCTCGTCTCACTGCTCGCCCTAGAATAGCCAGATTATGCCGTAGCAATGCGGAAAACTAGACCAAAGTACAGCACTTTGGTCATAGCGCCCACCTGTCAAAACTTGCGATACCGTTCGTTATTCCTGCTGTAGGGGCATCAGAGCTCGCGCAAACACTAATCGGGTGAATGAACATGAAGCATCATTTGAATAAAATTTTGACGGTAGCGTTGTTCGGCACATGCATCTCATCACCCACTGTACAGGCAGATGTTCAAACCTTTATAACTGGAGGAGACAGCATCGCGATAGACCGGCTGCCATCCACGGTCGCCCTGCTTAATGAGAGGATGCTTGAGATGACTGGCTCTGCATACCGAGCCCAGTTTTGTGGTGGTACATTACTTAGCGATCATTGGGTGCTAACAGCCGCACATTGCGTTGTTAATGAAGAAGGTGTGCATAGCGAACCGGCAGAAATATCAGTTCTGGCCGGTTCAGACAATCTTGAGTACCCGAATTTCGAACCTATAGCAGTGACGCGAATAGTGACTCACGAAGATTATCGAAGTACAACATTCGGCGACGATATCGCGCTGTTGAAACTGGCAGAACCCGCACCCGCAACAGCAGCGTTATTAAACGAAAAAGTTATCACCAGCGACCAACGAGCCTATATCGCTGGCTGGGGCTGGCTTGATTACGCAGCCAGCCCGTCCACAGCAGAGCGCCCCAGGCAACTGCAAATGGCACAGGTACGTACACTCACCGCGCAGGATTGTACTCACGCTGGAGGGCAGTTCGCTATGGTTGAACACAGCAAACAATTTTGCGCCGAAGCGCTGATTAGAGACGGGTCAAGAGAAAACCAGGCCAGTACCTGCTTTGGTGATTACGGTGGCCCGATCTATACAATAGATAATCAAAATATGCTCAGATTGGCTGGTATTTCAAGTCTGGCAGCAGCCTGCGGCCGGCTCGATTTGCCCGGGATCTACACCAACGTGCTGCACTACTCGGCGTGGATAAGTCAGCAAATGGATGAGGCAACGACGATCTCGTCCAATATGAACAACAGTAATTCGGGGAATGACGATACGACTAACCGCAGATCGGCCAACGCTCCAGTGAGCACACAGCCCGAATTCCAGCGTTTAACGGCCACAGGGAGCACAGGATGTGTGTTTTTGCCATTGTTATTCGTTATGTTGTTTTTGCGCAGTCATACTCGCTTACGCAAGTGCCAGTAAGTTGCTAAAGTCCGCCACTGGTATGAAATCTATGCGACACACACTATACAAATCGATTATTGCAGCATTGCTGGGATTTGCGCTGCAAACGCCGGCACAGGCTGAGCAGCACGCCTTGTTAATCGGCATCTCGGACTATCAGTATGATGGTATCGATGATCTGGAAGGCCCAATCCACGATGTCTCCGCAATGAATAGTGTGTTGATAGAAAAATGGGGGCTAACTCAAAAGAACATTGTGGCGCTGGTTAACGAGCAAGCATCTGAAAAAAATATCAGATCTGCTTTTCAATCTCTGCTTGAAGATACCAAGGCAGGTGATGACATCATGATTTATTTCTCCGGCCACGGTACAAGCGTTGCTGATAAACACTTTGGTGCAAAGCTCAACTTACCGGACGGAAGCGGTGCACTGGTGACATATGACTTCAACCCCGTTAAACATAGAAAACGAATTAAAGCGAACATTGAAGCTGGCGATGAGGTCGATGGACTGCTCATTGGTCGTTATGAAATTAAACAGCTACTTCAAACACTCAGCCGGGACCGAACTGTTTTTGTTATTTTTGACTCATGCTTTTCGGGTAATGCAGCGACCCGAAGCCTCAATCGTGGTTTTGTTCCACTGCAGAAGCGCTTGCTAAATATAAAATTGGGGACAGAGTATGAGCCAGAAGTTAAAGTAGGCAGCACAGGTGCCAGCCGTTGTACCGATTGCGATGTCAATGATAACGATCGAACCTTTGACTACGAAAACGTTGTCTATTTCGGCGCTGCAAACGACACGCAAGAAGCTATTGATATATCGACTGCAAGTATCAACGCAGGTATGCAAACGATTGACGGCAAACCTCACGGCGGCTTTACCGATGCATTACTACGTCAGTTGAATAACCCTGATCTGATTATTCATGAGTCGCTCAGTTATCGAAAGCTGTTTAACCTTACCAACAGTACGTTTAGACGCTATTGCGAACACTGTGGACACGACCCGGTTCTACTCCCTCTTAGTGATAGCAAGGCCTTGTCGAAAATCGTTATGTCAAATCGCGAGCAAGAAAAAAATAATTCAGATTCTCCGGCACTGTTATCATTTGAACTTGAATCGATAAAACCCGAACTGCAAATTGCCACAGCAAACCTGCCAACGCTAACCCACAAAGCAATTACTGCATTAGAGTCAGTGCAGGAAACAGACACCCGCCCCGATATTGAGCTCTACCGAACGGCAAACCAATTTGAAGCGCGTCAGGCCAATGGGCAATTGATAACAACGTTCCCGTTGAACACTGCCCCTTCAAAACTGAGTCATTGGTTGCAAGCCCAATCATGGTTGAAGTCGCGAAAACTCAAAGATACCGAGAACAATCAGGGTACGATTGGCGCAATCTTCGGAAACCCGTTAAGTAACCCGGTGGCGTTTGCCAATGAGCTGGTGAGCTTTACCATTTCGCTGGATGTCGACGCGAAGCTGGTTCTGCTGGTAACCAACTCGAAAGGCAAAGTCAGCCTGCTGTACCCTGTCAACAGTTTTGAAGCCGATGCGGTGTTCAAAGCAGATAAATCTTTTACTTTCCCGAACTCTACCGAGATAAAAATACAGGTAACTGAACCATGGGGCACTGACAACGTTGTTTTCTACGCGTTACCGCCAGACTCAACCATAAACCAGGGGCTGCTTGAACTTGCGTCAACGCCCGAGTTCACACATACCGAGCCACTGCTGACCCGGTTTACCGATTCGCTCGATTCAGGGCAGACTCCGTATGGTGCGGCGCATGTTCGATTTCACTCGACGAATTAACAGAATGCTATTTATCACTATAATTAAGCTCGTTACCAAAGAGCCGAATCACGAACGGATGGGCAACCTATGAACAGCTCTGATCGTCTTACTGACAATGAAATTGCGTTTGCCGCAATGAATCTGTTTGCCAACAAGCCCAAAGGGCCCGAACCCGATTGGCAGGAGATTCACGACTGGCACATGGAGCTGCTGGACGAGGCGCGCTCTGAAGAAGTGTTGAGTCATGTTGCGAACAATCCCGACGTCTTCCAGAAGTGGCGAGACATTTGCGAAGCAGCAGAATTTCTGGAGCAGAATCCGCTCGAAAACGAACAGACCAGCAACACAGATGCGCACTCCTCTTCTAAAGACAACAGCAAAGCCACTTCCGCCAACCCTGCACCTTGGGATCTTGCAGGCTGGCTTGGTAAGGGTATGAAATCGATAATTGGGAAACCCCTGCCCGCTATAGGTGGTGCTGTTGCCGCAACATTTCTCGCCGTTATGATTGTGCCGAAGTTGCTTACCTCGCCCGCAGCCAATCCGGGTGACATGATCAATGCATCCTTATCGCAATACAGTGCTCTGGGTGCGCCGCTTCCGCAGACTGCATTACCAGCACGCAGCACGCGCTCACTTGCTGGAGTGCTCGGCGACCTGACAAAAGAAGATATCGAGAGACACCAGATTAATCACGGGCTCAGAACTGCATTTGACGCAATCAATGGCGAACAGGTGGTTGATAACCTCAATTCCTGGCTACCCTGGCAAGAGTCTTTACCCGAATCGGCGGTTGACTGTACACTGGCCACCGATCAGCAGCACTGCACACAAATTTCTGCCGATATGAAAACACTGGGCCAGTGGGCACTGTTAAACCACCTGGCTTGTGAAAGCAACACCAGCGTCTCGTCCGAATTTGTGCAGCAACAGTCAAACACTTTTAGCGCTATCAAGAAACTGAAATCACTCGAAACAAGCCAGTTGGTAACGGCCGAGCTTTTGAACAGCAACAATGCCGGCGAACATTGCGCATTGGCGCTCAATCTTATTGAAATTGCTTCGGAATAAAACATGTCAACAAAGCAAGAACGACTTGAATTGATCTATTCCACGCGCTGGAAGAATAAACTCAGCGACTATGCAGAACGCAAATATCATAATTTCAGTCACTGGGAATCGTGGTTTGAAGATGCTCATCAGAACCTTGCATTGAAAATCGACAAACTACCGGCTGAGCGCGAAGTGTCAGATGCGCTGATTTTTGCCGTGTTCAAAAACGAGTTAACGTCGGTTGTGCGTAAAGAAAACGGCTATCCCCGACCCAGAAAATGGCTGCTGGAGCTCAGTGACATGGGCCAGAGCCTGTTTGAATGGATGTGCCTGAAGAAGCTGTCAAGAAAAGAAATTCTGCACGAAGCCAGTCGGCAATCCCAGCAAACAGGGACATCACCCGCTAGCCCCGAGCAGGTACAGGAGTTTAAACAGATGGTAGAAAAGATTCTTGACCTCATGCTGCAAAAACAAGAGTGTGCGGGTGTACGTCCAATTCAGGCTGACGACGAATCCAGTGATATAAATGACATGAGTTCAGCTCAGCTTGGCACCGACGAAGAAGCCGATCTGGAAAGTTTGCGTCTGGTTTTGCAATTGCTTATCGGCGATGAACAAGCCGTTAGCCAGTACATCGATAGTTCAGCTTCCACCACACTGTCGAGGTTGCGCGACGCACTTCGAGACAACCCGTTGTTGAGCAACACAGACACGTTAATTTTGCGTTGCTATTATTTTCAAGGTATGTCACAAAATGACATTGCAAAACTTCTGAAGCAACCACTTCAAAAAACCGTAAGGCAGCGCGAAGCAGCCATCGACAGGTTAAGAGAATTTATGGAATCACAAGGACTTGATCGAAAATCGCTGCTTTAAAATTAACAGCATATCGAAGTTCAAAGATTATCAGAACGGCCTGACTACCACCATAATAACGATCAGAATAAGCCCGATAAACGGCAGTTCATTGGCTAGTTTGAGTTTACCGGCAGTAATACTTGCCTCTCCTCGATCAATCGATTTTCCCATTTTAACGTAGTAGCCGTGCAATGCGGTTACCAGCAAAACCAATACGAGTTTCACCCACATCCATTTGAACATGAAAACAGATCCATTCATACTGACAAGACCAATTCCGAAAACCCAGACAGCAATCAGGCTTGGTGTCATGATAACTCGCCTCAATTTGGCAGACGCGTTTTTCATGGTTTCAAACAACTCATCACCGGGTTTGCTCGACAGCTGGTGCAGTTTGTATCGAGGATAAACCAACAAGCTCGCCATCCACGCGACCACGAAAATGATGTGCGCTGCTTTAAGCCACATGTACATAGCACCTTCCCCTGTTTCGCCAGTCGAATATCACAAACTGTAAATAATACACCTTCACGCTGGCTGGTACGACCTTACTGTTACGTTCATGCAGCATCAGACGTGTAATAATAATCCACCAAACCAGTGCGTCCAATTCAATCCTGATGACACTATTGTCTGCACCACTAAACCAGAAGATCGGCGACTACCATACCGGCACCGCATCAGTTTCGTTAGCAGACCCTGCGCTACTACAAGCCACCCGCCTGCGCCGCAGACAGCTCAGTCGAATGACGAAGGCCTACGACCGACCGACAGCGAAAGCGCGCTTGCCAGATACCGACTACGCAATAAGCCGCAAAGTCGATGGGGAGTTTACCTGCCTGTTCTATCGCGATGGTGAAGTCATCACTCTGAACCCTGGTGGAACTATCCGCGCTGGGGCAGCTTTTCATCAAGAAGCAGCAGAACTGTTGTCCAAAGCCGGTATAAAGCAAGCCATGCTCGGTGGCGAACTGCATGTCCGACACGACACTGGAGAGCGCGAACGGGTACACGATGTTGTGCGTGTTGCCCGCGCGCCTGAATCACAAGAAGATATAGACACGCTCTGCTTTGCCGTTTTCAACATCTATGACCTTGATGGGCAAGACTTGTCAATGCACTACGAGCAGGCCATTGAAAAAGCGCAAACCTTGTTTGCAGACGGTAAGAGAATATTCCCGGTTGAAACGCAAACCGGGGACAGAGCGAAGGCACTTAAGCTGTTTGACAGCTACGTTATCGAAAATGGTGCAGAAGGTATTTTTCTGCGCAGCGACAGCGCGGGCTTATTTAAAGTCAAACCACGTCATTCGATCGATTTAGCTGTGCTGGGTTTTTCCGAAGGTGTGGACGATCGCGCCGGCATGCTGCACAGCATGCTTATCGGCATTGTTCGAGACGACAATATTGCGCATGTAGTTGGCCGAGTCGGAGGCGGCTATAGCGATGAACAACGTGTTGCACTATTAAAGCAACTCAATGAGCTGGGTGTTGAGAGTGACTATGCTGAAGTCAACTCCGATCGAGTCGCCTATCGGATGATAAAACCCGGGTTGGTGGTTGAAATTTCCTGCCTCGATATTATCGCAACCACGTCACATGGCAGTCCAATCGATCGAATGGTTATCGAATGGGATGCCGAGAAAAGCAGCTGGAAGGGTATACGCCGATTGCCGCTGTGCAGCATCATCTCACCCCAATTTGTGCAATTAAGAGACGATAAAGCATTTACCGCAGAAGATGTCGGTGCGTCACAGCTTGAGAGCATCGTAAACATACCCACTACGGAACACGGAAAACTTGACGCACTAAATCTACCGCAAAGCAACATTCTTGAACGTTCGGTTGCAACCAAAACACTCAAAGGTGCAACCATGGTCAGAAAGCTATTGCTTTGGCAAACCAACAAAGCGGAAATCTCCAGAGACTTTCCAGAGTACGTACTGCACTTAACCGATTTCAGCCCAAACAGAAAAGAGCCATTGAATCACGAAATTTGCGTTAGTAACTCTGAAACTCAAATTCGAGAACTCTTCAATGACTGGAAAAAGCAGTACTACAAGCGCGGCTGGACAGAGCAAACTTGAGCTGATGCGGATTCTGAGCTGGAATATTTTGCAAGGCGGTGGCAAGCGTGCCGCAGATATTGCAGACGCTATTGTCAAATTCAAACCAGACATTGCTCTGCTGCAGGAATTTCGTAACGGCAAAAGCGCAGGTCCCATTCTTGATGCCTGTCGCTCGCTAGCGCTTTCGCATACGCATATAAGCAACAGCGAAACACGCAAAAATACCGTTATGATTGCTAGTAAATATGCCATGGAGTGTCGATCATGGGACCATACACTCGACTCTGATCTAGCGGTCGATGCAATGATCGACCTGCAACCTACAATGGATAACAACACAGCAAACAACAACCTGCGTCTGCTGGTGAGTCACCTGCCGCAGAAAAAAGCCCAGGTACCTTATCTCGATACCTTGTATCGACTACCGATCGATACCGACGCTTACGCCATGATAATCGGTGATCTGAATTGCGGTATCCCGTTTGAAGATTCAGACACAAAGAGCTTTGTGAATACGCACATATTTCAATCAATCATTGGCAAAGGATGGATAGACAGCTGGCGTAGCAGAAACAAGGGGAAAAAAGAGTTTAGCTGGGTCAGCTCGCGGGGCAACGGCTACCGCTACGATCACGCGCTGTGCAGCCAGTTAGTGGACAGCAAAATAAAAAATATTTGGTATGAGCACAGTGTTCGCGAGAACAAACTCTCCGATCATAGTGCTCTACTAATCGATATTGAATTCTGATCAAAAAAAAACGCCCGGTTAAGGGCGTTTTTTCTGCTTGAAACGAGCTTGACGATTACGCCTTCGCACGCTCCTGCGCTTCTTTTATAACCACTTCTGCCACGTTTTTAGGACACGGCATGTAGTGTGCAAATTCCATTGAGAACTGTCCACGACCCGAAGTCATGGTTCGCAGATCGCCAATGTAGCCAAACATTTCCGATAGCGGAACATCAGCCTTGATTCGTACACCTGTAGGCCCGGCTTGCTGGTCCTTGATCATGCCACGACGACGGTTCAGATCACCGATAACATCACCAACGTGATCTTCAGGTGTAAATACATCCACCTTCATCACTGGTTCAATAAGCTGAGGACCAGCTTTAGGTACCGTTTGTCGGTAGGCTGCCTTGGCTGCAATTTCAAATGCCATTGCAGATGAGTCAACCGCGTGGAACGCACCGTCCATCAACGTGACTTTGAAATCCAGACAAGGATACCCAGCCAACACACCCTCTTCCATGCTGTTTTTGAAACCTTTCTCAACAGCTGGCCAATATTCGCGAGGCACGTTACCACCAGTTACTTTCGATTCGAATTCAAAACCAGTACCCGGCTCTCCCGGTGTAATGATGTAGTCGATGCGGCCAAACTGACCCGAACCACCCGATTGCTTCTTGTGTGTATAGGTATCTTCGGTTTCCTGAGTGATCGTTTCGCGATACGCCACTTGTGGCTTACCCACTTCAACCTCAACACTGTGCGTGCGACGCAGAATATCAATCTTGATATCCAGGTGCAGTTCACCCATACCCATAAGAATGGTTTCACCACTGTCTTCATCAGTTTCAACACGGAAAGAAGGATCTTCTGCGATCATCTTGCCTAGCGCTACGCCAAGCTTTTCAGATGCACTCTTGTCTTTTGGTGCAACCGCAATCGAGATAACCGGATCGGGGAATACCATCGGTTCCAGGGTTGCCGGGTTCTTTTGATCGGCAAGCGTGTGTCCGGTCTGAACATTCTTCATACCCAGCACCGCGCAGATATCACCCGCTGTTGCAGATTCAAGCTCAA
>CALJNA010000119.1 GCA_937981955.1 uncultured Granulosicoccaceae bacterium
GCGCTCCGATAATTGCAGCATTTTGGACGGACTACAAACAATTAAACGTTTCCACATTTAGATCTACATTGTAAATACCACTGCTGCCATCGTCGAGTTGCAAGAACAGTGGCCCATTCCATTCCAGAGCGGTAAGGTTGTTGCGGTAATCATTGGCAGTAACTTCAAAACGACCGAGTGAGCCATTAAAAGTTAATCCTGCCGGGAGTGGATTCGCAGAAGGTTCGTAGAGTTCCCAGATTGCGGCGTCTTGAACATCTGTCATGAAATAGTTATCCCTATCTACAGGCGATGTATACAAGGAAGAAACATAGATTGGATTGCTTGGATTATCGTTCAAGAAATATCCATCTCCCTCGCACCATAGAAGCCCGTACAAATTTCCGGCATTTGTCGGTGGCTCTGTTACAGGTGGCTCAGTGACTCCATCTCTGATGTCTTGTTTAGCATGCCCATTTCTTAAGCCTTTGCCATTACTGTGACCAAATTTATTGCCTTTACCGTTGTTGTGTCCAGCAAACGCGGTACCCACACCACTGGTAGCGAACACAGCAAGGCAAGACCACGTTATGGCCAAAATTATATTTTTCCTGATCATTTTGTATTCCTTAACTTTTGAACGTCAGTAATGACGATTAAACGTGAACATATATCGCAATTTCTATTAGCGGTGCCGACCACCCCAATACAAACGGATGGTCACGTTACTACTTTAGGGCTAGCTTGTATAGAGAAAGTAAAGAGGAAGAGAGAATCAAGATCACGAAGGCCACGCGCTTCACGAATCTACGGTTTGGAAACTATACTTTTAGTTAGTTTCACATGAGCCAATCTGCACCGCATAGTGCGTCAGTTATCTAACGGCGTTTGTTTCGAATTAGATTTTTTCGTTTTCCAGACAGGAGATTGTTACTACTTAAGTTGGATAACATACTTCGACATGCATGTTTGTCCCTGTTTGTTCAACAGCTCAATGCAGACATATCGATAACTATTCGGCCTGGACATCAAATACGATCAGGCAATTGATAACCCCGGCGATAACATGATTTTATAGATTCAATAGCATCATGAGTGCCTATGTTATTGCCAAACCTGTCGGCATGAACAATGGGCAGATCAAACAGAGGTTTACCGTTTATCATCCAGTGCGCCAAAAATTCTGCAGAACCGCCACCGGTGCCAATACCGACATTGAATCCACTAGCCATCCACAGTCCTCGGTGACCAGGCACCGGGCCCAGTAACGGGAGTCCGTCTGGCGTCCAGCACATAGGTCCGTTGTTGACCGTTCGTATTCCGGCTTCGGAAAACGCCGGTAAGCGGTGCATCAAACGTTCAAACGCAACCGTTAATCTATCCATCTCGGGAGGGAATAGTTCTTCGGTAAAATTTCTGGGTATGCCGTCAACTCCCCAGAACACTGGGTCGGTTTCGTAAAAACCTGCTAAAAACCCTCTTTTCTCCTGCCTTACACTGCATGAGACATATGAGTCTCGTAATGCCGGTACTTCATAATCCAATGATTCAAGCTCTGTGACAGATTCTGTTATGACTTCATGATGTTGTGTTGCATACAACGGAATATTCAAACCCAGCGGCTGCAACAGTTCACGTGTCCAGAACGATGCTGCCATAACGACGTGCTGTGCCACAACACACCCGCTTTCTGTTTCAACATGCCATAAATCATTCTCAAAACGAATTGACTCTACTGGACATTGTCGTTGCACCTGTGCGCCAAGCTTTCGTGCAGCTTTTGCGAGTGCGTGGGTAGCGCCAGTGGGATCAACATGCCCATCGGTCGGTGTGTGCGCAGCGCCGAACAGATCATCTGTCCGGATACAGGGGTGCAGCTCTCTTATAGTCTCGTTCTCAACGACAAAATAGGGAATACCCAGGCTTTCGTATTGTTTTTCGTAGGAATGAAACAACTCTCTTTCACGTTGAGTTGTTGCAACACGAAGCGATCCCGTTTGATGAAAATCGACTGAATGACCACTTTCTCTTTCAGCTTGCAGATACGTTCGTATAGACCCGGCGAACAGCTGCGTCATTTCAGCATAGGGTCCAAAATAAGTGGTATTACCGGCAGCATGCCAAGTAGAACCCGAGGTAAGCTCACGCCTCTCTAGCAATAGGCAATCTGTCCAGCCAAGCTTTGTTAACCAATAGAGTGTTGAAGCACCAACGATACCACCGCCGATTACCGCAACCTGGACGTCAGACTTCATCGTGTTAGCTCCTGTTCTGACAAAGCTACTCTCCTCACAAATTTTGTTAAATAGCAGCGGCTATGCGAAACGCGTCGAGCAGGGCGGCGTGCAATGATCGACTTGATATGGCATCACCTATACGGTGTAGTGAATAGCCAGTATTGGCTTGTGGTTGTGGCTGCAATGCAAGCAAGGCTTCTATGTCTGTCGCACCCTGATTGGAAGATTGGCTCTTTAGCTGATGGAAGAGTTCGTCCATCGGCTTCGTGCCTTGTTCTATGACCACCTGATCGGTTATGTGTTCTACAAGAACATCTGTCAAGTCGTTTCTGAAGATGGCCTTCAGTCGATTACCGTCTGCTTCAATACTGGTTAATGCAAGGTCGGGCAGAACAGTTACGTTTTGTTTGTACAGTTGCTTCCGATAAACTGGACGTTCAGCATAACCCAATTCAGCCGCTGGCCTATCGTCTATGGTAGCAAGGGTTACGCGTGAGCCGTTGGTAGCCATGTACTCAGCGCACGATACCGCTTCATGCCGGCCGGTACCATCGTAGACCAGGGCGGTATCTGCCATTTGCACATCACCACCCAAAACATCCCAGCTACTGATGGCAAGTTCAGCACCTTTTATCGCCCCGGTATTGGGTAAACCTCCGGTGGCGATGATCACCACATCAGGATCGAGAGCTTCAACCTCTGGAGCTTCTGCATAGCAATTCAACATGATGGTGACTTGTAGGTGTTCAAGTTCGCTCACCCGCCAATCAACCACAGAGATAATGTCCCGTCTCCACGTGGCTTTGCAGGCTAATAGCAATTGACCACCGAGTTTTGCCGCAGCTTCCAATACCGTGACTATATGTCCTCTTTCGGCGGCAACTCTTGCGGCTTCAAGCCCTGCCGGACCACCACCCACCACAACCACCTTTTTTGCTGGTGTTGTTATACGGGTTAACACCTGTGGGAGTTCGGTTTCTCTGCCAGTTGAGACATTATGTATGCAAGATGGTTTCTTATGCATACAGTGACTCGCTCCAAAGCACGGTCGAATACGATCTTCTTCGCCGCGTTTGATTTTGTTCACTAGCTGAGGGTCGGCGATGTGTGCTCGTGTCATTGCAACCATGTCGAGCAAATTCTCCCGAATAGCATGGCGTGCTGTTGCTATATCAATAATACGCGCTGCATGAAATACAGGCACTTTCGCAATCTGCTTTACATCTCGTACCTGGTCGAGAAAAGGCGCCAGAGGCTGCGACATACCGGGCATGTTGTATTCAGCCAGACTCAGCTCAGTGTCCATTCTTCCGAAAACCACATTGAGAAAGTCGATTGCACCTTCGCGTTGAAGCAATTCGACAATGGCAAGCGCATCGTCTCGAGACAAGCCACCTCGATTTTCAAACATTGACATACGAATTCCAAGCAGGAACTTGGTTCCGACTTGTCGACGCATTTCTTCGTACACCATCAGTGCAAACCTGACTCTATTTTCAAGCGACCCACCAAACTTATCGGTTCTCTGATTTGTGTCTGGTGAAAAAAACTGCCCGATTAAGTGAGCACCAGCAAGTGTTTCTACGCCATCGAGTCCGCCTTCATAACATCGTTTGGCTGCCAGACCAAATGACTTCACCACGCGATTAATATCGTACTCATCCATTTCACGAGGAATGCTGCGGTGTAAAGTTTCCCGGATTGCACTGGGTGCAATGGTTGGAAGCCAATGGTCGTTAGTTGCATCACCGCGTCTGCCCAGGTGAGTGATCTGGCACATCAATGCGGTGTTATGCGCGTGTATCCGATCAGAAAATTGCTGCAGATGGGGAATAACATCGTCTGTGTCTACACGTAACTGATCGAACACACTAGGTGAGTCGGGTGCAACATTGGATGAACCACCAAACATGGTTAGCGCCAGACCACCTCTGGCTTTTTCTTCGTGATAACGCTGATATCGCACGGCTGGCATACCGTTGTCATCCATGCCAGAGGCATGACTGGTACTCATGATACGGTTTTTAAGTGTCAGATGACCTAATTGCAGTGGCTGGAACAAGGGATCGCCCGAGCTGGGCGCACCCTGAGCTACTAGTGTATCAGTGGTTGCCATGTTGCATTATCCGTATCGATTTTGATATTTCCCTACAGCGTTTCTGCCGCCAACCGCACAGCTGCTTTTGTCAGGTCCAAATCCGCATCGTCTATAGCAAGGCTGGGATATAACTTACCCGGGGACTTGAACACACTGTTTTCTCTCAGTACTTTATTAAACCGCGCATTTTTTTGTTGATCCCCAGTTAACCAGGTTCGGTAGTCGGTTACTGCCTGGTCGGTGAAGACCACGTCGAACAGAGTGGCATCGCCGACGATCTGATGCGCATGGCCGTGTTCAGTTAAAACAGAACTGAACATAGACTGCAATCGTTCACCGGTGACCCTTAACTGTTCATAAGCATTATCGCGGCGAAGAATTTCCATGGTTTTCAACCCTGCCACAGCGGCCACGGGGTTTCCCGACAAGGTACCTAATTGCATCAGAAACTTGTCTTTTCCGACAATGGCTTTATCGAAATGATCCATCATGTCTTTTCTTCCAGCAATCGCTGCCAGTGGAAAGCCGCCGCCTATAATCTTGCCTAAAGTGCATAGGTCGGGAACAACGCCGTAGGCTTCCTGAGCACCACCGTAACTCAAGCGAAAGCCAGTTACAATCTCGTCGAATATAAGCACAATGCCATGCTTGGTACATTCTTCGCGCAAGAGCTGAAGAAATCCCGGTTCTGGTGGAACAATACGTTGCAATGGTTCAACAATCACGGCCGCTATGTCGGAGCCATACTCGTCAAACAGGCTTTTAACGGTGTCAGCGTCATTGAAAGGGGCTATCACCATTTCATCTCGTACGCTCTCCGGAATACCGGCACTATCGGGCACCGCTTGCGGAAAGTTGGC
>CALJNA010000120.1 GCA_937981955.1 uncultured Granulosicoccaceae bacterium
ACACCATTGTCTTGCAAGTATTTCACGTTCGTGTCACCAGCAAGAAACCAAAGCAATTCATGAATAATGGAGCGAAGGTGCAAGTGCTTTGTAGTCAGCACAGGAAAACCTTCCGACAGATCAAAGCGCATTTGATAGCCAAAAACCGAACGGGTTCCGGTGCCAGTACGATCACCTTTTTCAGTACCGTGGTCGCAGATATGTTGGAGTAAATCCAGATACTGTTGCACGAGCTACTCCTTACGCTTTTTTTGTTCGTTATAAATTGGGTTCTTATAGGCCAGGTACAGTAACGCAGCCCCAATCAGAATCATCGGTAACGACAGAATCTGCCCCATGGTCAGCCAGTCGAGCGCGACAAACCCTAAATGCGAATCCGGCTCACGAACAAACTCGACCAGAAATCGATAGATGCCGTAGCACAATGCGAAGAAACCCGACACAGCCATGCGCGGTCGCGGTTTACTCGAGAACCACCACACCAGCAGGAATAAAATAATACCTTCACCAATGATCTGATAGATCTGATTCGGGTGCCTCGGTTCTGGACCAACGTGCGGGAAGACCATGCCCCACGGAACATCAGTGACCCTGCCCCACAACTCGCCGTTGATAAAGTTACCGACTCGCCCAGCACCAAGTCCTATTGGAAATGCCGGCGCGATAAAATCGGCGACCTGGAAAAAAGAACGATTGGTCGATCTGCCGTATAACCAGAACGCGATGATAACGCCGATAAACCCGCCATGAAATGACATGCCACCGTTCATCGGGTTAAGCGTTCCAAGTGGGTCGGACAACAGAGACTCAGTTTGATAAAACAACGCTGAACCCAGCTTGCCGCCAATAACCACGCCGAGCACAATGTAGAACACCACGTCACCGATTTCATCTGGCGACCAACCGGAATTTGGTTGTTTAGCCCGGTATTTCGCTAGCCACCACCCGGCCAGAAAGGCGATTAAATAAGTGATTCCATACCAATGAATAGCGAGCGGCCCCAGCTCAATGGCAACTGGGTCGATTTGAGGATATTGCAGCATGTCTGCGTTAGCGCCGTTATCGAAAGCTCGATTATACGGGTTTATAACAGCCGCGAAATGACACCTTTCAGATACAGTGATTCCGGCATGGCAACGTTGACCGGATGATCTGGAGCTTGCTGAAATGTTTGCAGAATCTGCAATCCTGTGCATCCTTTCGGAACACCGGTTCGCAGTGCCTGTTGCAGATCGTGCAGACTGTAGGCCTGAGAACACGAAGCACTGAGCAGCACCCCACCCGGATTGAGCAGTTTTAAAGCAAGTCTGTTGTTCAACGCGTAGTGACGAACGCCGGCATCTCGATCTTTCTTGCGTTTGATAAACGCTGGCGGGTCAAGAACAATGACATCGAATCGCTCACCGGCAGAAAACAGTTCGCGCATTTTCTCGACCGCATCAGCCGATTCGCTTCGATAGTTTGATTGCAGCTGGTTGACATCAGCATTGGCTGTTGCTGCAACACAAGCTGACTCAGATGCATCGACGGATAACACGTTCGCCGCACCTGCCGCCGCAGCGTTCAATCCAAACCCGCCAATGTAGCTGTACAAATCGAGTACGCTTTTATCCTTAACCCAGGCGCGCAACGCGAGCCTCGAGTCGCGGTGATCGTAAAACCAACCGGTTTTTTGCGTAAGCTCGGTAGGCACAACAAATTCAAGCTGGTTTTCACGAATGTGCAATTCATTCGGTGCCGAGCCATGTACCCACTCCACGTAGCCCGGCAAGGCTTCCAGTTCGCGAACCGGTGTGTTGTTTTGCAGGCAAACCGATTTGGCATTCGTCAGGTTAACCAGCGCATCGACTATGTCGTCTTTGAATACTTCCATGCCTGCGGTGGTTATCTGCACAACCAGGCTATCGTTGTAACGATCAACAACCAGTCCTGGCAAAAAGTCACCCTCACTATGAACCAAACGATAAAACGGTTCGCTGTATAACGCGTTACGCAATTGCAGCGCAGTAGCTAATCGCTCGCGCAGCATGGTGGCATTAAACGGTTTGGACTTATTGCGACTGGTGACGCGCGCACTAATCAAAGATGCAGGATTAATGTACACATGCGCCAGAAATTTTCCTGACGAACTTTCTATGACGCCCGGGCTGCCGGGCGAAATACCTTTAATCGGGGAAAAGCTTGTGTCTACTTCGTTAGAAAAGACCCAAAGGTGGCCAGCTTCAATGCGTCGCTCTTCGCGCTTCTTGAGTCTTAGCCGGGCAATGCCCGAACCGGATGATTCGGTCAATGGTCTGGTTATTTTCCGTTGCGGGTTATTCGTTGCGAATTACTTCTTCTGGCGCAGTGCGTCCAGAATCTGATCTTCGAGTTCGCCACGAATGGCAATGATCTGGCCCAGTCGTGAAAGATCTTTGGATAACATTTCAATGTCGTCGTCCGAACCTTCAAACGCATCGTACTTGTCATTAAAGTCGACCAGAAAATCGGTGGTTTCGGCAATCGCTGGATAGACTTCATCGGAGGTTTGCTTCACCGCTACACGGCGCTCTTTACCTTCGATAATGCGTTGGTAAACTTCAAAATGTCCCATGGCAGTGTAATCGACCATGATTTGGCAAAAGTTTCGCAGCTGCTTTGCATTGACAGAATGATTTTCGATATCGCGTTTGTCAAAAGAGCTGACACCCGAAAGCTTGCAGTAACTGACGACAACGTCCTGACGCAACTTGATCAGGGAGTCGATTGTGGTTTGCAGACGTTCCCGGCGATCGACGGTTGGGCCGTTATCCGAAATGTCCAATTCTGCGTTTTGAGATGCCATACTTTTCTCCACTTCTGCGATTTATGCAGCGATCAAACAGCTATACCAAGGTGGTCGATATCCGACTCGGTCTTCGCTGATGAACCCTTTTATAAGAGGATTAAAGCAAGGAGCAAGCCATCGTTAGTCGCAATTAAACCACACCTGTCTGCAAATTCCCACACTTATCGAAAAATTTCAATAGCGTCTCTAACTGAATGAAAATTATAGACTCTTTGGCTTGACATACTATCGTTCTGAGCTACTCTGCCCAGACAATCAGGTGCTGATCCCATTCGGCAACCGGCACGTCTGTTTCACTAAAACAACGTCCACCTATGCCAATTCCGGCAGTATTTACGCTGTTAGGATTACCGCTGATAAGCGGGTGCCAGTCTGACAGGGGTTCGCCTTTGGCAAGCTTTGCGTAAGCACAGCTATCAGGCAGCCAGTGGAGTTTCTCCTCGGTGAGTGGACGCACCGAGAGACAGTCCGGCACTTCATCAAATCGGGTGGAATAGTGCTTACAGCGGCATTTTTCGGTATCGAGTAGTTTGCAGGCGATATCGGTGTAGAAGATATCCCGGGTATCCTCATCTTCAAGCTTGTGCAAACAACACCGGCCGCAACCATCGCATAACGACTCCCATTCGGCGTCGCTCATTTCATCGAGCGTTTTAGTCTCCCAGAAACGGGGTGATGTTGTCATGTTGCGTCAATGCGATATCTGATTCGCACAGGCTGGCTATGTGTGAGCTGCATGATAGTCAACAACGCGTTGAACTTCTTCTTTGGAACCCATTAATACCGGCACTCGCTGATGAAGATTATCCGGTGAAATATCCAGAATGGGTTCAAGCCCGGTATGAGCCATACCCCCAGCCTGCTCTATTAGCATTCCCATCGGATTAGCTTCATACAATAATCGTAGTTTGCCGGCTTTACCGTCTTTGATCATTCGCTCATCCAGTGGATACATAAAGATTCCGCCGCGACACAAAATTCGGTGAATATCACCGACCATGGATCCAGCCCAACGCATGTTGAACGCTTTACCGATAGGGCCGGACTTTCCGGCAACGCAATGCGCTATGTATTGTTTAACCGGAGCTTGCCAGTGTTCAGAATAAGCTGCGTTTATAGCGAATTCATTGGTCGTTGCAGGCACGCTCATGTTCGGGTGAGTGAGTACAAATTCATTGCGCTTGTTATCCAGTGTAAAACCTGCCACGCCATTGCCGAGCGTCAAAACCAGCATACTGGCCGAGCTATATAAACAATACCCGGCACACACCTGTTGCCTGCCCGTTTGCAGAAAATCGGCATCCACCGGCGCATCGTCTTTGTCATGCTCGGTGATGGAGAAGATCGTGCCGGTGGATCCATTGACATCTATATTCGATGAACCATCAAGCGGGTCGAAGGTGAGTAAATATCGCCCGCGTTTGTGCTGCTCAGGAATGGGATAGTGGTTGTCCATTTCTTCAGATGCCAGACCGGCAAGACGCCCGGTGCCTTCTGTGAGTTCAATGAACACATCGTTGGCAATGACATCGAGTTTCTTCTGTTCTTCGCCCTGCACGTTTTCCTGACCGGCCGCACCAAGCACACCGGCCAGCTCACCTCGCCTGACCAGATCGGACAAATCGATACAAGCTTTGGCAATGTCGCCAAGCAAGCCGTGTAGTTCGGTTGCCTGGGGCATTGAGGCCATGTGTTCTGCCAGAAACTCATCCAGCGTAGCACCGTGCTGCATTGTTTGATCTCCAATCTTCAATGTGATGTTCATGACTGCTCGCACCTGTTCACAGCCATTGCGGGGCCACCTGGCCCGACGGATTAATTGTAGCTGACAATGCCCTGCACACTTCGGCCCAAAAACGCATCCCGGCGTGGTAACTTGAGTCGAAATTACAGTGGAAGATGACATTGAACACAGCAAATGCCCTTTTTGAACGCGCCCGTCAGGTGATTCCAGGAGGCGTTAACTCGCCGGTGCGCGCGTTTGGCAGCGTCGGTGGGACGCCCCGGTTTATCGCCTCGGCCAGCGGCGCCTATGTAACCGATTCCGATGGGCAGCAATACATAGACTACGTCGGTTCATGGGGTCCAATGCTGCTTGGACATGCCCATCCGGATGTTATTGCAGCAGTGCAAAAAGCGGCGGGCAGCGGTTTAAGTTTTGGCGCACCAACCGAACTTGAAACCGAGATGGCAGAACTGATTTGTAAGATAGTCCCGTCAATCGATTCGGTTCGCATGTGCAGCTCTGGTACGGAAGCAACCATGAGTGCTATTCGACTTGCGCGCGGATTTACCGGTCGCGACGACATAGTAAAGTTCGAAGGAAA
>CALJNA010000121.1 GCA_937981955.1 uncultured Granulosicoccaceae bacterium
GATACTAATTACAGACGGCGAAGAAACGTGTGAGGCAGATCCCAAAACAGTAATTGCAAAATTGAGAGAACAAGGTTTCGATACGCAAATTAATATCGTGGGTTTTGCCATCGAAGATGAAGCGTTAAAGTCTGAATTTGCAGATTGGGCTTCAATTGGCGGTGGAGACTATTTCGACACTAACGATGCACAACAACTTATTGAGTCATTACAGGTGTCGCTTGTACCGCAGTTCACCGTCAGCAATGTACGTGGTGAAGTGGTAGCGCAAGGCCGTATTGACGGCCCTTCGTTGGAACTGCTGCCAGGGGAATATACAGTTAGATTATCTGTCGATGGCTATGACCCTCAAATCTTAACGGTACCTCCGAGCGGAGCAGCGAAAGCGGTCTTCTAATCCACCTTCTTGTTCTGCGGCAGTCACTCTTTCGTAATCTTAGGCCATTAGATTTCGGCAACTCGTTCACACTTTCGCGGAGCGAATAAAGCCCAGCAACAGACATCGAGCAGCATGCATCAAGTAAACCCCCAACAGGCCGATTTTTTATAGGTTACCCGCTTTCGGGTGTTTTATAAAAGTAGGGCTGTTATGGCGCGCTCATCAGATGCAGTTTTTCCTCTCTCACTGATCCGGGACAAGACGTTTCAAATGCGTCAGATCAGACGTGTTTTATGGCTAACGCTGTTCTTCATTGTGCAATCAACCATTATTCTGGGTGTGTTCTATCACTACCTGCTCGGTGAGCTGGTGCAGGGTACGGCCCCGCTGTTGTTCGCTTCTGAAGATTTGCAGTTGCTTAACGAAAGCGTCCCCAGCACCAAAGAGGTCATGATGCGCTGGGTGGTTATCATGCTTGGTATTAACGCATTGATCACCTGTGCTATCGGCGTGTATATCATGCGCAAACTGGGTAATCCATTACTTGCGATCAGGCGTGCTCTGAATGAATTAGGTGACGGGAATTTGAACGTACGACTTCGTTCGGGTGATGCGCGTGAATTCGCTGATTTGAGTGATGCGCTTAACCGCGCTCTGGAACAGGTTCAAAGTAAGGTTGAAGAAGCTCGTCAGGAGACCCGCATACTCGACACACTCGATCAGCAGCCCGAGCCAAGCCCTGAAGAAGTTGAGCAAGCCTTAGCTAACTGCCGTGATGTATTGAACTTTTTCAATGAAGGAAAAGTGGCCGAGGAGCAGCGTCCCGCTGCAAACGGTTAATCCATCTTACAGGCGGAAACAATAAGCATGCATAAAGGCGCTCTGCCATCGCATCTTGCGCGCAGCATACTGTGTGCAGGCATGCTCTGTTTTAGCGCGGCGATTAGCGCGCCAGTCGTGGCAAACGATGTTGCGCAATCGAGCTTCCTGCAAACAAGTGCACAGGAACATTACGATAATGCTTTGGCTTTAATCGATTCGCGTTCCTATACGGAGGCTCTGGCACTCCTTCGACGCTTGCAGGCTTATTATCCAGGGTTTGAAAAACTCTCATCTGTGCAAACCCGAATTGCCGTTTTGCAGGAAGCCGATGATGCCGGAAACGTACTTGGGCACTATCTATCTGCACTGGATAAACGCGATGACAGCGACGTGGATGGCGCATTAAGCACACTTGATTTTATATTGGCTGAATATCAGGACAGTTCGCTCAATGATGATGCGCTGTACTTAAAAGCGTATGTGCAAATTATGGATCGGTATGATTTCGCTGCAGCGCGATCAACTCTTGCGAAGCTGCAACAAACCCATCCCGAATCTTCCTATCAGGATTCAGCCGACTATCTTGATGCTATTGCGTTAGAACAAATGGGCGAAACCGCGCGCGCAAAGTCTGCGCTGGAGGCGCTTCGGGACAGACATACTGCTGTTTCGCTACCGTTTGGTTTTAGCTGGCCTGATGGCAATGTGTTGTCCAGGTATTGGTATGACCGAGCCGATCGCCGTTTATCCATTATTGAAAAAAGCAGTGAGGGTGCGAGTAAGTTGCGCTCTAAACAGTTTGTTGAAGATCTGGATAGCTTGCAGATTCAGGTGAATGTCGACGGTATCGACTTCGAGTATCAGTTGACTCCCAGCCCCTTAACCAGTCAAACCGATTGGGTCGACGGCGTCCTACAAGATCGATCACCACCGGCAGCGGGCGTCTTTGTTGGTACGGTTGTTGGCGATGAGAATTCGTGGGTACGCGCGGTTATAAACGACGACACCATCTCAGGTGTGGCCCATGCGTTTGGCCAGGCCTACACCATGCAACCAGGCACACTGATTGGTACGCTTGATTATTATCAGCCGCGCAGTGCGCGCACGCGATCAGCAGGCAATCCCGATTCGGTTTCTGTAGAGGCAGAAATGCAGCTGGTTAAAGTCAAAGCGCCACCACCATCGCTGACCAGCACCCTTCGTTCAGCCGATAAAGCCAGTGACTTACGAGTTGTACCTATCTCTATAGTGATCGATGCGGAATTCGATCGATACCACGGTGGCAATGGTCTTATCGTCGCATTAAACCAGCTTAACGTTGCCGACGGAATTTATCGTAACTTTGGTATTGCACTGGCGGTAGATGAAGTTCAGGTATTTGGTGATGGTGACGTCAATCCAATGCACTCTGGTGCTGCAACGCTGGAAACATTCCTGAACAGTTTTCGTGACTATCGAATGGATAATCGAACCTTGTTTTCTGACAGTGCTTTAACGTATCTGTTCACCGGTAAACAGCGAACCGATCGAACGCTGGGACTTGCATGGATTGATACCTTGTGCCGCACCGATGGTTATGATGTCGGGATTACCACACCCAGTGCCATTGGTGATGTGTTGCTAACCCACGAAATCGGTCATTCACTGGGCTCTCAACACGATTCGGACACCAGCTGTAATCAGGACACAACGAAATTGATGTGGCCGCATATTTCCACTCGAACGCAAACCGAATTCAGTGAATGCAGCAGGACAATGCTATCGGGTGCAAGAAACAAGGCTTGCCTGGTCGATGCGGTAGACCTGGCACTCAGCGCGCAAGGAACAACCGGTGTTGTGCGGTTTGAATTGAGCAATCTTGATTCAAGCGTGGAGATTGATGCATCACTGGATATTGAAACGAGCTTCGCGGGTCTGGTGGCCTGGCCAGCAGGGTGCAATAAGGTTTCTCCCACCAGTGCGCATTGCGCAATCAGCAAAATGGCTGCTGGAGAGAAGCGTGAAATGTTCCTGGAAGTTGAAGACACGAACCTGGCCAACGATGCCATCGTTACTGCCCAATTGATGCCTGTAGGCACACAAGACTTCACACCCTCAAATAACGTAGCCAGCTACTCAATCGGGCAACAGTCAGCATCTACAGGGCACTTGGCAGTGAATAACAGTGGCGGGTTCGATAACCAGTCAAGCACGTCCGCAGGTAGCGCACCTGCTGCCGCTAGTGGTGGGTCAGTCTCGTTGTGTGGTGTTCTGGTGTTGCTTTTATTGCAACTTATACCGGTGTTGAGAGTGAAGAGACAGGCGTCGCTTCGGGCGCGTCGCTGGTAGCAGGTCCGTCGACCAGAGCGCGGTAGTCAATGTGGGCAAGCGTGTGGAAGTTAGTATAACCATCCCCCATCTCTGACTGACCTCTGTAAGCGGGAATATGCACCGCTGACTCAAGCCACGGACAAATGTGCGCAGTCAGCAATATCTTCCGACCGGGCAGGTTATCGAATTGCTGCATAAGTTCAGGGGTGCACAAATCGCGGTCGGTAAAAGCAAAAATCAGGTTGTCGCGGTTGATACGTTTTTTTCTTCGATTCCATTTTTCAAGCGCGTCATCTTCGCAATCGTAATGCATGAAATGGATTTCAACATCGTCGAGCACACCGATGGGGTAGTGATTGAATTTGGTGTGCGTGTCGTGCGCTTCAGGGTACTTTGATGCTGAAACGAAACGAAGTTCCTGCGACAGGTAGTGATCGAGCCGGCTGGCGAATTTGATGTAACAAGGCGCGTGAAAAAACAGATTCACCGTCGGTGATAGATACGGCATTTTCAAAAAACGGTACGGCATCGTGCCAGTGCAATTACTGGCAATGATGGAGAAATCCCGGCTTTTAATGCCCCGAATCTGGTGCACTACAGCGGCTTTCTTCGTCCATTTAATGAGTTTTTTGATCATATTTTGATTGCGAACCTAGGGATTCACTCGCCGAGACTTCTCGGTTTTCCAGTGTCATTATAGTGCCCCAAGGTGCGCCGGGCAAAGTTATTCCGCATTCACAGGTTAAAAACTGGCAACTCTCGGTCGCAAAAATCATCCATAGACTCATCACTGTGATCGATTCGACGCCAGTCTCGACGCAAATTATTGAGTAAAAACAGGCCTTTCCATCAGTTCGGCTGTGATGTTCACAGAGCTGCCATTTCGCAGCACGACCAGCGGAACGTGGGTTCCTGGTGACAGCCCCGAAATGAGCAAAAGCAGCTGGGTAGCATTTTCAATCGGCTGATTTGCCGCTGATATCACCACGTCATAGGGTTTGAGCCCGCTGGTGTCCGCCGGGCTGGCTTCGAGAACTGCAGTTATAACTGCGCCTTTGTCTACTTCGCGATTAATGCCTGGAAACATCGGTAGGTCGTCAGCACCTATACCCAGCCAGCCTCGACGCATTTGACCATTTTGAATAAGTTGCGGTACCACCTGCGCCAGCAA
>CALJNA010000122.1 GCA_937981955.1 uncultured Granulosicoccaceae bacterium
ATCGACGATAAGCCGATCGAAAACGCGATAGGCACACCAAAAAGCATCAAGCCTATTACCAGGCCGAATAATATGAGGACTTCCATTGTTATTCTCCGGTGGCTATCTTTTCAATGGCTTCTTCAGCCTCGTGGCTGGCGATTATGCGATCAACCTTTCCAGTCCAGAGACGCCACAGTGCTTGAATAGAACGCAATAAAAGAAGTCCCATGCCAATAGGGAGAACGAGATAGGGGACTAGACGAGGCATTTTTTCGTACTGCTCACCCTCGTTAAACCAATCTTCAAGAAAGCGTAGGAATTCAGGAATAGGTGTACTCGTTGTTTCGTACCAGCCTTTTCCTCTAAATTTGTCTTCAAATCCGGTTGGGAACCAACGACCGGTTGTGGCGGGAAGCTCACCGAAATTAGCCCAGAAATCCCACGCACCTTTGAACATTAAAAAACTAAAGCTGAATACCGCCAGCCCTGCTATCAGGCCGATGATACGACGCTTAGTCTCGGACACGAGGTTAATAATGACATCTACACCCAGATGTGCTGATTTTTTTAGTGCATAGGAAGAACCCAGAATAACCATCCATGCGAAAAGAAAAACGGTTACTTCTAATGCCCAAAGGATATTGGAATTGAACACATAGCGACTCACTACATTGGCAAATGTTATGAGGGTCATTATGCCGAGAAGGCTGGCCATAACCTGTTCTTCAAGAGCATCAATAAAGTTTGCAATCCGGTCCACGGCTACCTCACATCGGCAATATAAATGCTCGGCCCCATAAGTGGAGCCGAGATTAAGGTCACTTTCTACGTTTTATTTGGCTATTTCAGCATTGATTACCTGAGCCGCTTCAATGTTCTCAGCACCGACATCATCCTGAAATTTTTCCCAAACCGGTTTCATTGCCTCAACCCACTGTGCCCGTTGTTCGTCAGTAAGAGCGCGTACCTCTCCACCGGCGTCAAGCATGGCTTGCTTGGCATCATCATTGACTTTTGAGGATTCTGAGTTTCTTGTCTCAGTGACTTCACTGAGAATTGTAAGAAACTGCTCACGAACTGCAGGGTCCAGCGCATCGAGCCAGTCAACACTTGCGACAACCAGATAATCGATAATTCCGTGATTGGTCTCGGTTACGCCATCTTGTACTTCGAAAAATTTACGGCCAAAGATATTTGACCATGTGTTTTCCTGTCCATCTACAACGCCCTGTTGCAACGCTCCGTAGACTTCTGCGAACGCCATTTTTTGTGGTGAACCGCCGATTGCTTCCATTTGAGCTACCAGTACCTCGGATGGCTGCACACGAAATTTTAATCCGTTGGCATCGGTCGGCAGAATAAGTGGCTTATTCGCTGACATTTGCTTCATACCATTGTGCCAAAATTGCAACCCCTGCAATCCACGTCGCTGCATGGCGTCTTTAAGATTCTGCCCTGTGTCAGATGCCTGGAAAGCATCGACTGCGTCGATATCGCGGAACATAAACGGCAGATCGAAAATGCGGTATTTCTTAGTGAATGGTTCGAACAGTGACAATGATGGCGCTGCTAATTGTATGTCTCCAACTAACAAGGCTTCCAAAGCTTTCTCGTCCGTATACAATGTTGAATTTGGAAATACTTCCATACAAGCAGTACCATTCATTTCCGAATTTACGCGTTCAGCCAGTAACTTCGCTGCGATACCCTTTGGATGTTTGTCAGCGTTGGTAACATGGCTGAATTTAATGACTAATTCATCTGCGTCACAGGCGGCAAATGCTGCAGTTGACACGGCCGAAAGCGAGGCAGTACAAACAAGCACGGCTACAATTTTCTTCATTGAATTCTCCTTGTGATAAGTTTGCGGATTGTTGCATAGAGATTTCATGCATAGCGTTCTGCAAACACCGATTTGTTTTCGGTATTGAGCATGGCTATTAAAAGTACTTTGAATACAATATGTTAGGACTATTTTGAGATGGTGCTGAATTCGATATTCTGTAAACTCGGAATTGAAAGACTGATTTTTCCGAATTTTCAGAACCGGGATCTTTGATGCCTGTCAGAGTGCTCATAAGCGTTATCTGTGTTCTGGTTATGATTATGATCGGGGTTGCCTTCTTAACCTGGAACGTATCGTACCGGGCGGCACTCGGCGAACTCAATGTCGAGGCCAATCGTAAAATACTTCAGGTAGTTGATCAGTTTCGTGGTCAATTGTCGGCAGCTCGTGTCTTGCCAACTTTGCTTGCAAGAAACAGCGAAATTGTTGATGACTTCGAAAAAGGTTTCGTTAGTGAACTCGTTAAAGAATACCTTGAACGGGCAAGAGACATATCAGGAGCACATGAGATTCGGCTTCTAAGTTCAACAGGAACTCAGATATTCTCAACAAGAAACCAAAAAGATGATCAGAGTTCAATTGACACTGATTATTTTAAAACTGCTATGCAGGGTGCGCTGGGCGTTGAGGTTCGTTACAACAGTAGAAGTAAGGCTCGTACCCTCACTTTTGCGCGATCGATTATCAGTTCTGATCTGAAACAAATTGGCGTGGTTGTATTAGAAATGGAAATTGATACACTTGAAACTGAATTTCGTGCACGCCCTGAAATTATCATGTTTCTGGATAGCTCAAGCACGGTGGTATTCAGCAATCGTACAAGATTGCTTTTCAAGAAGCTTGTTCCTTATCAGTCACGTTTGAATGCCCGAAACCGTGCATACCACGCATCGTTTGAAAATATTATTGAGCATCCAATTAAGGAAAGTAAGTATGGCTTTGTATCTATCTGGCAAGATATTTCTGCTGTCCCGAGGGAAAAATCAATGCTCATGGCGAACAGGTTAATCTTGCCATTTGATTTAGATGCTATCTTACTAATTGACACCAAGCCTGCACTGCTACAGGCCAGAAAAATAACGTCGCTTGTTGCAGCACTTCTCATACTCGCAGTCGTTTCTGCAATCGCGATATTTCAGCGTCGAAGACGATTCATCGAACGTATTGAGACGGAACAAGCGTTAAGTAAGGAATTAGATAGACGAGTCGAGCTTCGCAGTAAGGAGCTTGAACATGCCCAAAATGAACTTGTACAATCTGCCAAGTTGTCCGCACTTGGAAAAATGTCAGTTGGTATAAGCCATGAACTCAGTCAGCCAATAGCATCAATTCAAAATTTCGCCGTAAACGCGAAACGCTTTATTGAGAAAGACAGAATAGATGATTCGCTCGAGAATCTTAATGAAATCGAGATTCAGACTCAGCGCATGTCTCGAATTATTCGAAATCTTCGCGATTTCTCCAGAAAAGATGCTCACCGCTATGAGTCGATAGATATTTGCAAGGTTATAAATCAGGTAGTAGCGATGTTAGAGCGGAGTTTAACGGAGGAGGGAGTGGCCTTATCCTTAGTCAATGTAGATAATCCGATAGCGGTCGTAGGAGGAGAAATTAGATTACAGCAGGTTTTAATTAACATTATTTCAAATGCCATTGAAGCGATGAAACATCAGACTGATAAGCGGATCAGTCTGCAAGTGGAGCGATCTGATGAGATGGTAGAAGTATCGATTCGTGATAACGGGCCCGGACTGTCAGAGCCTGATAGAGTGTTTGAGCCTTTCTACACTACTAAAACCGGACATCATGATGATGGGCTGGGCCTTGGCTTATCTATCGCTTATGGATTCGTAGAGAGTTTTGGTGGAAGTTTAAGGGCGAAAAATAGCAATAGCGGAGGCGCTCATTTTTCACTGATGCTACCTGCAGTCGACAAAAACAATTCAATCTCATGACAAATACTGTCCTGCTAGTGGAAGACGATGTTGTACTGCGCCGGTCGATTGCACAGTCTATCTCTCTGGATAATTTGCAGGTTCTGGTCGCTAATTCCTTTGAGATCGCCGCTGAACACATAGAGAAAGAGTTTAACGGTGTTGTGCTCACAGATATACGTATGGACGGTAAGGATGGTTTTGATGTTTTGAAGTACGCGCAAAAGCGTGACGTTGATCTGCCCGTTGTCATGTTAACGGGTCATGGTGATATCGCTATGGCTGTTCGTGCTATGCAGAAAGGGGCCTTTGATTTTCTTGAAAAGCCCTGTCACCCTGATCATCTGTTACGTGTGTTGAAAAAAGCGCTGAATCAACGGCGTCTCGTTATGAAAATACGGGAACTGGAAAAACAGGTTCGGAACTACGACCCCACCGAATTCGCATTTCCGGGAACTTCAACTGTTATTAGTCAGTTACGAAGTGAATTACACAGATTTGCGCGACTACCCGTCAATGTTCATATATGGGGTGAGTCTGGTTCTGGCCGTCATTCCGCCGCACGTTGTATTTATAGTATCAGCGGCATTGATACCAATCCGTTTGAAAAAAATCTGGCTGACTGTGGACTTTCTTTGTTCGATTCTCTGGAGCAAGAGAATAAATATTTGTTTTATATTTTTAAAAACATTGAATATGCATCCGAAGTACAACAACAACGATTATCTGAATTTATAGACAACCACACAAATTTTCGCATTGTGACCACTTCAAATTCGGTACTGGAAGCCTTGCCCGAGACTGATCTTATAAAAGAGCTCTATTACAGAGTTAGTGTTGCCCAGATAGAGGTGCCTGCATTGCGTGTCAGGCCTGAAGATGTGTTGCCTACATTTTATTCTGTTTTGCGTCAGCAGTCCGAAGTAATGGCGCTGCCAGCGCCGGAGTTATCGGCCGAAAAACTGTCGCTTCTAACCGCTCGAAATTGGGGTGGAAACATAGCGGAATTACGTCAACATGCCAGAAAAGTCATCCTTGAATTAGATGATGATGGCGCTGATGACGAGCGCGAAAGTCTTGCAAATAGAATGCGCGTACATGAAAAATCGATACTTGAAGATGCGCTTAAGAGACACAAAGGCCATACTGCAAATGTTGCCGAAGAGCTAAGTATTCCTGTTAAAACGCTTTATGATCGCCTGGCCAGACACGGATTAAAAAGCAGTCGATTTCGTTAGATCGGGATTTCATTTTGGCGTTATTGGTCTGCCTGAAAATCAAAGGTTACGAAACGGTGTGAATGCATATACCCTCATAATGATCTAAACTACGAAATATAGCAGTGTATCGAAACGGCGAAGCTCGCAAGCCGCATTAATGGATGGATGAAGTTAATGACTAAAAACAGCAAACAGTCGTTACGGTGGGTGGGTATATTTCGGTTGGTGTATATTTCTCGTTTTGTTTTTACTCGTTTTGTTTTTATATGCGTAATTGCATTCGTGTTCTCAGGCTGCGCAAGTTTGATGAACACACCAATACAAAATGTTCGCATAGAGAGTGAACCCAATAACCTGAACTACGTCATTACCAACCAGCGTGGTGAAGAGATCAGGTCTGGCACAACGCCAGATTCAGTTGCTTTAAGAACTTCCGACGGTCTATTTCAAAAGAGTCGCTATTACGTGACGGTAGAAAACACAGCCAACCAGACACAGACCAACAAACTTGATGGCAAAATTACCGGCTGGTATTGGGTCAATCTCATTTCCAGCATCCCGGGGATGATCGGGCTTTTTATTATTGACCCTTTTACCGGCGCCATGTTTACCTTGCCAGACGAATCCAGAGTGGAATTTTCATCTCCTCAATTTTAAACCCCCTCAGTCATTAGCGCGTTAAATTCATGAATATAGTTGGCAGGGCAGGCTTGTGTGTATTACTGATATCTACTGCGTCTTGTTCCCTTGCGCCGCTAACACCGCGCGTAGATGCTGCATCTGTTGGCAAGAATAAAGTCAAGCTGCAATCCAATCTCGGTCCAACGACATCTTTGGGTGTACTGTACGGTGTGGGGGAGAGTCTGGACGCAGGTCTGGAATTCGAACAGAATGGTTTGTGGAGTGCATGGTCTCGATATAGTTTTCTAAACAATCCATCGGGGGTGTCTGTTGCCGGAAATGCAGGAGTCTTCGGCTCCACCACCAGGGACAGGCGCTCTAACGGCTGGTACGCAGGGCTATCAATAAGTAATCAGGTAACCGAAAAACTCAGATGGTCCGCAGGCTACCGGCATGCGTTGCTCGACTACGAGTACGGTACCGACATAGATTACTGGTTACGCACGCTGGAATTTGATAACCCCGATGATGGGTCCGTTAACGGGCAGTTGGAACTCGCTGTATCCATACGCGTTTTACCGCACGTTGAATTCTCGCTCGGTGGTGTGTGTCAGCACTTATTCAAGAACACAGACCCAACGCGAAGTGATGACGAATGCCTGCCCATTATTGGTTTTTCTTTTGTTCGATTATGACTTTGGTTTCTAATTTTCGCCGTTATGTTCGCCTAGAAGTTTCGCGTATAAGCCGGCCAGTAATCAGTTTCCGAATTTGACCCAGCTGCCATTTTTCTTGCTTGAAGCAACCGCTGCCGAGATAAACGCAATACCCTCGTGTCCGGCTTTAATACCAGGGCACAGTGTGTCCAGGGTCTTGCCGTCACGCGCAGCATAAATAGCTTCGGCCGTTTCCCGATAAAGCGTTGCAAAGCCTTCCAGATAACCCTCAGGATGACCTGCGGGTATACGAGATACCTCATTTGCCGCATCCGTGGCTCCGGGTCCGCTGCGTGTTAGCAAACGTGTTGCCTCGCCAAGTGGCGTGTACCACATTTTGTTCGGTTCTTCCTGCGACCATTCAATGCCACCTTTCGAACCATATACGCGCAGACGCAATCCGTTTTCGTTACCAGGCGCAACCTGACTTGACCACAGCATACCTTTGGCGCCACCTTGATAGCGCATCATGATGTGCACATTGTCGTCGAGCTGACGACCATCAACAAAGGTGTGTAAATCGGCACATAACGATTCGAGTTGTAAGCCAGTGACAAACCCTGCCAGATTAAACGCGTGTGTACCGATGTCACCGATACAACCACCGGCACCAGAACGTTCCGGGTCTACCCGCCAACTAGCTTGTTTCTGATCTGTAGATTCTAAATCGGTAGATAACCAGTCTTGTGCGTATTCAACTTGTACGACACGGATATCGCCTAGCTCGTTGTTACTAACCATATCTCGAGCTTGCCGTATCATTGGATACGCCGTGTAGTTGTGTGTTAACACAAACAGCGCGTCTGAGTCGTTGACCAGATTCAGAAATTTTTTCGCATCGGCAGCGGTGGACGTTAGCGGTTTATCGCAAATAACATGGATGCCGCGTTTTAAAAATTCTTTTGCAGCGGCGAAGTGCAGATGGTTTGGTGTAACGATACTGACCGCCTCGATACCATTCTTCAGCCGCGCTTCGCGAATGGCCATTTCCTTGAAATTACCGTAGCTTCGATCTTCTGCGACACCCAGGTCGAGGCCGCTGAGTTTGGATTTTTCAACCGTAGAAGAGAAAGCACCTGCAACCAGCTCGTAGTGATCGTCTATCCGTGAGGCAATGCGATGTACTCCACCAATAAAAGCGTCGCGTCCACCGCCGACCATACCAAGTCGGATTCGTGCTGGTTTTCGTTCTGTCCCCATTTTTTCAACCTTTTAAAAGTGCGTGAATTAACCATGCCAAGATATGGCTGCTAACGCAAGCATAGCAGCAATTTATCAGTGGTTTATTATGGCTAAAACAGTATAAATCAGGCGCTAAGTAATTCATCGTCAGGCATTTTTGCACCTGTCATGTAGGCGACGGCATCTGACATACTGTGCTCCTGAGGATTAATAACGCACAGCCGTTTTCCAAGTCGATGAACATGAACCCGGTCGGCAACTTCAAACACATGCGGCATATTGTGTGATATCAATATAATTGGTATTCCGCGTGCACGAACATCCTGGATTAAATCGAGCACACGTCTGGATTCTTTCACTCCCAATGCGGCGGTTGGTTCATCCATAATAATGACCTTCGAACCGAAGGCAACTGCTCTGGCCACGGCTACACCCTGACGCTGACCACCGGACAGTGTTTCTACTGACTGGTTTATGTTTTGAATGGTGAGTAATCCCAGTTCGGATAATTTTTCGCGCGCCTGTTTTTCCATAGCGCTTCGATCGAGCTTTCGGAACACATCACCAAGAAACCCGGCAACTCGAATTTCTCGACCAAGAAACATGTTGTCTGTTATCGATAGTGCAGGGGACAAGGCCAGATTTTGGTAGACCGTTTCAATGCCAGCATCGCGCGCTTGAATGGGAGAATTAAAATTGACTTCATCACCATTGAGCCAGATGGTACCGCCATCAGGACGCATTGCGCCCGAGATTGCTTTGATAAGAGAAGATTTGCCTGCACCGTTGTCGCCAATCAGGCCGAGTACCTCGCCTGGATACAAGTCCAGTTCCGCCCGATCAAGCGCTACCACTCGGCCGTAACGTTTGGTCAGATTGCGTGCTTTGAGTACGGGTTGCAGCTCGCTCATGACGATACCCTCCTAATCCATTGATCAATCGCAACGGCAAGAATTATCAGCAAACCGATCAACAGATAAGTCCATTGCGGGTCGGTACCGATCAGTCTTAAACCCAGCGAAAAAACACCGACAATGAGTGCGCCGAAAAGCATGCCCAAGATGGACCCTCGACCGCCAAACAAAGAAATGCCGCCAATGACCACCGCGGTTATGGATTCAATATTGGCAAACTGCCCGGCCGTGGGTGAGACTGACCCGATTCTTCCGATAAGTGCCCATCCAGCTAACGCGCAAATAAGTCCCGCAACAACGTAAACCGAAATAATGACGCGTTTGGTGCGAACGCCACTGAGCTCAGCGGCTTCAATATCATCGCCTACGGCATAAACGTGCCGCCCCCAGGCGGTATGGCTTAACACGTAGGAGAGCACCAGTATCAAGGCAACAAAAGCGATGACCCCGTAAGTAAATACGGCTCCTTCGTACTTAATTTTGCCGCCAAAAAATTGCAATATTTTTGCGTGCTGTTCAATATCCTGCGAGCGAATGGTTTCATTTGCTGAATACAGGAAGTTCGATGCCAGAACAATTTGCCACATACCCAGTGTGACAATAAACGGTGGTAATTTAACAACAGCGACGAGTACTCCATTGATGTAACCGCACAAGGCTCCAACGGCAAAGCCACACAGAATGGCCAACTCGGCGGGCAACCCATATCTAAAAGTAAACTGGCCCATGATCACCGATGAGAGCACCATAATTGCGCCAACGGACAGGTCAATGCCTGCGGTTAATATAACCAGTGTTTGGGCTGCGCCGACAATGCCAACGATCGCGACTTGTTGCAAAATCAGGGTTAAGGCGAACGGCGAGAAGAACTTTGGCCCAAGATACAAACCAAAACCTGCAATGGATGCAAGCAAAACAATAAGTGGCACGAGTGACGGGTTTTGATGCAAGGTTGATTGCACCCAATTCAGAACACCGCTTCGTTGATCGTCAAAAGAGGCAACTTCGTCGACGCTGTCGCCAAGTGATGATTCGAAATCCTGTGTTGCCAAATTTATCTCCCGAAACTAGTTTATTAACGCGGGTAAGCCAAAACGCACTTGTCGCGTTCGTTATCGATATGAATCTGTTTAAACGCCTTAACAATACCAAGAAAAACGGCGCTGAGAACAGCGCCGTCTTGAAGCACAATTGTAGCTTCGCGTTATAACACGAGTATATTAGGGTGCTTTACCAGCGATTGGTTAACCCCAACATTTCTCCGTACCTTCAGTTGTGTCGATCGAGTCAACGCCGTCGGCTGGCTGGTCGGTGACAAGATTAACCCCTGTATTGAAGAAATCAAGACCTGGCGTGTTTTCAGGCTTTGTACCGTCTTTTGCCCACGCAGCAATAGCTTCAATACCCAGTGATGCCATCAGTAGCGGGTATTGTTGAGACGTCGCACCGATAACGCCGGCTTTAACATCGGCAACACCCGGGCAACCGCCGTCAACAGATACAATCAGCACATCACCTTCACGGCCAACGGCTTTTAATGCCTCGTAAGCGCCAGCTGCAGCTGGTTCGTTGATGGTGTAAACAACATTGATACCGGGGTCTTTGGTTAACAGGTTTTCCATTGCCTTACGACCACCTTCTTCGTTGCCAGCAGTTACCTCGTTACCGACGATGCGAGAGTCGGTTTCATCGCCCCATTTATTCGGGTCGCCAAGATCGATGCCAAACCCTTGCAGAAAGCCCTGGTCGCGAAGAACGCCCACGGAAGGCTGGCTTACAGCAAGGTCGAGCATGGCAATTTTGGCGTCCTTGGCACCGTCACCCATAGCAGCGGCAGCCCACGCACCAATCAGCTCACCAGCTTTGAAGTTATCGGTAGCAAAGGTTGCGTCAGCGGAGTCAATTGGTTCGAGAGGCGTATCGAGAGCGATAACAAGAATGCCAGCGTCGCGTGCCTGTTGAACGGCAGGAACAATGGCCTTGGTATCAGATGCTGTGATGAGTATTCCTTTCGCTCCATCAAGAATACAAGTTTCAATTGCGGCTACCTGACTGGCGTGGTCACCATCGATCTTGCCCGCGTAGGATTTCAATGCCACGCCCATCTCTTCGGCCTTGGCAGTTGCACCTTCTTTCATCTTTACAAAAAACGGATTGGTGTCTGTCTTGGTAATCAGACAAGCAGCGGTTTCAGCTTTCACCAGAGCCGGGCCGGCCAGGCTCAATGCCAGAACCGCGCTGGCATGCACAACGGTTTTTCTCAATGACATAACTTTTTTATCTCCAAGTGTTTGAGTAATCAACGAGACTGTTCACGAACGCTAAGCAGCTAGAGGCAATATCAAATTGACGAAAGATTTTCGGACAACCTCCCGCGAGCAGATCACTTGTTAAGGGTCACACAGTATTTTCACCTTTGTCAATTGGACAAACCGGATGGATTTCGTGGCCGGCAGTGAATTGTTTCTATATCGCTCGGAATTTGATTAATAGTGGGACAATTTGACTGATCGCGGTTTTTTCGTAGCCGATTGTGCGTGAGAATGTATCCACACTGGCTCGAATTGAATGCCGCTTTGGAGCATGCAGGAGGAGGAAATTACCCCCGATGCTTACTGGAAATGCCTTCTTGTGCACAATTCCGATTGTACAAAGGCGGCAATTGTGAATTTTATAACTTATTGATAATTAAGAATTAATTTGTTAATCCGAACGAGTTAATCCGATCCGGCCGAGTTGTTGCAGTACATGTGTCAGCTCTACAAAAACGGCTACAGGCCGATATCCTTTGGGTAGCGGCTGTCGATACGACGAGCTGGTTCTGCCGCCCAACATTTGCTTAAAGGTAAATACTAATGACCACTTCCTCGCTTATTGAAGCAAGAGGTCGTTTTGGAGATAAGAACAGATTGTTTGGTAATAGTCTGCCTCATAGAACACTTGCATTGGTACTCGCTGGTGGCCGCGGATCTCGCCTGCAAGGGCTGACGGATTGGCGTGCCAAACCTGCTGTGCCTTTCGGTGGCAAATACCGTTTGATCGATTTTGCCTTGTCCAATTGCATTAACTCCGGCATTGGGCGCGTTGGTATTCTTACGCAATACATGTCGCACTCCCTTAATCAGCACGTCCAACAGGGCTGGGGCATGACCACGCCCGATGGTGCGCCAATGATGCAGTTGCTGCCAGCGCAACAACGAACCAAAGAACACAACTGGTACACAGGAACAGCCGACGCGATCTATCAGAATCTGGATATTATTCGCGGTTATGGTGCTGAGTATGTATTGGTGTTAGCCGGCGACCATATTTATAAAATGGATTATCGTCCACTGATTGAAGAGCATGTACGAACAGAAGCTGACATGACGATCTGTGCAATTGAAACAGGCGTTGAAGAAGCCAGGCAGTTTGGCGTTCTGGGCGTAGACGATAAAGGTTCAGTATTACGTTTTTCAGAAAAACCTGCAAATCCTGAAACCATTCCAGGGACTGATGATAAATGCCTGTCGTCAATGGGAGTTTATGTATTTAATGCCAAGTTTCTTTATCAGGAACTGATTAATGGGCATGAAGGCAAGGGCTCTGGTGATGATTTTGGTAAAGATGTGATCCCATCTCTTATTGGTCAGCGAAAAGTAATGTCTTATGCGTTTCGTGATGATGTCAAAGATGAAGCGGCTTATTGGCGTGATGTCGGTACGCTCGATGCGTTTTGGCAAGCAAATCTGGAGTTGGTAGACATTGTTCCACCTCTAAACCTGTACGACAAAGACTGGCCGATCAGAACGTTTGCCACACAAGCGCCTCCGGCCAAGTTTGTATTTGATTCAGAAGATCGCTGCGGTGCGGCAGTCAACTCGATGATCTGTGATGGTTGTATAATTTCGGGTGCACGTATTAAAAACTCGGTTATCTGTAACAACGTTGTGGCAAACGAACAAACCGAGATTGATGAGAGTGTTATTCTTCCAGACTGCATCGTCGGTGAGCACTGTAAACTACGGCGTGTGGTACTTGACCGTTATTGCGAAGTACCCGCAGGTACAACTATCGGTTACGATCTCGAAGCTGATGCACAACGCTTTCATGTTTCTGACGGTGGTGTTGTGTTGGTTACACAGCAAATGATTGAGAAATTAGATATCAATAACGATCGCATAGCCGCCTGACCAACGGGTGTGGTTGTTCAAATCTGCTAGGCTTGCTCGTATGAGCACTCATAAAACTGGCCAGTTGGTCGTTGTTGTTGGTCCCAGTGGCGCCGGCAAAGACAGCCTACTCAAGTCGGCGCAAGCCCATTTTAAATCCAATCCTCGTATTGATTTTGTTCGTCGGGTAATTACTCGCCAGTGCGATCCTGCAACAGAAATTCATGACAGCGTAACCGAGGAACAGTTTAAACAACAACAGGCGCAGGGCCTGTTCTCGGTTTGGTGGCACGCAAATGATCTTTACTACGGGCTACCTTCGAGTGTTCATTCACAAATAGAAAATGGGTGCATTATGATCGCCAATGGCAGTAGAGGCGCTTTAGACGACATAAGATCTCAATTTCCCAAACTAACTACCGTGCATGTCACGGCTGCGGAAGAAATACTGGCACAGAGACTTGCTCGTCGCAGTCGTGAAAGCGCAGAAGAAATAGCCCAGCGCTTGCGTCGCAACACACGCATTGCACCCATCACCGGAAGTGATGTTGTGATAATCGACAACAGTGGTGAGCTACAGATAGCTATTGATCGGTTTATTTCACTGATAGAGTCTCTGTGAAAAACGGACGTGTTTGCTGATTCGATATTTGCCGCAGCCAATCAACTCGACTGACGTTGAAGCTGTTTGGAAAAGTAGTATTAATTATATTAGAGCGACACGGGCTCTATGCTCACTTCAGTCACAAATGCTAGTGTCTCTGTTTTTAACAGGTGGCAGACTCAGACATGAAAGTAGGATTTATCGGATTAGGAAATGTTGGCGGGAAACTCGCTGGCAGTTTGCTGCGTAATAATGTAGATCTGAGCGTCAGGGATCTGGATAAAGCCGTTGCACAACCTTTTCTTGACGATGGTGCCAAGTGGGGCGAATCCCCAAAAGCCATGGCTCAGGAGTGCGATTTACTGATTACTTGTTTGCCGTCGCCAGCTGCAAGTGCGGCGGTGCTCGAAGCGGATGATGGGTTGCTTGCCGGATTGTCGGCTGGAAAAATCTGGGCTGAAATGAGCACTACGGACGAAGCGGAAGTGCTGCGTTTAGGCAAGCTTGTGCATGCCCAGGGTGCAGCAGCAGTGGATTGTCCCGTTTCAGGCGGTTGTCATCGCGCCGCCACAGGCAACATTGCGATCTTTGCCGGTTGCGATCGAGATGTGTTTGAACGTATGTTGCCGGTGCTAACAGTATTGGGGCGACGGGTATTGCACACCGGTGAATTGGGTAGCGCATCCATATTGAAGGTAATGACAAACTACCTAGCCACCGCAAATTTGCTGACCTTGTGCGAGGCCTTGACCACCATGAAAGGCGCGGGGTTGGATCTTGCCACCACGTATGAAGCGATCAGAATTTCGTCGGGTAATTCATTTGTGCATGAAACCGAAAGTCAGGTGATTCTGAATGGCTCGCGAGATATCAATTTCACCATCGATCTTGTACGCAAAGATATTGGTCTGTTTCAGCAGGTGGCCGATCGGGCAAATGTTCCGTTGGATATCAGCCCGGTACTGATTGATATTATGCGTGACGGTGAAGAACGTTTTGGTCCTCGCGAGTGGTCACCGAATATCATCAAGCGACTCGAAGAGGCTACTGGCTTATCAATTCTGGCAGACGGGTTTCCGGCCGACATTGTTGATGATGAACCTGAAGAGCCCGGTTATGAGGTTGTGCCACGCAATCGCGCCTAACGATGGCGCAAGCCCGGCTATGGTTTTCCGCCTTAGCCAGTAAGGCGGTTAATCGGCACCTTTAGTGTGACATTGCCATCATCGTCAGTGGGGAAATTACCACCGCGCATGTTCACCTGCAATGACGGGATAATAAGCTTCGGTGTGGAAAGAGTTGCATCGCGTTTCTGACGCATGGCAACGTACTCATCTTCTGTTGGGTATTGCTTCAAGTGAATATTGTTGTTTCGTTCTTCACCAATAGTGGTTTCCCAGGTAAAGTCACGACCGTTCGGACCGTAGTCATGACACACAAAAACTCGTATGTGGTCTGGTAGCGTTAAAACGCGTTGCATGGAACGATACAGTTCTCTGGCATCGCCGCCGGGAAAGTCAGCGCGACCGGTTCCCCCATCGGGCATAAAAAAAGTATCACCTACAAAGACCGCATCTCCGATAACGTGCGTGGTACAAGCAGGCGTGTGACCAGGTGTGTGAATAACGGTAGCCGTCAAGCCGCCAATTTGGTACGTATCACCATCAGTGAATAACTGATCGAACTGCGAACCGTCACGCTGAAACTCGGTGCCTTCATTGAAAATTTTGCCAAAGGTTTCCTGCACGCGAATGATCTGATCACCGATGCCCATTTTGCCGCCAAGTTCCTGCTGTAAGTAGGGCGCGGCGGACAGGTGATCGGCATGCACGTGTGACTCTACAATCCATTCAACGTTTAAACCCAGTTCGCGTACTTTGTTGATAATGTGGTTCGCGTTATCGTAGCTAATCGCACCGGCTGAGTAGTCGATGTCCAGAACGCTGTCGAGCACTGCACATGCTGATGATTCCGGATCTTTGACAATATACGAGACCGTGTTTGTGGCTTCATCGAAAAACGGGAAAACCTCGGCGCTCTGACTCAGGTCTAATTCGGGTAAAGGCTTGATTTTCATTAGCAACTCAACAAGGTAACTGGTATCTTAATAGTAGGCGTGCCAGCGACTTAGTTGCAAAATTCACGCACATTAAGTTCATCTGCAAGCAGTGCCATATCGACATTTTAAACCAAATAAACAGGCCGATACGTCGGCGAGACCAAAACATGGGAACGACTCACAGTCTGGACGATAAGTATACCGCTGAAAACGGGGCCGTATTCATGAGTGGTACTCAGGCACTGGTGCGGCTTCCGATGGTTCAGATGCAACGCGACAAGGCTTCGGGACTCGACACCGCCACGTTTATCACCGGTTACCGGGGTTCGCCAATGGGTGTGTACGATCAGCAGTTGCACAAAGCTCAGGCGCACCTCGAACCCCATCGCATCCGCTTTCAACCCGGTGTCAATGAAGATCTGGCAGCTACCGCTATTTGGGGTACACAACAAGTGCCTTTGCACAAGGATGCCACTGTACAAGGTGTGCTTGGGATCTGGTACGGAAAAGGACCGGGTGTAGATCGCAGCGGTGATGTGTTTCGTCATGGCAACGCATCTGGTTCTGCAGAACATGGCGGTGTGTTGTGCATTGCCGGTGATGACCATTCTGCGAAATCGTCAACCGTGCAACATCAGTCTGATCACGGGTTTATCTCGGCACGCATGCCCATGCTGTATCCATCTTCGGTTCATGAGTTTGTTGAAATCGGTTTACTGGGTATTGCCATGTCTCGATACTCGGGTTGTTGGGTTGGTATGAAAGTCATATCAGATACCGTTGAAACCAGCGCGGTTGTCGATCTTGGCAACGAGTCGAACCCGATTCATATCCCTGATGATTTTGACATGCCCGAAGACGGATTGAATCTGCGCTGGCCTGACCCGTTCCCAACACAAGATGTTCGCCTGCACGAAGTGAAACACAAAGCGGTACTCGCGTTTGCCAGAGCGAACGGCATTGATCAATGGATTATCAAATCACCACTTGATTCAACAGCTAACTTGCGAAAAAAAGGTTTCGGTATTATCAGTTCGGGTAAAGCCTTTGAGGATACGAG
>CALJNA010000123.1 GCA_937981955.1 uncultured Granulosicoccaceae bacterium
CTTGCACAGCAAGGTGGTGCTGTTCAGGCTGCATTATATAAAGCAAATGAAGCCATCGAACAATTTCGAATTGGCACTGAAGGGGTTATCAGGTTAGGCGGAACACCGTATTTGTGCGAATCGATTCTGCCTACAATCATCGCAGACTTTCAAAAAATACTGCCTGGAGCCCGAGTGGAACAATCCTATGCTTACACGCCTCAGCTGTTGCGCCAGCTACAACGTCGGGAAATTGATCTGGTCGTTGCACCGGTCGATAGCAGTGATATGTTGACGGGTCTCGTGTCGCGTCGATTAATAGCCGCAAGAAATATTATTGTTTGCCGTGCTAACCATGAACTGACTCAGATTGCCAAACCTGCTCTAAGTGAAGTACTTGCATTTCGGTGGATAGCACCACACAACGACAGTCCACTAGCGGCAGATATGAATGATATTCTTAACGAGCTGGGTGCACGGGAATTTGAAACTGCTTTTTCCGGTGGAGCACTGGCAACCGTTGCCCAGCTGCTTGAAAATTCTGACTGTCTAACTCTTTTACCAATGTACGTTGTGGAAAAATTGCAAACGCGCTATGCGCTGGCAACTGTGGACATAAAGCTTCCAACACCAACGCGATCTATTGATATGATCAGCAATTCAGACGAGGTACGATCGTTTCTGCAACAGAGTTTCTCTGATCATATTGAATCTGCCATTGTTGATCGTTAGGTTCGCCGTAATGTCCTAAAGCCACTGGCTGTCTTAAAATACCGGAACTCTCACAGACTCTTCATTCAATAACATGCCAAAACCTGTTGCTATCATGCTCGCCCCCAACGGTGCCAGACTGACTCAGACAGACCACCCTTCTCTGCCGGTAAGCATAAGCGAGACGGTGGCCGCTGCCGTCGACGGGAAAGCCAACGGTGCGCAGGCACTGCATGCTCATGTCAGAGATGCCAACGGACAACATGTTCTCGATGAGAGCTTATACCGAACACTGCTTGAACAAACCGCAGCCAAACTCGGGGACGATTTCCCAGTTCAAATCACCACAGAAGCGGTTGGGCGATATACCCCGGACGAGCAAATAAGTCTTGTTCGATCACTTAAACCGCGTTTTTGCAGTATTGCCCTGCGCGAACTTATCCCGGAAGAAAATAAACAAAGTAGCGTTGAGCGATCACGGGAGTTTTATCATTGGGCGTACAAACAAGGTATCGGCATACAACATATCCTTTATGGTCTTGACGATGTGCACTATTTTTTAAAACAGCGTGAAGCCGGCAATCTGCACCATGAACATAATGCGGTGCTGATCGTGCTGGGTCGCTATGGCGCGGTTCAACTGGCTGATATCGACGATGTCTTACCGGTGGCAGCACTGGCCAACGAAAATAACTTAACGTGGATGCTTTGCGCTTTTGGTCACTCAGAAACGGACTCGTTAGTTAAAGCCATGTCACTCGGCGGTCATGCACGTATTGGATTTGAAAATAGTCGGGAGCATCGGGATGGTTCTATTGCGGTAGACAACTCTGAACGGGTTAAAGAGTTGATAGAAGTTGCGGGTGAGGAGTTTACACCGGCGTCAACGGACGAAGTACTGACCGTGCTGGGTCAACCAACCTAATTTATTACACCCGTTTTAGGTGTAAACTTGGTTTAGAAAATCAGCTGGTGAACCCATGGATACCGAAAAGAAATACCTTTATCACTCGATCGCCAATAGCCTTGCAGATCACAACGTCACGACCCTGTTTGGCCTGATGGGTGACGCCAACCTCTTTATGGTCAATGACTACGTGCGTAGCTTCAATGGCACGTTTGTTCCCGTGGCCTATGAAGGCAGCGCTGTGCTCATGGCACTGGCTTATTCGAAATTCGCGTTTACTGTGGGGGTGGCAACGGTTACCCATGGGCCGGGCTTTACCAATTGCATAACCGCCCTGACAGAAGGTGTTCGAGGACGCTACTCGATAGTGTTGTTGACTGGGGATACGCCAGTTACCAATCCACAAAATCTGCAAAACATTGATCAACGCGAACTAACCAAAGCAACCGGTGCCGGATTCGTGCAAGTACGCGCGCCGGAAACCGTAGCTGAAGATGTTGCAGATGCATTCTACAGAGCACGAGTAGAAAGGCGCCCTGTTGTGCTCAACATGCCGGCAGATTTCATGTGGGCAGAAATTGCACATAATAAGGTTGTATATCCAGTGTTTGACGACCCAGCCGTTGTTCTGGAGGGTGATAACCTGGACGATGCAATAGGAATGATTGCCTCAGCAAAACGGCCCGTTATTCTTGCAGGCGGTGGTGCCATCGGTTCCGAGGATGCATTAATTCGATTAGCTGATCGACTCGAAGCACCTCTGGCAACCACATTGAAAGCTAAAGGAATGTTTAACAGCCACCCTTTCAACATGGATATCTTTGGCACGCTAAGTACTCCGGCCGCTTATGATGCAATTGATAAAAGTGATTGTGTCGCAAGCTTTGGCACCAGCTTGCACCACTTCACCACAGATCGTGGCGCCCTGATGAAAGGAAAACGCGTTATACAAATAAACGACAGAATTTCAGAGATTGGAAAAAACTATCACCCCGATGCTGCGCTTGTTGCTGACGCCGCATTGGCAGCTGACACCATCGTCAAATGGCTGGATGAAGCAGAAATAGCGCCCAGCGGCTTTACCAACGAGCTTAACGGTGAATCGCTAAGAACCCACCCACCTGCATCCACAACGCGTAACAAAGCCGGCACAATCAATTTTATAAACGCGCTGGAAAAGCTGAATGCGGCCTTGCCTGAAGAGCGCATACTCACAACCGACGGCGGGCGATTTATGACTGAAGTGTGGTGCCGAATATCAGCACCAAACGCAACAAGTTTTATCACCACCACCAATTTCGGCTCAATAGGTATAGGTTTGCAAAGCGCCATTGGCGCTTGCTTTGCCGTCCCCGACAGACCCGTCGTTTTGTTTTCCGGCGATGGCGGTTTTATGATGGCTGGTATAAATGAATTCAACACGGCTGTTCGCCTGAACCAGGACCTGATTACTATCGTCTGCAACGATTCAGCTTACGGCGCTGAGCACATACAATTCGTAGATAAAAACATCAACCCAAGCCTGTCCGAATTCGAATGGCCCTCGTTTGCCAATATTGCAACAGCACTTGGCGGACAAGGCATACTGGTGGAATCAGATGATCAGTTGGATGAAGCCATTGAGGCTATAGATAAGCGCGACCGACCACTATTGATTGAACTCAAACTCGATCCTGCTGATGTACCACGCATGCGGGCGTGACCTTTAGCATGCAATTAGCCGATAAATGGCGTTGCAACGCAGGCATTGCGTATGGGTATATATCAGCAAGCTTAACTTATTTTAGATTCTGTTCTCACTTGCAGATCGATGCGGTAACCCATACCCCTGACTGTTTCAATAAAAGGCTTGTCTGCCTTACCTAGCTTTTTCCTTAGACGACCAATATAAACATCGACCACATTGGTGAGGGGATCAACGTTTGTACCCCAGATGTTATTTAAAATTCGTTCTCTGGAAAACAACTTGTCCGGATTGCACATCAGCAGTTCCAGAATAGCAAGCTCCTTTGCGGTCAATGAAATGGACTGCTCGCGTACCGACACGGTTTTGGTATCGGTATTCAAGATGACATCGGCGATGACATGCTCTGCATTGGAATCATCTTCAACCTGATGGCGACGACAAACAGTTTCTATTCGCGCCAGTAGCTCTTCCAAATCAAATGGTTTAGTCATGTAGTCATCAGCACCCATTTTCAGTCCATGAACAATGTCATCAATGCTGTCCATCGCCGTTAACATAACAATTGGAATGCTAATCTTTCTGAATCTAAGTTCCTGGCAAACGTCTAGCCCAGATGCACCGGGCAACATCAAGTCCAGAAGAACGCAATTAAAGTCGCCATTTTGAACCACGGATACTGCATCATTACCGTTATCCAGTCGCGTAACGCTATAACCTTCAGCATTTAACGCACGGTTGAGAAAATCGGCAATTCGATCATCGTCTTCTATTACCAGAATTCTCATGTGACACCTTGAAGCTGTGCGACCAATGGTAGTGTAATGGTAGCCGTGGTGCCTTCAGTGCCCTCGCCCTCCAGTCTGATACTGCCACCATGCGCTTTAACAATTGCCTTTGCCACTGGTAATCCCAACCCAGTGCCGGAAGCTTTGCCTGACCCTTCCGCACCGCGATAAAATCGGGAAAAAACCTGACTCGCTTCGTTGTACTTCAAACCAATACCCGAATCAATAACTTCAATTACCACATTGTCTTGCTTTTCACCTATCCGAATTTGAACGGTTGAATCATCGTAAGAGTAGCGGATGGCGTTATCCAAAAGGATGGTGACTGCCTGTTTTAACTTACTGTCATCAGCATGAACAACAAACTCTTCATCGTCGTAGTTCTGCAAGATCTCTATTCCCCGCTCGCGAGCAATAAGGGCAAAGTCGTTACAGATCTCAGAAACCAGCCTGACAACCGGTACCGGCCGTTTGTGAATGGGTGCCTTGCCATCATTAGCTCGAGCGACAAACAATAAATCCTGGATAAATCGGCTGGTGTGGGTGGTTTGTTCCTTAATGCGAACCATTGCTGCATGATACGGCTCTGTCGAATTTGCACCACTACGCAAGGCAAGATCAGCTTCCCCTTGAATGATGGTTAATGGTGTGCGCAGCTCATGGCTAATATCGGCAAGAAACTGTTTACGCGTTTCACTAATCTCTTCCAGCTTTGCATTCGTTGTCTGGAGCTCGTTTGTACGAGTGGCGATTAGGGCTTCCAGATTCTCCTGAGTGGTGGCCTCTCGTTGCCTCTGCTGTTCTACTTCAGATGACATCGTATTCAGTGCTGTTGCAAGCGGAGAGAATTCGTCAGCCACATTGTCCGACACACGGTAAGAAAAATTTGATGCAAGATACTCCGCTGTTGCATCTTCAAAAACCTTGAGATTATGTGTCAATGCTCGCCACACTGACCACAGCAGCAACGCACATAGAACGACAAAACAAAACACGATAATCGATAATAGTCGAGTTAAAAGCTGGTTTAGCTCCTGCGCAACAATTTGTGATTCACCAACCTCTCTTAGTTCTTCAAAAATCGCTTCGTCAATAAGTCGGATGAACTCTCGTTCGATGTTATTTTCCCGGATTTCTCTCAAAGCAGACACAGCAGCATCTGGTTGATTTGATTCAACCGCCACACGCACCAATTCGCTTCCGCGAATAATCTCTTCAGCGAGTAGTTCAATCTTATAGAAATGTTCCAGTTCTGATGCCTCAGAGGCATCACCTACGTGACTGAGCTCTGCTGCGATATTCTCACGAACATCGCGTAATGCGTCGCGCAGGGCTTCCTTGTTGCGGTAACGCTCTTCAATGTTGATTAGCGAACCTTGTTCAACAATGCGACTCAGCGCATTGAGTTTTCTGTAAGTGTGATCGGAGACAGCACGGTAGCTTGCGTATATTTGCTGCGCAAGCATACTTCTTTCCGAGTAGAACCGGTATTTGGCAGCCGTGCGGTTCAGCGTTAATGCCGCAAGCCCAAGTAGTAGTAGAAATGTGACACCGATTACGAACAATCGGCGTTTCAGACTGTATCTCACATCAAATGGCTCAGTATACTTATCCTCCTGCATTATAATGTGTAATGAGACCATCGCTCACGACTTTTGGAGCCGTGAACGATAATTTAATGATCGCTATTTTGTGATTTGTGATAGCAGGCTTGGATTGGTTACCAGATTCCTTACGCCGTGGGCGTATTTTTCATCGAATATGTTATTTCCAAACCAGGCTCCGACGGTTTTGATGTTAACCTTGACGACTTGCGGTCGCACGCTCCAGCTTACTTGCAAAGGCGAGCCTTTCTCGTTGTAACCAGGACCGGTGGTTGAACCGTTGTACTGAATTGGCGTGCCAGTGTTGGTCGGGATATTCAGGGCCTGGTGTTTTCCATCTACCATCCCCACTTCCGTCAGCTCTGTAAAATCCAACGCCGCATCATCATTCACCACCACATAAACTTGTGTTTCAACACGCAACTGCGGATTTCCGATTGATTCACTGAGGCAGGCACCGAGTGTCGGTCCGGGTTGAACTTGTGCAGTGGTATGAACATAATGGACTTCTATAGTGTCACCAGGCTCCAGGCCGTCATATTCCCCCTTGCCTACATCCATTCCATCATCAGCCAGTTCAGCATCGGTTAACGAACCAGAATAAAGAAACCCCGTGCCGTAACCTTTGCCGTTTCCATTGCCTGCGTACTTGGTAAATTGACCGCCTTTGTGCTCAGCACCTTCGTGCATATGAATATTGCATAAATTCATCTCGGTGTAATCCGGGGCGGCTGCAAATGCACGCTCATTGGTACCTTTGGTCGTATCAAGGTCGCGTGGAGCTTGAGGGCCAAACCCGGCACCGTCAGTACTGGCCGCTAGTTTGGCCCGCTGCTCGGCAATAACATCGTCAGATACTGCACTGGATGCGGCGTGCACGCCACCACCGATCGCTACTACTGCAGCAGTGCTTAATACTGTTGCTGATACCAACTTATACATCTGTTTTCCTCTTTATAAAGTGACGAAACGGTTTCACGCGTTCTTAAGACGCGATACCACTATGTTGAACCATCGGACATTGTGAAGTCCTGTCGTTCATATAAAGAGTTATTCAAATTTAGATGAACAGAATATAAAAAGAGACACTAAAACCCGTTATAAACGCGAGAACCTGTCACCAGGGATGAGCACATAGAAAAATTAGGACATTTGATATCGTTCAAAAATAGTGGGATGACGTACACGCGAGAAAGACGGGGGGCAATGTCTTGCACTAAGGCTCGGAATTCAAATTATTCTCTTCGGATTCACTATTATTTCGCCGCTCCCAATCTTCATAACGAAAAGCGGTCGGGGCAATGATTACCTCTCCAGTATCAAACGTAGCCATTGAGGCGGCTAGATCAAGTGTCTTCTGACTGCTTATAAATTCATAGAAATTTGCGGGATAACCAACCTTCTTGTCCTCTATAACCTCAGTGCGGTTTAGGTAGGTAGAGTATAAATCCAGGTATCGAATAAATTCATCGGGTTTAAGGTGTAGGTTGTATTCAACCGCTACGCCAATAATTTCGGACAAGGTGGCACCGGTGCTGCGTGTCTTCATAGTTGCCAATCGTTTTATTATCGATTCTTGTTTTATATGGTTTGATATGAACGAACCGCGAAATGCTGCTGGTTATACATCAATTACCAATATAGGGAAACGTCTGAGCGCTATCTGTCGTGAACATCCAGCGCAGTTCATTTTGGTCAAACCTGCATAAAGCACGCTGAAGCTAATGAAAACTACGAAGATCAATTTTGCCGGGAACGTTTTACTGAATATTACTTCCCATCAGGTAACGATGTACTGGCAGCTCGGTAAATATCATTTAAGCAATAGATGAATAGAACATAAATTCTTAGTTTAATTTAGAGCGTTTAGATAAGTTACGGCTAATCTTGTCGCTTCTCGCCCTTGTACTCATCTTGGTGTCAACTACTCAGAGAGTATGAGTATCACTTTCCTGATTCATAGGTCTATTACAGGACCACCCGTTCCTACTAGATGCAATCTTCTTCCAGCACACGAATAGTGAGCAGTTTCACATTCAGCCGTTATTCCATTCAATACCAGACGAAGCTAACCGTTTCTTATACAAGTAACCCCGGAAAAGGCTCTAATCCGGCACTTTCAGATTGTTGTAATGGGATCCTCACTATGTGTGTTAATCGATTTGTTAGCGGATGCAGCGCATCCTTGTTAAAAACGCCTTTGCTCGTTTGTTCAACGATGCTGCTGGTGGCCTGTGGCGCCGGAGGCGATGAAACCGGTTTACCCGTTTATCAGGGCCAGCCTGCTGACAATATTACGACAGAATCCCTGCAACGAAATGCATCAGTTGCTACCGGTGAAAGTCTTGGAAAAACCATGGACAGTGTTTTCCAAACTTTAAATGGCTCAGCTGCAATCAGTAAGGCCTTTACAATTCCTGGCCTGGGTTTCAGTGCCTCTCCAAGTGAAAACGGAGTGTTTAATGACCCAACTGAACAAGGCCCTATTTTGAATGATGCTTTTAATACCCGAGTAAGAACAGAAACGAGCAGCACATTTGAATCAACGTTGGGGCTAAGTGGTCAGGCGAATTCTATCCGAACGGGGAATTCAATCGAAATTAATCCGGATGAAAATGACATTTGCCTTCAACAGGCAGAGGCTTCCGACCACACCAACTGCGTTGCATTGCTCGCCGACTTGACGGTTCACATCGACGCACAGACGGATAAAAGTGGTGTCATTCAGTATCAATTTCGCAATAACCCGGTCGTTGAAATTGCATACTCACCTGTTGCAGGCTCTTACGAGCTAAAACTAGGCGCTTTACATACGATGCTAAGCCGAATGAACGAATTAAACCCTGCCTGGGCAGAAGTGCCCGATTCGATGAGCGGTGCGATCAAATTTCAGACTACAGTCCTGAATGACACAGTCGGTGCAGAATCAGGCTCACTTAGCTTGGCTATATCAGAAGCATTACAGATCACGGATACCGCAAATGAAACCAACGTCTCAATTGCTCCATCAACAATACTGAGCATGACTGCAGATTCTGCATCAAAGACTGCGACTGTTGAAGTATCCATAGGCGCTCTATCATTTGCAAGCCGTACTGGAAACATTGCGGGCAACCCACTACAGAAACTAGTTATGGATGGCATGACTGCGCGGGCAAGTTTGACTCGCAATGGAAATGTATTGAGTGTCAGTAACGTGGGTCTGGGTAACGGACCATTAGTTGTAAGCGTCGATTCCCTGGAATCGGTTCGGGCAACCTTAAAAACGTTTGGTTTTACGGTGAATCAGGACTCTAATAGTATTGTGCTAAACGACAACCTGGACTATTCGATATCACTTCGAAATGTGTTAGGCAGTCTTGATGCAAATGAATCGCATAATGCAGTTGCAGATTACACACTTAGCGCTGCCACAGGAACCGTATTTTCAGAACTCGGTACTGGCGTTATGCGTATTGACCAGGGCGGCCCGTTGTCTGTAGATTTTGCAGTATCTGATGGAAATGCATCAACTACCGGTTCTGTCAATGTACAACAAGGCCAATGCTTTGGTGAGAATTATCAAAGCGATTCGCCTATTGACTTGATAGGATGTAACTAGACCTGAGAAATAGGTTGTAAAAGCGTCAGGACGTGAACCAAGCCATTTTGCGGCCACGGTTGCAAAATGGCTTGTTGCCAGATTACCTGCAACGACTGAAGCAAGTCCCGACTCTCCCATCAATAGTTCAGATCAGGCACTCAGCAGCCTGGCATCACCGGCAACGGTCGTTCGGCGTAAGTCTCTTTTTTGTGTGTGATCATATCGACGCGCTCTGTGCATGGTAACGCGGTTATCCCACAAAACCAGATCCCGGCGTTTCCATTGATGCGAAAACACGAATTCCGGTTTGGTCGCATGCTCTGTTAGATCGCGTATCAGCAGTCGCGCTTCCGGTACAGGCCAGCCTTCAATGGTGCCAATATGTGATGACAAGAATAATGAATGCAATTTTGTGCTCGGGTGCTGGCGTACCAAAGGTTGTTTTACCGGTGCCCACTTAAGCTTTTCTTCCTCAGTAAAATCCTCAAAACCCAGCGCACCGCGAGAATAAAGTTGGCTGTGTACACAAACAAGGTCCATGCACTCGCTTTGCATTTCAGTATCCAGTTCTGACCATGCAGCACGCATATCCGCAAATTCAGTATTTCCTCCGAAATCGGGAATGACCCTCGCTGATAATAATGAGTATTTTGCAGGGATAGTTTTAAATGAACTGTCTGAATGCCACAGCATATTGCCCAGACCGAACAAACGCGCCCGATCGTTGCGGGCGAGTATGGCACCGCTTTTATCAAGGTTGGAGATATCGTTGATATCCATCGCCAGGCGTCGATCACTATTCTGGTTGATATCGCCGGTTGCTTTTTCCATCGTGCCAAATTTACTGGAAAACGCATACTGCTGTTCATCAGTTACATTCTGGTCTGGAAATATCAGCACAGCGTAACGATCTATGGCCACTTCGAGCGCTTGTACATCATTATCGGATACATTGACAATATCCAATCCGGTAACGATCGCACCAAAATTAGGCGGACCATTCTTTAACGCTGTTATGTCCATAGGCATTTGCTCAACATATTCAGTTTCTTTACACACACCATTGGAAATGTTTAAACAATAAAGGTCAAGCCTAACTACCCACAACAGGCATAAATAGCGAGGAAAACAAAGAATCTGACACTCCCAACAACCCTGATCAAGCAAAGTTTTATGAAATTTCAGCATTTGAATCATTAGACCGGGGTATTTTTTCAGATCGGGATGGATGGACGGATAATGCAAAGCTAGGCGTTTGTTTCGGTGAGACTGATTAAAGCGAATCATGTATCGAATTGATTGGATGTAACCGGGCTTGCGAAATACGCTTAAATGGATTAGCTTTCATATGATAACCGTATCGTTCTTTTGCCGGCGCAATACCTGCGATTACGGTTTTTTTTAACAGGCACCGGTTTACCGATCAAAACAGAACGATATATTCGGTCTGTCCTGGCTCGGATAAATCAGACTATTACCTTTGCATTCTGCCTTCTTTATACGGCGCACATAATCGTAAGTATGAATACAAGCTCAGGCATTGGTATCGCACTAATTGGTGCTGGCATGATCGCCCCGCGTCATATCACTGCTCTTTCGGCAATGCAATCACGAGCAACTTTGCTAGCGGTTATGTCAAGACACCCCGAACGGGCTGCTACACTCGCGCAATATTATGATGGTCCGCCTCCGCTTTTTACAAACAACGTGGACGCGATTGCTCAGAATGAGAATGTGCAAATGGTTATTGTTGCCACGCCGCCGAGTGTGCGAGTCGAGTTGATCGAAACACTCTGCAATGCAGGCAAGCACATCCTGCTGGAAAAACCCGTAGCGCGCAATATTGAAGAAGCAGAGAAAGTTGTTCATATTTGTGAGCAATCAGGCAGTGTTTTGGGAATGCTGTTCCAGCACCAGCTGCGAGACACCACACTCGAATCAAAACGCTTGCTAGCTTCAGGCGCGCTAGGAAAAATCGGTTTAGTTGAAATCGCGGTACCGATATGGCGAAAGCAATCCTACTACGACGAATTGGATCGCGGGACTTACTCACGTGATGGTGGTGGTGTGCTGATCACGAACGCGATTCACACTATCAACTTAGCTCTCACATTAGCTGGTCCGGTGACGCACGTACAAGCAATGACGGATACCACTACACTTCATCAAATGGAGGCAGAGGATTTCGCGGTAGTTGGACTGCGTTTCGAATCGGGCGCTGTCGGCTCGTTGTTCGCCAGTACAGCATGTTTTCCACACAGAAGCGAAACCATTACGTTGCATGGTGAACACGGCTCGCTGACGTTAGGCGCTGAAACGCTTGATATTGCCTGGCGAAGTGGACAGATCGATCGCTATCCAAAGCATTCTGGGAAAGCAGATCAACAAAAAAACGAAACACCTAAGCATGTGTGGCATCAGGCAATCATCGAAGATTTTATCGACGCATTACACCAAGGCCGAGAACCCGTCGTCTCTGGCAAGGCGGCGTTAGCCTCTCATCGCCTAATCGACGCAATTGAGTCCTCATCAAGAAAAGGTGTGGCTGTTGAAGTACTAAGGTGATTACAGCGCCAGACCACCCTATGGGTGGTCCGACATGTTTTACCGCGTCAAATGTATATGCCTTGTAGAACTAGTCCTACCAGACAAAACGTATTGACGTATCGTTGCGATTAGTAGCTAGCTCTGAGGAGGCAGCAGCACTTTGTCGATTACGTGAATAACACCGTTACTTGCACCAATATCTGCTGCTGTAACCATTGCATCGTTAATCATCACACCGTCTGAACCGTTGATCTTCAGTTCCTGCCCCTGAACTGATGCTGCCATCGTTTCAGCACCCGCGACATCGCTGGCCATAACTTTCCCGGGCACAACGTGGTACGTAAGAATTGCAATCAGTTTGTCTTTGTTTTCAGGCTTCAACAAATCTTCTACTGTTCCTTCTGGCAAGGCTGCAAAAGCCTCATCAGTTGGAGCGAATACAGTAAACGGTCCCTCACTTTTGAGTGTATCAACAAGACCAGCAGCCTCTACAGCCGCCACAAGTGTGTTGAAATTACCCGCTTTCACCGCTGTGTCGACAAGGTCCATTTTCATGCTACCAGAGAAAACAGAAGTTGATAGTAATAGTGCTGATACCAGCGCGATAGAGCGTACGAACATTTTCTTCATGTTAATGATCCTTTAGTTTGATAAAAACGATTTAATTAAGGGTAGTTCGATGCGCATCTTCACTACTGCTGCTGTTTACGCGTAGAAGGCAAATCAGATCATTACAAATATTTAGGGTTCGCTGGCAATACTAACGGCCTTTTTCTGCAGGCCTGTCAATGGGTATGGAAAATACCTGTAAAAACCATCTACACCAAAAATAAAACAAGGTGTATCGACCCGATAAATCCAGATCCAGATGCCAACGTATTAACCTGTATGAATATCTCTGCACTTCTACTGGCCAGAACGACATGAAGCCAGATTCAGCAATTAGCGTGTTTTTCGACGGCGGCTGTCCTTTATGTCGCCGAGAAATAGCCTGGTATCGAAAACAACGAGGAGGCGATTCCATTAAGTGGATTGACGTCAGCAAAATTGGTGAGAAAAATGTGATGCCTGGCTTATGCACAGAAGATGCAATGAAACGATTTCATGTCCAGCTTGAGAACGGTAACATCATAAGTGGTGCGGTCGCTTTCGCAGCGGTATGGAAACAGTTAACGCTGTTCAAGCCTCTTGGATATGTCGTTGATATGCCCGTTATCAGAAATGCAGCAGAATTAGCGTACAAGGGTTTTCTTAAAGCTCGTCCCAGATTGCAGCGATACATGCAACGCACTCAATGAAAAATCAAGGGAATGATTCAGCTATGCCAACAACTGGTCCAATTTGCCACTAGCATCAAGTGCCATTAGATCTTCGTCGCTACCAATCGGCACGTCGTTTATCAGTATTTGGGGCACTTTCTTGCGTCCACAACGCCGCAACATCTCGGCTCGCTCAAGTGGCATCAGATCGATGAGGTATTCTGTGTATTCTGTTTTCCTTGAATCGAGCAAAGCTCTTGCAGCCAGGCAGTGTCTGCAAAAACTGGTTCCGTAAATTTCAACCTTGGCCGTCATGATTTGTCTCAGATTTGACTCACAATGCTATTTTCAAGGCTTTTCTCAAGGCTGGGCGCCATCAGCTCATATCATCCTCATAGGTGCTTGAGATCAGCGTATTAAAGAAAGGCGCATACGTCAGCACCGACCCCTGCTGCACACCAAGACCGTTGAACACGTCCACCACTTTTTCAAGGTATTCGCGCTTATCTGGTGCTTCGGACAGTTGCTGCAACGAAGAAAGCAAGTCTTTAATGTTCGCCGAATCCAGATTGGTCTCCAGCATTCGAATGGTGGTGTCGACCTGCTCGGATGTAATCTCGGATTTACGGTTTGCCGCATTGAGCTTACCGAAATCCTCTTCTCTGATTCGCTGTTGAACTGTGTGCACGAAATTCGTAAAAGTCTCTTTATCCGGCAAATCGACAAATAACTTAAGCAATGCCTCGCGATTAACTTCGCTTAGAAAATACATCATCGACCCGTCCACCACTGGTTCCGGATCCAATACCGACAGCACGACTGACAGCTCCTCGTCGGCAAACGGAGATTTTATCCGGTATTCGATCGCATCTTCTATCAGCTCGAATTCACGGCTTCCATTTTCCGGGTGTACTTGAACGATCTTATTGGTCATCAGTTTGAAGTTTTTGGTTTGTTGGTTTCAACGAACGTTGCCATTTGCAAGCAGATAATTCGTTATACAAGCTACAAACTTGTAGAGTTCTTCTCAATTATAACCAACTGTCCAAAAACGTCATAACCCATTTCGGAATACGTCTGCTCAAACGGGCGCTGAAAACCTGCGAAGTCTTCCGATCCGACATACCATGCTCAATGCAGGGCTATCGATTATCGGCCAATGATTCGCAGCCATCATTTTCAGCCCTTATGATGCGATTCCTGCAACGCATACACCGGTGTGTCGATGCCTTCCATTCTGGCTTTTAATTGCAAACTCAAAAACTGCGAGTAATGTCGAGACTGATGGAGATTGCCGCCATGAAACCATAATCCTTTTTGTTGTGTTGGCTTCCACATGTTTCTAAGCTCACCTTCCCACGGACCAGGATCTTTGGTTGTACCAGAGCCCATACCCCAGACTTTACCCACCTTATCTGCCACCTCCTGGCTAATAAGCTGTGCAGCCCAGCCGTTCATGGAGCCATAGCCTGTCGCTAAAACTATTAGATCAGCATCCAGATTACTTCCATCACTAAATTCAATACCGGATTCAGTAATTTGTTTTACTTCTACACCCGACTTCAGCTTGATATCTCCGTTGGCTACCAATTCTGATGCGCCAACATCAATGTAGTAACCGGAACCGCGCCTAAGATACTTGCAAAACAAGCCTGAATCATCTTCACCAAAGTCGAGCATGAAACCAGCTTTTTCGAGCCGATCATACAAATCTTTGTCACGTTCCTTCATTTCTGCATACACAGGCACTTGCAATGACGGTAATACCCGATAAGGAAGCGATGCAAAGATCATATCAGCCATTTCAGTCGTTACACCCGCTGCCAATGCATCCTCACTGTACAAGCCGCCCAGTGCGAGTTCCATCAGCGTGTCAGACTTTGCTATATGAGTAGAGCTGCGCTGTACCATGGTGACATCAGCACCACTCTCCCAGAGGTCAGCGCATATATCATGTGCTGAATTATTCGATCCGATAACGATGCACTTTTTACCTTTATACTTTTCACCACCCGGATGCTTACTGGAATGATGTATATCACCTTTGAAGCTATCCATTCCATCAAATGTTGGAATGTTCGGCACCGCCGACATACCTGTAGCTAACACAAGCTGCTTGGGATTGAGCACAACTTCTTTACCTTCTCGCGTAACCTTTACCGTCCAGGTGCCAGTTGCATCATCGTAATTAGCTTGCTCACAAGTCGTTGAAGCCCAATAGTTCAACTCCATGACTTTCGTGTACATTTCCAACCAATCACCAATCTTGTCTTTGGGAGCAAATACCGGCCAATGCTCGGGAAATTTCATGTATGGCAAGTGGTCGTACCAAACCGGGTCGTGCAAACACAAGGATTTATATCGATTACGCCAGCTGTCACCGGCTTTTGGATTTTTTTCAATGATGATAGTGGGCACGCCCAAACGTTTTAGCCGCGCGCCAAGGCCTATGCCACCTTGACCGCCACCGATAATGACACAATATGGTTGTGTGTCGTATCCCAGTGACGCCTCATCTGCCTGTTTTTTCTCAAGCCATGTTTTCCGCGCCTTATCAGCACCGTGTGCAACACCAGTTTCACGAGTACGACCCGCTTTTTCTTCAAATCCAGTAAGCGATTTCATTGTGGTGAGTAGGGTCCAGCAACCCGCATCGTTTAATCGTATATGCCCCTCACCCGAAGCCACAGCCGTATCAAATGTTATCCACCCTTCGGTAATACCATCAGCCTCCGTTGCTTCCCCAACAAGCTGCCAATTGGCAGGTTTCACATTGGCAAGCGTTGCATCAAGCATTGCTACAATCTCGTCGCGCCCTTCCATGGTTTTTAGATTCCATGTGAATGAGACAAAGTCACGCCAAAAGCCGTCAGCGTCAAACATCTGAGCTGCAGCATTTGAATCACCTTTTTCCAGTGCTGCTGAGAAATCGTTAAGCCATTGGTTTAACCGTTGTGTTGCAGGGTTTAAAACTTCAGCGGTATTATTCGACATGATTGGTGTCCTCGTTTGTTAGGTATAAACAGGAGCGGTCCAGTAGATTCGCGCTACGTAAGTTTTAAACGGATCAATAGGTAATTTCAAGTGAATACTGGCGCCAAG
>CALJNA010000124.1 GCA_937981955.1 uncultured Granulosicoccaceae bacterium
TGATCGAACCGACATTGTCACAGATATTCAATACAAGCCATTCGAATCCGATCAACCCTTTGGTGGGCCTGGAGCGCACAACGGTGGCCGTTTACGCATAGGACCGGACGGATACTTGTGGGTTGCAGGCGGTGATCGTCACAGAGGTATTTGTCCTCAGGATGGTCAATTACTTTGCGGGAAAATACTCCGGATTGATGGTGACGGAAACGCACACCCGGAAAACAACCCACCTGAAGGTTTTGACAAGCGAATCTACACCTATGGGCACAGAAATGTTCAGGGAATAGATTTCCGTCCCAGTGATGGCGCAGCTTTCACAGCGGAACACGGACCATGGCACAGTGATGAAATTACCAAGTTGGTCAATGGCGGTAATGCCGGTTGGGATCCTGGACAAAATCGAGGTGGAAGAGGCGAATGCCCTGACCAGTACTGTGGTTATGAGCCCAATCAGATGGATGCTATGGACCCTGCTATTCGAGCAGCTTACACCCCTATGAGCGATACTCGATTTGAAGACCTGATGCCACCGTCGTGGAATAATCACGGTTTCTCTCAGGGAACCGGTTCTGCTGCTTTCCTGACAGGTGAAAATTGGGGTATCTACGAAGGGCGTCTGGCTGCGGGTATCATGGGGATTGGTTTTGGAAACACCCCACCAGGGTCGCGCATTGATGTTTACGATCTTGCGGATGACGGGCTTTCTGTTAAAGGCGCGATCATTATGCCCACCGGAATTACGACCAGATATCGTGGTTTGGCAATGGGTCCGGACTCTGCGTTGTATGCTGCTACCGACGATGGTTTCATATTTAAAATTACTGCAAGCCCGATAAATTAAGGGCTATTCGCAAAACAAACCTACAGGGACCTGATCACTCGCGCTGCGAAAGTAGCGCGAGTTTTTTTTGTCTCAAACTTTGCAAAGAATATTAACCAACAAAGCACTAGCTGAATTTGCCGACACGTTTTTTTCCGGTTTCGCGTTGGTGTTAGTTTTCATTGCGGCTTTAGTCCAGTTTTTATCTGTATAGAAAGTATCTTGCAAAACGGTTTCTGAATTTTCTGTACAGTCTAATTTGATAAGACTCTGGTAGCTCGATGCCGCCATCACTGAAGTCTTGTACCTGACCCTGGTCCAAACATATAATTCGTCGCCAGTTTTTTCTATTCGCGAGTTATCGAAAAAATAGATATCACCATTCGACCGGGTTGAATACTCGATCCACTCTGCAGCCGCACTGCAAGAGAGGGTTAACAAGAATATTGACAGTAGCTTTCTCATTTTCAGTTCACCCGGAAGCTTGATAACTACGCTGGCTGCACCAAGTTTGTCTGAATATTGAAACTTGTTCAACTATTGAGCTGAATAACAGGCATCTGCTGGTGCAGGAAGTGAAAATTAACGGCTTCGCCGATAATATTGAAAGAGCCTTACTTTACCCGAGTGAATACCTGTCGATCATGCCTATCATTGCTACGCACAATTTCATGATTTTGCGGCTGTTTGAATTGCAATAGCTTTTGCCTGTCACCCCAGACTGAGCGTCTGAGTTTATCGGGCATAGTGCGTTCCTCGGTCATGGTGGCAGGTGCAATGACCCATTCTGGTTGCGACGAACCAGCGGGTTGTAATTCAAATGGCTGTCCGTGAACCGCATGGTTGATGAGATCGGACAGGACATGATCAAAACAGTTTCGATGGTTGGGTATGGTCGCATCCAGGTATTGTGCTTCGAACAATCTATCCAGCTGTTTACGTTGCTGTTCAAGCAATGCTTCCCGATCGTGGTTCTCGGCGTAACGCTTATAAGCTTCTGCAATGTTTTCAGTGCCGAGCTGGCTGGTTCTCCACGGGAACACCGGTATGCCGCGAATTATCGCATCGGCATACATTGAGTTGCCACCGAAGAAAACTACGCTCGATTTCGCCATTATTGAAAACATGTCATGGAATTCGCCTTTGCGCAAACCCCAAATACTCGGTGAGAGGCCAAGAGATTGTTTAAGTGCATCAGCAACTTGCTGAATAAGTGGCACATCTGTGAGGCTTTCACAGATGAATGTGAGTGAACGAAGGTTTTCTACGGTGTGTAAAGTTTGACTAAGGACCTGTAGATCGCCGTTGAGTATATCGTCGTTGCGCTGATGATCAGGGTACGACAGAAATATGAGTGCGTGATCTTTCTCATTACGATAAAACGCATCGCCAACTCTTGTCGGTAGCGGTGAGAATGCCGCATAGTGCATATTGGCATCCAGTTCTTGTGTGCTGGGCAGTAAATCGATGTACGGTTCACGTGAAGCACTAATGCAGCTGACCACCTCGCTTTGCATCAAACGTCCACGGCCTTGAATTGCAATATCATTGCAGGCGAATGACCCATCGAACGCCGCTGATAGGTGAACGATTGGCCCGGCAAAATCGCGCTGCGCAACATTAATATCTGGCTGACTTGAAATATCGATAACCAAATCGGTTTCATCGAAAACGGAAGCCAAACTGCTTCGATCGGCAGCCGGATTAGTAGCAACATCGTTATTGCCTTTTTCGTAGGCAAACTCGGTTACTTTGACTGTTGAGCCTGAAGAGCGATCCAGAAGGGAACGCACTGACTGCGTTATGCCACTGAGTTGTGCGCCGGTGCGAGTCAGCCTTTGTTTGGGCTTATCAGCTTGCTGCGGATAAAGTAGTAACAGTCTCATCGTTGCTTGTTTCAGGGTTGGCGCTCCATTGCTCGATTAAAGTCATTGCGCTGTGGTTTGCAAGGCAGCAGTCGCGTACATATTCCTGTAATTCCTTTTGACAGCTGCGGTAGTAGTTTTTGTCGGATAATTCTTCAAATGCTGCTCGCCACTGTTCTTTGCTTTCCACCAGATGTAAACCTGGCACATTGTGTCGTTCAAGATCAGCGGTTGGTGAACAGACCAGCGGTACACCGAATGCAGCAGATTCAATGAATTTCGTATGTGGTTTGGCGTAATTAATACTGTTCTTTTCTAACGGCGCGATGCTAATCCACGTTTTTGCCAATTCAGCTGGCATATTCATGAAATCAGTCCAGGCACCGCGAACGGTTTGTGATGGTTCTATTGTTGTGCCGTCCAGATCGAGCGGTCCGACTATGTTGAATTCAGCGCCGGGTGATTCTTTTAAAAACTCAGCGACAGCGTCTGAAGCTTGCGCAAAGTCAGGTTCAACACACGACCGACTGGAGAAAAAACTGATGCGTTTAGATTCTGAGATATCGGCTTTAGTCTTGTCGTTGCAAGATAGCCAATAATTTGACAGTCCATTTGGCACAACGTATACCGGCTGACTGGGATCTTGCGCTCGACGTGCACGTGCCAGCGCCTCGGTAGCCACCGATACTTCATCGAAAAAGCCAAGCGATCGTTGTTGGCTCATGAACGCCGCGCGTACCGAAGCAGGGCTTGCATTTCGCAGCTGACATTTTGAAGATTGTGGGGCCAAGCTCGGGTCGAACTCGAGTGAGTCGATATCTGCAACCGTCTTGATGCCGTGTTTTGAACACCGTTCGAGCACACTCAGCAGTTTTTTGCTGGTGCCGGGGCGATGCACGCTCACGACATCGTAGCGGCTTAAATTCGCCAGATCGATGGCTTCCAGCGTGCTGACATCGGCCAGATGGCCCGCAGACTGCAGCGCTTCAGCCATGTGAAAACAGCGATAGCGGGTTGATCCGTCACGATAAGGCGTGTGAGTGAATCGGGTTTCGGATACAAACAGCACGTTCATGGGTGTTTCGGTACCTGTCGGAGTCATCGGCTTTTCAGCGCGACTTCAAGCCTTAACAGGTGCAATTCCGAGGCCATTGAACAGTGTATCAGCGCCCAGTTCGGGACCTGATTTCAACGGTCTTAATGGCTTGTTTCCTGCATTTACAGGACGTATCCATCACGGGACAATACTTTGGCTGCCGCACAACCCGTTCACCCGGAAAAATCAACCATGCCGACCGTCGGTTCATCCGAGCCGGCGACAGCTGTGGAATCGGAGACAACCAAGAACGCGACCAAGAGAGTGGTTGACGAAGTGGTTGCGTTAATGGGTGATATCCATGATGTTAAAGAAGAGATCATGGCAAGAGGTATTCCGTTCCACACGGTCAATGTTCTGGTTGAGTTGGGCGTTCATGGCAAGCTTGAAGAGCAGGCTGGCATGCGCGCAACTGCGCTTGAAACCTCCCAAAAACAACACGGACCCGCTGCCATTACCGCTGAAAAGCTTGACGAGCATCTGGATACGCTGGTTGCACTTGAAAAAGATCTTGGTCATGTCAGAAAGCTTGGACGCGATCAGGGGCTCGACATGACATCGATTAACTATCTGACTCTGATCATCAGACAAAACCCGGGTGACGGCGGCGAGAAAGTGGTTAATACCTTTCTGGGCTATGCCATGGCCTGCGATATTCCTTTGCATCGAGTGACCGAGATTGCGGAACAGGCAACGTCGGGTCCTAAATCAGTACTGCCCGACATTCCAAGAGAAGAGGGTGTTGATCTCGGCGCCGAATCCCGAAAGCGATGGATAACCGATATTACTATTGGTTGTTTATTGGCTCTGGGTGCTTTAGCAGTACTGACTTGATTTTCATTCCGTGGTTGCTGTAGCTGCACAAATTGAATCCCGCCAAGACGCTGAAATAGCGGTTGCATTCTCGGGTGGGTTGCGAGCCATTCGTCATCTGCCGCAGTTGGCTGGTGTTAACGCTGTTCTGTCCGCGTCACAAGCGAAAAAACAATTGCATGCGATCAGCCAGGTGCTGGTGTGGGGTAGAAAGACCAACACAAAAAAGGCACTGTCATTCGCCCGGCAGCACGGGTTGGAGGTCACTTATCTTGAGGATGGTTGGATAAGGAGCAGTGCGGCCGATCCACATTCTCGTGTGAGCTATTCATTGTTACTCGATAAAACCGGTGTGTACTACGACAGCAGTACTCCATGTGATCTTGAAAACTTGCTGAATCTGGAGCCGGTGGAGTTCGATCGGGCGGTATCACACGATCAGCTCAACTATGCCCGTCAGTGCAGACATCGACTGGTGGCAAACAACATCACCAAGTACAACTATACCTCTGCCAAGTCTGAAATCAGCACAGCAGTCGATAGCACCGGTTCATCAACTGGGAACCGCAAAGAACGAAAGCAGGTGATCGTGGTTGATCAAACTCGCGATGATGCATCGGTTCGCTTTGGTGCAATGACTGCCGCGAGTTTTAAAAGCATGCTTATTGCAGCGATCGATGAAAATCCCGATGCGGAAATCATCGTTAAAGTTCACCCGGATGTCGTCAGTGGTCGCAAGCAGGGTTATTTGTCAGAGCTGGCCGAGCAATTGGGTGTTCGACTCAATGCCGAATCGGTAAATCCGATGCGATTGTTAAAGAGCGTTGATAAAGTATACGTTGGCACTTCTCAGCTGGGTTATGAGGCGCTGCTGTGTGATAAGCCGGTGGTTGTTTTTGGTCAGCCTTTTTACGCTGGCTGGGGACTCACTGATGATCGCTCTCCGATAACACGCCGAACACAGAAACGCAGCATTGATGAAATGTTCTTTGCTACCCATATCGCATTGGCTCGTTACTGTAACCCGGTCACCGGTCAAGCGTGGCAGTTGCATGAGTGCCTGCAGCACGTAGAACTTCAATTGCGTATGTTTGCTGAAAATGCGCAGCACTTCGACTGTGTTGGTATCACACCATGGAAGCAAAAATACGTTCAGCAGTATTTGCGTTCCCCGGATGGCTCGGTGGCGTTTGCCGGTCGGGCCGGAGCGGATGCCGCAAATGCCAAAATAACGTGGGGTTACAGAGCGTTCGGCGATATTAAGCCCGATTCAGCGCAGGCTGATGATGGGTTACCGGTATTTCGCCTTGAGGACGGTTTTCTGCGCTCCATCGGACTGGGGTCAGACTTCAACGCGCCAGCGTCGCTGGTGATGGACAGACGTGGTTTATACCTCGACCCGGCCCGTCCTTCAGACCTTGAGGAGCTGTTAAATCGGCAAGATTGCACCCCGGAAAATATTTTTCGTGCTGTCGCACTAAAAAAGCTCATCTTATCGGCCGGCCTGTCGAAATATAACATAGGAACGAAAAGTAACTTACTGTTACCTGATGCTGGAAAGGCCCATGTACTGGTAGTTGGGCAGGTTGAAGATGATCAATCAATACAGCGAGGTTGTGACGGTGTTCGCAAAAATGCGGAGTTACTGATTGCCGCTCGCCTTGCCAGGCCGGATGCCTGGATTCGCTACAAGCCACATCCGGATGTGGTGGCCGGAAACCGGAAGGGCGCAGTGGCCAGGCAGGTTCTGGAAGAACATGCGGATATAGTCGATGCGGATGCGTCCATTGTTGATTGTATTGATGCGTGCGATGAGTTGCATACCATGACATCGCTGTCAGGGTTTGAAGCGTTATTAAGAGGTAAGCGGGTGGTGACTTACGGGGCACCGTTTTACGCAGGTTGGGGATTGACTGAAGATCATCAACCGATAGAGCGGCGCAAGCGTCGCCGAACGCTGGATGAACTGGTGTACCTGTCGTTAATCGCGTATCCGAGATACGTTGATATCGCGACCGGAGAGTTCACGACACCAGAGGATTTGGTGCAAACAATAATAAGCCAACGAGCAATGAAGAAGAATATATCCAGCGGCTGGTCCGCAAGACAACTGAATAAAGTGGTTAATATCGTAAGAGGGCTTCGATATGCGCCGTGATGTGTTGTTATTGCAGGGACCTATCGGGCCTTTCTTTTCCCGATTTTCAAAGGAACTGAGCGAACGCGGCTTTAACGTTCACAAAGTGAATTTAAACGGCGGTGACAAGCTGTTCTACAAGCAGCCCGGTGCAATTGACTATGCCGGTGAACTGCGTCATTGGGATGCATTTCTGGAACGTTTGATTGTTAACAAGAAAATCGGACGTATTTACTTGTTTGGCGATTGCCGGATTTATCATCGCATTGCGCGTGATGTTGCGAAACGACATGACGTACGAATTTTCGTATTCGAAGAAGGCTACATCCGCCCGAATTTCATTACATTGGAAGAAGATGGTGTTAATGGCCATTCGCCAATGTTGCAAAAAGGCTTCAATCTTCCGCGCAAGCTGAATCCTGAGTACAAAGAACACGAATTTTCAATAAACGTGTTCAGCCTAATCGCGATTTATTCCATGGCTTACTATCTGGCCAGTGCCTTTAAGAAAAAGCAGTTTCCAGGGTACCAGCATCATCGTGATTTTCGCTGGCTGCCGGAGGGCTTTCGCTGGATTATTTCAGGATTCAGAAAAGTACGCTTTAAGCGCAAGGAGCGTCATGTACTTGATAACTTGTTACCTGAATTCGAACACAATTATTTTGTCTGTCCATTACAAGTACACTGTGATATGCAGGTGGTTGTGCATTCGGAATATAATTCGATTGAGCATTTTATTGGTGACGTACTGACATCATTTGCAAAGCATGCACCTAGTAACAAGGCAATTGTATTCAAACATCATCCGCTCGATCGTGGTTACACTGATTACACCAACTTGTTCAATAATCTTGTCAGCGAACTTGGTCTGCAGGGCAGAGTCTTCTACGTTCATGATCTTTGTCTGCCAACACTGCTAACACACGCTCAAGGTACCGTTGTGATCAACAGTACGGTGGGCATGTCATCTTTGTTTCACGGAACACCGGTTAAGACGCTGGGCAAAGCAATTTATAATCTGCCAGGAATAACATCGCAGTCGTCTCTAAAAGCGTTCTGGAGAAAAGCTGGCAAAGTTGATCGCAACATGTTCAATCAGCTTCGCAATTATCTGGTAGTTCAGAATCAGCTTAATGGCAACATGTACAAACCGATGAGCGGTGAGTCTGCATCCGGGCTGGTATGGTCAGACCGGTTGCTTAACGAACATACCTATACAGAAGATCGAATTGATACCGCAACCGCACCGAAACTGCGTGTGGTCGGCGGCCTTGATGTCAATCCGGTTAACGATAATCGTTCCGACGATGCCGAAGCGGCTTAAGCTTACGCTTAAACTTTAAAGTAGTGAACTGAGGTACGGCCTGAGGTACGGCGTGGAAGGTTTGGTTGGAAGTCTGTTAACCGGCCTGTTCCAGAACGCGAAACACCTCGCTCAGTGAGATGTTGCCAGCTCTGGCGAGAGACATTAACTGGTGCTGTAGCGCTTTGGTCTTGTGATGTGATGACGACTGCGGACCAATAGGGAAAAGGTGGCTCTTTTCATCCCGATGCACTATATCGAAAACAGAAAGCGGTTTACCTTTTCCTGTGCCATGGCAGCTTTCGCATCCGTCAGCCAGCATAAATTGCTCGGTGTTGCCGTCAGCCAACCAGCCAACAACATTTTCAGTTACCGGCGTGCGTAGCTGTTCTAACCAGCGTATTTCATCATCAGTTAATGATGCGTTGCAGGCGCAACCCTGGCAGAGAGTGTTGACGTGAAATTGATTAACAACGGTGTTAACTGCCCGGTGAAGTGGTGTTCGCCGAATCACGCTCGCGTTCAGCCTGTTTAATGATTCGGCAGCGTTACTGACCAACATTGCCTGTACTATCAGGATGCCCTGGTCACAGGCATTGGCCAGCTTTTCATGAAACTGGGCAGGAACATCAGCATTAATCAGAACAGCGTTGTGAGATGTTTCCAGCGCTCGTTTCCAGGTATCACCGATGTAGGCATCGGGAATCTCGGCAAGACAGACCTGTGTCGTTCTTGGCAGACTATAACGATGTCGCTTGCTGACAGACAGCAGGTTGCGGTCCGGCGAAATCAGCTCTTGATTCATTGCCAACAGCGCGTTGTCGAGCAAATAGGGTTCATTACCGGTCAGCAGAATCATGCCGCTTTGCTGCTTTAATCGTGCTCGCAGCTCATCAAGCTGCCGGCTTTGCAAATGCAATTCATCGAGTGTCGGTGGCATTGGCTGCAGTGGTTCGGTATCAAACTGCAGCAGCTCGCCATTGACCGTGTCGAGCACTTTTAGCTCTACCAGCTGGCTGACGGGTGAACCAGCCCAGGTGAAGCGGGTGGTGCGATTGTCCAAATCGTGGTATTCCTCGCCCCAAAGAGCTATTTGCAATGCATCCAGTGCCCAGATCAACACGCTCGGATCGTCTACGATGTTCTCAACATAGCCCTCTACGCACCGGTATCTGATGCGCCACAGGGTGGCATCGGGTTCAATCGAAAATTGATGGCTCTGGTGTGTTCCAGCCTGCTCAAACAGATCGGCCAGGTAGCGCCAGGCACCTCTTTGCGGCTTTGCTGCAGCTGCTTTGTGCGCATCCACGTCCAGCGTTTCGGGTGAATCGAGCCTGAAAATCGGCGAGCTGGCTGGTTGATGATTGCTTGCGCGGGCCATTGGCGAAGAAAAAATGATTGTCTTCGTGTTATCGGCTTCAATGACTTTTTTTTCAGGTCGCGTGTCACGCTCAAAACCGCTACAGTTATCAAATTAATCTTTAATATCTAATCCGTCATGCAAGCCCCAATCATCGCCCCATCGATTCTGTCCGCTAATTTTGCACGCCTGGGAGATGAAGTCAGTGATGTGCTGGCATCCGGTGCGCAATGGGTGCATTTTGATGTTATGGACAATCATTATGTGCCGAATCTCACGATTGGCCCACTGGTATGCGATGCACTGCGATCGCACGGCATCACGGCACCAATTGATGTGCATCTGATGGTTTCACCAGTCGATCAGCTGATCACTGATTTTATCAATGCCGGTGCCAGCAGTATTACGTTCCATCCGGAGGCATCACAACACATTGATCGCTCGTTGCAGTTAATTCGTGATGCCGGTTTGCAATGCGGTCTTGTGTTTAATCCTGCAACACCATTGCATGTACTGGAACATGTCATGGATAAGATAGATATCGTGCTACTGATGTCGGTTAATCCCGGATTTGGCGGTCAGGCGTTTATACCGGGCACACTCGAGAAACTGCGTGACGCCAGAAAACGCATAGACTTATCGGGCAGACCAATCAGATTGGAAGTCGATGGCGGTGTCAAAGTTGACAACATCGCTGACATAGCTGCAGCGGGTGCAGATACGTTTGTAGCAGGGTCAGCCATTTTCGGTGCTGCTAATGCAAACGATGCGAACAAATACGATTCGGTTATAAAACAGATGAATCAGGCGATAGCCAAGGTTAGTTAAGCTTAACGAGTCTGAATAGCACAGTTCAGACTTTCGCCATATTTAATGCACCGGGCACCAGGTGGGCAGGCACTACCTTGAGGAATTTTGATCGAACCTGCCGGACAAACGTTGCCGCGTTCCCCGGTACACCATTTACCGTTTGCCAGTTGGTAGCATGCAGCGTCGTCTTGCAGACACTGTCTTGACGAATCAACCGTGACATCACCGCCTTTGCACACTTGAATTTTGCTGCCCAGGCGAGCAGAGGGTGCACCCGTGTCTGATGCTGCACAGCCAGCGAGGGTGAGCACCATCAGTATGGTTAAAACAAGGCGGTACAGACGAATGGCTTTCATAGATAAAGCGCCTGAGTGATGCATGGAGCGTATCCTGTCAAGTTCAGCGCGGCGGACCCATTGCCGTCGCCGCTGGTACATTAGTTTAGGACAAATACGCTAAAACGAAACAGGTGCCCGGTTATACAAAGTAAACAGGTTTCACTTCACCGCTTTCAATTTTGCCACGCCATAGCGCAGGTCCTGTCTGATGTACGGACTCTCCGCGCGAATCGACGGCCACTGTGACAGGCATATCTTCGACAATGAATTCGTGTATTGCTTCCATACCCAGTTCTTCGAAAGCGATGATGCGCGCTTCTTTAATGGCTTTCGATACCAAGTACGCCGCACCGCCAACAGCCATTAAATACACAGCCGAGTGTTTCTGGATAGCTTCAATCCCGCTTGGACCTCTTTTTGCTTTACCAATCATGCCCAGAAGGCCGGTATCGGCCAGCATCATTTCGGTAAATTTATCCATACGGGTTGAGGTTGTGGGGCCGGCTGGTCCAACCGCTTCATCGCGGACAGCATCGACCGGTCCAACGTAGTAAATAAAGCGATTTTTAAAATCAACGCCTTCAGGCAAGCCTTCACCATTGGCCAAAAGAGTTTGAATTTTCTTGTGCGCGGCATCTCTACCGGTGAGCATACGACCGTTGAGCAGCAGTGTTTCTCCGGTTTTCCAGGTTGCCACTTCTTCGGGTGTAATGGTGTCCAGATTGACGCGTTTTGAACCGGCTCCTGCATCCCATGTGATTGATGGCCAGTCTTCAAGTTTTGGTGGTGTTTGCAGGTAAGGACCGCTGCCGTCGAGCACAAAGTGCGCGTGCCTGGTTGCCGCGCAGTTCGGAATCATGGCCACTGGCAATGATGCCGCATGCGTTGGATAATCCTTGATCTTGACATCCACTACCGTGGTAAGCCCGCCAAGACCTTGTGCGCCTATGCCAAGTGCGTTGACCTTTTCAAATATTTCAAGCCGCAGTTCTTCAATGCGATTAGAGGGACCACGGTCTTTGAGCTCCTGAATATCGATCGCGTCCATTAATGATTCTTTGGCTAGCACCGTGGCTTTCTCAGCGGTGCCACCAATACCAATACCGAGCATACCTGGCGGGCACCAGCCTGCACCCATTGCTGGTACCGTTTTAACGACCCAGTCAACAATGCTGTCGCTGGGGTTCAGCATGGCAAGTTTTGATTTATTTTCAGAGCCACCACCTTTTGCCGCGATGTCGACATCGACCGTATCTCCCTCGACAATATCAATGTGTATAACGGCCGGTGTGTTGTCACCGGTATTTTTACGTGCACCGGCAGGGTCGTTCAGTATGGATGCACGCAGTTTGTTATCCGGTAGCATGTAAGCGCGTCGCACACCTTCGTTAATCATGCTGTGCAAATCCATGCTGGCGTCCCATTGCACGTTCATACCGACGCGCATAAACACGGTGACAATCCCGGTGTCCTGACAGATGGGCCGTTTGCCCTCTGCACACATGCGTGAGTTAATCAAAATTTGCGACATGGCATCTTTGGCCGCGGGCGATTCTTCACGCTGCCATGCCGCGTGTACCGCATCGATGTAATCCTTCGGGTGGTAGTAGGACATGAATTGCAGCGCATCGGTCACGCTGTCGATGAGGTCGTCTTGTTTAATCGTGGTCATGGTGAAAACCTGAAAAAGTGCCAAATTGGCGTTGCATCAATAATACCGGCTCTGGCCTTCCGGTTAACCAATTCGACAAAAATTGATGTTGATCCTTCACATTGTTGTTTTTTGGGGTTGACGCAGTGGAAGCTTATTGGGATAGTATTGCCCTCTGGCGACTTGAGTCGTCAGACACATGCATCACGACCAAAAGGCTGAACTGATGAGCATTTCTTTTAAACAAAACCGTTGGCGTTGGCGAATCTAGCTCGTTAACAAGGCTACGGGGTAGTCCCGACAAGCCTTAAGATCAGCTCGACTGATCACACGTTTTTGTTTATTAAAAATCGATTCAGGATCGCTACTATGACCCCCCAAGAATTCGAGCGCTTGTCCGCCGAAGGTTACACCAGAATTCCGTTGCACTGCGAGATCGTTGCGGACTTTGAAAACCCCTTAACTACGTTTGTCAAATTGGCAAATAAACCCTATTCGTTTTTGTTCGAGTCGGTTGTCGGCGGCGAGAAGTGGGGACGCTACTCCATCATCGGGTTGCCTTGTTCAACCATCATCCGCATCACCGCAAATCAGATTTCCGTAGAGCGCGATGCCGGTAGCGACGCTTCTCACAGTGAGTCGTTCGAGCATGAAGACCCGCTTAGCTGGATTGATGAGTACCAACATCAGTGCAGGTTGCCGGATATAGAAGGTTTGCCGCGCGTAACCGGCGGACTGGTTGGCTACTTTGGTTACGATACCGTTCGCCTGATAGAACCAAGGCTTGGGCCCAATCCGCATCCTGATCCGTTAGGTAATCCTGACATATTGCTCATGGAAGTGAATGAGCTGGTGGTGTTCGACAATCTCAGTGGCAAGCTTACGCTACTGGTGCTGGTCGATCCGGCAAACGACGATGCTTATCAAAACGGACTCAAACGCCTTGGTGAGCTGCATAAAAACCTGCATTCAACAATGCCGCAGTTACAAAGTGTCAAGCGTTCCAATATAACTAACGAATCTGATTTTAAAAGCGGTTTTACCGAATCCGGGTACAAAGAGGCGGTGAATAAGATTCGTCAGTACATTAAAGATGGCGAATGCATGCAGGTGGTGCTGTCGCAACGATTATCAGTACCTTATGAAGCGCCTCCGCTCGATTTGTATCGAGCCTTGCGCATCCTCAATCCGTCACCGTACATGTTTTATTTGAATTTGGGCGATCACTACGTTGTAGGCGCGTCGCCGGAGATTCTGGTGCGTCTTGAAGACGGTGAAGTTACCGTACGACCTTTAGCGGGCACACGGCCCAGAGGTGCGAGCGAGGAGCAGGATCTGGCCAATGAAAAAAGTTTGATGGCTGACCCGAAAGAGCTGGCTGAACATCTAATGTTGATTGATCTTGGGCGTAACGATATCGGCCGTATTGCAAAAACCGGTAGTGTGGAAGTGACAGACAAGTTCAGTGTTGAACGCTACTCGCACGTAATGCATATCGTGTCGAATGTGGTGGGCAAGCTTAACGACGGAATGAGTCAGATTGATGTACTCAGAGCGACGTTTCCAGCGGGTACCTTATCGGGTGCGCCAAAAGTGCGAGCTCTGGAAATTTTGCAAGAGCTGGAAGTCGTCAAGCGCGGTGTGTATTCCGGCGCGGTGGGCTACTTGTCCTGGAACGGTAATATGGATACCTCAATTGCCATTCGAACAGCGGTGATACAGGACAACGAATTACATGTTCAGGCTGGTGCCGGAATAGTCTACGACTCAGACCCCGATTCGGAATGGGCAGAAACGATGAGTAAAGCACGAGCTATCATTCGTGCAGTCGCTATGGCAGAAGCCGGTCTGGATGAAATGCCAGCGCTGATATCGGATTCGCAACCGGAGCCACGCTCATGAGTACGCTGGCGGTTATCGATAACTACGATTCATTCACCTATAACCTGGTTCAGTATCTTCGCGAGCTAGGTGCCAATGTAATGGTTTACCGCAACGATCAGGTGTCGGTGGAAGCATTACAAAACGATTTGGTCAGTGCCTTGTTGCTGTCACCGGGTCCGGGTAATCCTGATTCGGCGGGTATCACTCTGGAGGCGCTGGATTATTTTGCGGGCAAAATACCCGTAATGGGCGTGTGCCTTGGGCATCAAAGTATTGGTCAGCATTTTGGTGGTCAAATTGTGCATGCTAAAGAAATCATGCATGGCAAGCTCTCTCAGATTCATCATAATGGAGAAGGAGTCTTCGCTGATCTTCCCAGCCCGTTTACGGCGACGCGCTATCATTCCCTGGTCATTGCACCCGACAGTGTTCCGTCGTGTTTGCAGGTTACCGCCTGGACGGTAGATCAAGCAGGTAAAATGGAAGAGGTCATGGGTGTGCGGCACACCACAGAGTTGATTGAGGGGGTGCAATTCCATCCTGAATCGATTAGCAGTGAACACGGACATGCCTTGATGCAGAACTTTCTCACCAGCGCCGGATTTGCGCTGGACCAGCAGGAATAACAACATGAACATTCAAACCGCACTAGCGCAGCTACTGGAGAAGCGTGACCTTTCCATGGCTGATATGACAAGCGTTATGCAGCAGGTAATGACAGGAGATGCAACGCCTTCTCAAATTGGTGGTCTTCTGGTGGCGCTGCGCATGAAAGGTGAGACTGTGGATGAAGTGGCCGCAGCTGCAACGGTTATGCGTGAGTTAGCCGACGCCGTCACTGTTCATGAAAGTGCAATAGACATTGTTGGCACCGGTGGTGATGCAACCAGCACCTTTAACATTTCAACTTGTTGTTCGCTGGTCGCTGCGGCGGGTGGTGTAAAAGTCGCCAAACATGGTAACCGTTCGGTATCGAGCAAATCCGGTGCGGCAGATTTTCTTGAAGCTGCCGGCGTGAATATCGATCTTGATCCCGAACAAGTAGCACGTTGTGTTGAACAAGTCGGTGTCGGGTTTATGTTCGCACCGAGGCATCACAGTGCGATGAAACACGCGATTGGTCCGCGCCGTGAAATGGGTGTACGCACGGTGTTCAATATTCTGGGTCCGCTGACCAATCCTGCTGGTACAAAGCGACAGTTGTTAGGTGTGTACGATCCCATGTGGGTCAAGTCACTGGCTGATGTATTAAACAAGCTTGGTAGTGAGCATGTATTGGTAGTGCACGGCGACGGTGGCATGGATGAAATCAGTTTATCCGGTGCCACACATGTTGCAGAACTTAAAAACGGACAGGTTACCGAGTTTGAAATTAACCCTGGCCTGTTTGGTATTGAAGCGCAATCTATCGACGCGATCAGAGTTGATGGTCCTGAACAGAGTCTAGCGATGATTAACTCGGTTTTGGCTAACGAAGATGGCGCGGCTAAAGATATTGTGTTGATGAATGCCGGTGCCGCTTTATATGTTGGTGGTGCTGCTGACTCGATAGAAAGTGGAGTAGAAAAAGCACGCGACATCATTGCCAGTGGTGAAGCGGCAAACAAACTAAAGCAATTGGCCGCTCTTAGTCAGGAGCTTGGCCATGGCTGATGCACCTGATGTTCCTGATATTTTAAAAAAAATACTTCATCGAAAAAATGAAGAGATTGCCTTTCGTTCAAAGCAGGTAAGTGAGCAGGCTTTATTGCAGCAAGCGCAAAGAGCTGATGCGCCGCGCGGTTTTTGTGCAGCTATTGCTTCCAGTCTGGGAAAAGGCCGGCCCGCAGTAATTGCCGAGGTGAAAAAGGCCAGCCCAAGTAAAGGCGTGTTACGTGAAAATTTCCAACCAGACGAAATCGCGAAAAGTTATCAGGCTGGTGGCGCCAGTTGCCTTTCGGTATTGACCGATGCAGACTTTTTTCAAGGTAGTGAGGATGCCTTGAAGCTGGCACGCAGTGCATGCGATTTACCGGTGATCCGCAAAGATTTTATTATCGATGCTTATCAGGTGAGTGAAGCACGCGCAATAGGGGCTGATTGCGTATTGCTGATCGTTGCGGCGCTTGACAATGCGAAAATGCAGGACTTGTATAACCAGTCGGTAGAGCTGGGTATGGATGTTCTGGTTGAGGTGCATGATCAACAGGAGTTGGACCGTGCTTTGGCGCTGTCACCAATGCTGTTGGGCATCAATAATCGAGATTTGCGCACGTTTGATGTGTCATTGAACACAACCGTTGATCTGCTTACATCGATTCCTTCGGGTACAACAGTGGTTACCGAAAGTGGCATCTTGTCCATCGAAGATGTTCACTTCATGCAAAAGCATAAGGTGAATGCGTTTTTGGTCGGTGAAGCGTTTATGCGCGCGCCCGATCCCGGGGATGCACTGGCGGCCTTGTTTGGAAATAAACAGGCCTGAACGAAAAAGGGGATGTGAGAGAAAGCATCTCCGACATCCCCTTTTTCAGGACTATGCTGCGGCGCGCTTTAACGCGTGCCGTAGATAACCATGGTCTTGCCGCGAGCGTGGATAAGACCGCGATCTTCAAGCTCTTTCAGAACTCGGCCCACCATTTCGCGAGAGCATCCGACTATTCTGGCAATTTCCTGACGGGTGATGCGAATTTGCATACCGTCCGGGTGTGTAATGGCGTCTGGCATTTTTGCCAGATCAAGCAGTGTTGAGGCAACACGGCCAGTCACATCCAGGAATGCCAGGTCACGAACCTTGACGCTGGTCTTGCGAAGACGAGCTGCCATTTGAGTGGTTAGTGAGTAAAGCAATTCAGGTTGCTCAGTAGCCAGGCGGCGGAACTGATCATAGTTCATTTCAGCCAGCTCACACTTGACACGGGCCACGACCCATGCGCTGCGTTGGCTGTCCTCTTCGAACAATCCCATTTCGCCGAAGAAATCGCCCGCGCTTAAATAAGCAAGTACGATCTCACGTCCATCGTCATCTTCGATGACTACACTGACAGAGCCGTCAACGATGTAATACAGTGTCTCTGGCACATCACCATGATGAATAATCGTGGTTTTGGCCGGATACTGTCGTCGGTGACTGCTCCGTAGAAAAATATCCATCCACTCTACTGGTGGTGGAGCTATACGAGGCGCTAGCATATCCAGTCTCTCTCCGTACTCAATGTTTGCGCTGGGCCATTTGTGACCCGGCTGTTCTCTATACCGTCAAACATTGATCGGCCGCTTTTTTGATAACTTCAGTAAAATAGGCACTATTTCGCAAACGTCTCCGTTAACGAGAGGAACTTTACTGTGCAATCGCGTGTTAAATGGTTGGATCATATGACCTTTGTCGCTGAATCCGGCAGTGGCCACTCAGTCGTCATGGATGGCTCTCCGGAACATGGAGGGCGTAACCTTGGCGTTCGTCCCATGGAAATGGTGCTCATGGGCCTGGGCGGATGCACTGCATTCGATGTGATGTTGATGTTGCAAAAGTCTCGCCAGCTTGTCACTGACTGCGAAATTGAGCTAAAAGCCGTGCGTGCGGACGAGATTCCCGCGGTTTTTACCGCAATTTCCGTGCATTTCAAGGTATACGGAAATGATTTGAGCGAAAAACACGTCGCTCGTGCCGTTTCTTTGTCGTCTGAGAAGTACTGCTCTGTCAGCAAGATGCTGGAGTATTCGGTCGAACTAACCGTTACGCATGAAATACTGCCTGCAGTAAAAGGTGAACCAGTTCAAAATCAGGGAAATTAACTGACTCGCACCTTCGATCAATTCGTTGGTGCGCGTCGTTGCTACACCAAATTCGGTCTTTCAGTGAGGGTATAGCCGACGTCTGGATGCACACCAATCTGAAAATGTGAAAACCACACTCGTGATTGGCCCGCCGATTGCAAAATCGTCCGTGTAGTACATAGTTTTTCTCCTCCCTCCTATTAAGGTGGTTTGCAGCGTGGCCAATCGGCCACGCTGGTTCTTTTCCCAGATTCACACGTTTTGGTTTACCGAGCACAACAGCCATTCTCAGGTGGGGCCAATGCGGCGTATCTTTTCCGTTGAATAAGCTTCCCCGATGCTTGAGTCCTGCAGCATTGTCCTCTACAATGGCGGGCTAAGCTCAATAAAGAGTTAACGCCCCGAGGCATCGTAGTGAACAAGACCACCATCAGTGCAAAGCCTGCCGAAGTTAAAAGACAATGGTTTGTCATTGACGCAGAAGGCAAAACCCTTGGCAATGTAGCCACTGAAGCTGCCCGCCGTCTGCGCGGTAAGCACAAACCGATATACACCCCGCACGTCGATACCGGTGACTACATCGTTGTCATCAACGCTGCAAAAGTTGAGGTGACTGGCAACAAGGCGAAGAACAAGATGTACCACCGTCACACAGGTTACATCGGTAACCTCAAGTCGATTAATTTCGAAGACCTGCAAGCCACTCATCCTGAACGCATTATCGAATTGGCGGTAAAAGGTATGTTGCCCAAGAATGCACTTGGTCGTGACATGTACAGAAAATTGCGTGTGTTCAGTGGTAAAGATCATGAGCACGCTGCCCAGCAACCCACGCTTCTGGAGATATAGGCAACATGGCCGCATCCAACTACTACGGCACAGGCCGTCGCAAATCTTCAACTGCCCGAGTTTTCATGAAAAACGGCAGTGGCAACATCGTGATTAACAGTAAGCCGCTTGAAGAGTACTTCGGTCGTAAAACGGCGCACATGATTATCCGTCAACCGCTCGAGCGTGCTGATATGGCCTCGAACTTTGACTTCAACATCACTGTTAAAGGTGGTGGTGGTAGCGGGCAGGCTGGTGCCATCCGTTTGGGCATCTCTCGCGCCTTACTCTCTTACGACGAAGCATTGCGTCCCACTTTGCGACAAGCCGGTTTCCTGACTCGCGATGCACGTGAGGTAGAACGCAAGAAAGTGGGTCTTCGCAAGGCGCGCAAGGCGACTCAGTACTCTAAGCGTTAATCAGCACGTTTTTTCGCTCATTGCTGAAAAGCAGTTGCGGAACAAGACTGGAAAAGCCCCTTTTAAAGGGGCTTTTTTTTGTGTGCCCGTTTGTGTTCTGTCTTCTGGTGGAGGCGCAAAGCTGGATCAGTGCGGTTACGTACGATCGAATATGGAGCCTGAGGTCGGGCTTAACAGCTTGTGGTACAGCTTTCCGGCCGACACATCGGTCATGTTGGACAGGTAATCAGCGATGGCTCGGTGTCCCTGCACCTCATAATTCTCCATAACATTAACTGGCAGAAGGCGGGCGGGGTTGGCCGCAAAAATATCGAACAGACGAACGATAACCTGCTGACCTTTGTATTGCAGCATTTGTAACTCCGGTCTCAGTATCACGTGATGCATCACGAAGTCTTTTATCAGCAATAATATCCGGTAGGCATTGGGCTGCATTTTGGCCTGCAGACGCAGCATCGGGTCTTCAAACTCATCAAGCTCAGTAAGGTGAATGTGCAGAATGAAATAACCCACGAGTTTACTGATCGCATGCTTTCGATCTTTGGGTGATTTGCTGAACAACAGTTGGTTATAGGTATCCAGATTCTCTTTAATCGGGTTGTCATCCATTTGTGCGATTAACGCCGATACTTTGTGCATCCATACCTCCTGATCCACCAGGCCCAAAGCCAATGCGTCTTCCAGGTCGTGTACGCCATAGGCAATATCATCCGCCAGTTCCATGATGCTGGTATCAAACGGTTTGAAGCGGGTTCGTCGGTGGCCTTGCTCTGGTGTTGTTAGCGACAGAAACAATTCCCGGTCGTTGTTATTGAACGGTTCAAGTAACCAGTCCAGCACGTCGGCTTCAGTGTCGTAAATGCATTTGGGAGGGGACCAGTGATCGATGTTCAAGTAGTCATCATGGTTTGAGTCTGCCGCAGATGCTTTTGGTGGGTTGTAACGTGCGGTTGCTGAGTAGAACGCTGGGTATTTGATCGTACCGAGCATGGTCCGCCGCGTAAGGTCGAGACCACAATGCTGCGAAAACTCGCCGAGTCTGGCAATAATGCGCAAGGTTTGCCCGTTGGCTTCGAAGCCGCCGTGATCGCGCATCATGGTATTCATGGCGACTTCGCCCCCGTGTCCAAAGGGTGAGTGCCCGATATCGTGCGCAAGGCAGATCGCTTCGATCAGACTGAACGAAGGAATAACCTGTTCCCAGGCAGCATTCTCGGGTTGATCGCGGAGCCATTCGCAAATTCCTGAACCCACCTGGGCTACTTCCAGGGAGTGAGTTAACCTGGTTCGATAAAAGTCGCTCTCACCAAGCCCGAGCACCTGTGTTTTGGATTGCAGACTTCGAAACGATGCACTGTGAATGATACGGGCGCGGTCGCGCTGATACTGGCTGTCATCGCGTGTGCTGTTGAACCCGCGCGATTTATCGTTGTTGCCTGATGATCGGCGTTCCAGCCAGATGCTCACTTGTTCAGATTCCTCTAAAGGGTTGGTTAGGATTGTGTGGCCTGCAAAGCAACAAGGACTATGTTGCACGCTCGTGCTCGCACAGGGGCATTGTAATCGGAAACGGCAAGATGAGTGATTTTTGCTGTGTTGTTCGCGCTGCAGGCTTGCGGCTGGCAATGGCAGGCGGGTATGCTGCGGCCATGAATGAAATGCTGGACATAGTCAATGAGCACGACGAGGTTGTGGGTCAGGCAACCCGCGAAGATTGTCACCGTCTAAACCACCTTCACCGAGCAATCCATATCGTTCTGACCAACTCAAGGCAGGATATCTTCGTTCAGCTTCGATCACACCGCAAAGACACCAATCCGGGTTTGTGGGATTCAAGTGCTGCGGGGCATGTTGATGCCGGGGAGTCCTATATCGATTGCGCCGTTCGGGAATTGCATGAAGAACTTGGAATTCGGATTGCGGCTGAAGGCTTGCTGCAAATCGGTCAGCTTCCCCCATCGATTGAGAATGGCTATGAATTCGTTCGCATTTACACCGCGTGCTCAGATGAAACGATCACGCTGGAGGCCGGAGAGATAGATGATGGAAAGTGGTTGAGCCATGATGAAATACATGACTGGATGCTTGAACGACCGGAGGAATTCGCTTCTTCTTTTGTGGAAATCTGGCATGCTTTTTCTCGCTGGCGGTCTGCGCAATAATTGTTGCTGCGGACGATAACTCGGTAGCCGCGTCCCTATTGTGACGAGCGGTCGATATAATTATCACTGGCACCATGCAACCCTCGAGACTGATCAATTCAATTCGCGTTTTTTTTGATAAAACAGATGTTAAGTCGCGGGTGTTCGAGCCGCTTGATATAACCCGGTGGAAGCTCACCGGGCGAAACTATCCGGCCCCATAGTCCTTGCCTTTATCGGCCTGGCCTTTTCTTTTGTAGTGGAGTGTTAAGCATGGCTGTAGATTTTCCAACGCGTGCCAGTGCCGTGATTATCGGCGGCGGGGTGACGGGCGCCAGTGTTGCCTACCATCTGGCCAAGCTGGGATGGCAGGATGTCGTTCTGTTGGAACGCAAGCAGTTTGCGTGTGGCACAACCTGGCATGCTGCCGGACTCATCGGTACCGTTAGAGCCAATGAAAGTCACGCAAGACTCACCGAATACTCGATGAACCTTTTGCATGAACTGGAAAAAGAAACCGGGCAGTCGACCGGGTTTCGACAAGTGGGCAGTCTGAGTATTGCGCACACCGAAGATCGCTGGGAAGAGCTTCGTCGTGTTGCCTCCATGAACAACGCGTTTGGTGTAACGCGGGTTGATCTGGTAACACCGGAAGAAATTCATAATCTGTTTCCACTGGTTAAAACAGATGATCTGATAGGCGGTACGTTTGTTGAGCACGATGGTAAGGGTAATCCCATCGAAGTCACCACGGCTTTCATTAAAGGTGCGCGTCAACGCGGTGCGCAGTGCCTGGAAAATGTTCTTGTCGACGAAGTGCTTATTGATAACGGCAAAGTAACCGGTGTGGCCACAGAACAGGGCACGATCAAAACCGATTTCGTGGTTAACTGTGGTGGCATGTGGGCGCGCGAGCTGGGGCGACGCAATGGTATCAATATTCCGTTACACGCCTGCGAACACTACTATGCAATAACCGAAAAACACAGTGATATAAGTGCAGACTTGCCGGTATTGCGCGATCACGACAAGAGTATTTATATCAAAGAAGATGCAGGCGGTTTACTGGTTGGCGCGTTTGAAAAGAATGCACGCAGCTGGGGGCAACAAGGCATTCCGGCAGACTTCTGTTTTGATGAATTACCCGGACACATGGAAGAGCAGCTCATGCCGGTATTGGAAGATGCTATGGTCCGAGTACCGATGCTTGAAGATATGGGCTGGCGCAGTTTTTTCTGCGGCCCTGAATCGTTTACACCCGATGATCAGTTTCATGTTGGTCAGGTTCCTGATGTGCAGGGTTATTTTGTTGCAGCCGGCCTCAATTCTGTTGGTATTCAAAGTTCCGGTGGCCTTGGGAAGGTTTGTGCGGAGTGGATGAACGACGGACTACCACCACTGGATATGTGGGGTAATGACATTCGCCGCATGTTTCCCTTTATGGGAACGCAAAAATTTATTGAAGAGCGTGTTGAAGAGTCGCTGGGCTTGCTGTATCAAAACCACTATCCGTTTCGACAATTTGAAACTGCCAGAAACGTTCGTCTTTCACCAATACATCAGCGTCTGGTAGAACACAATGCGTGTTTTGGACAAACCGCTGGCTGGGAACGACCGAACTGGTTTGCACCAGAAGGCGTCAAGCCCGAATATGAATACAGCTTTGGTCGCCAGAACTGGTTTGAATATTCAGCGGCCGAACATAAGGCTGCGAGAGAATCGGTGGCTTTGTTTGATCAATCAACCTTTACCAAATTCCTGATTCAAGGCAACGATGCATTGGCCTCGTTGCAATACATCTGCAGTGCCGATATCGACGTGGGAATCGATCGTATGGTTTACACCACCTTTTTGAATGATCGTGGTGGTATTGAATCAGACCTGACCGTGATTCGCCTTGGTGCAACCGAATTTATGGCCATTGGTGCAGCTGCCAATGCACACAAGGATCTGGATTGGTTGAAAAGACACATCGACCCAGCCAGTCATTGTTTTGTAACCGATGTCACTAACCAATGGGCCATGCTTGGTGTGATGGGGCCAAACAGCCGTGCAATGCTCGAACCCTTGGTGGGCCTGGATTTATCGAGTGCCTCCTTTCCGTTTGGCAAAAGCGTTGAATGCGAAGTTGGTTATGCACCTGTGCGTTTGTCGCGCGTATCGTTTGTTGGTGAAATGGGTTGGGAAGTGTTGGCCCCGGTTGAAATGGCGACAACTGTATTCGATTCATTGTGGAACGCAGGTCTGGCGCACAGCCTGACCCTGGCTGGATTGCATGCGCTGGATAGTTGCCGAATCGAAAAGAAATTTTTGCATTACGGGCATGACATCGGTGATGAAGATACGCCACTGGAGGCGGGTATCGGTTTTGTGTGTGCAATGGACAAGGCAATAGCGTTTAAAGGACGTGATGCCATTGAATCGCAAAAAGCGTCCGGTAAACACTTCAACAAAAGACTGGTTCAGTTTGTACTCGACGACCCTGAACCGATTTTTTATCACCATGAACCTATCCTTGCCGATGGAAAGTGCATTGGTTATCTGACCTCGGGTAACTATGGCCACACGCTTGGAGGTTCAGTTGGTCTTGGGTATGTTAAGCACAGCGATAAAATTGATCAGGCTTGGCTTGATAAACGCAAATGGTCCATCGATGTTGGCGGCACTGAGTATTCTGCAAAAGCAAGTTTGCGAGCACTTTATGACCCCAGCGGTCAGCGTATGCGTGGTGACGGTGATGTGAGTTGAAACTATTCGGTGCTGAAGTAACTGAGTATGGTAAATGAGGTGACGAAATTAATGACTTGCTCAGTTGAACCCGCCAGTTTTTGACGACCACGCGACCAGCGCCATCAGGGCGCGTTCCATGTGATAAGCCTGCTGTTCTTCTGAGTAGCGATGTTCCGTACCCACAGGGCACGCATTTCGCGCGTGGCACTGTCTTTCACACGTCGTTTTTTCTGTAATGCGATAATCCGCGCAGCGCTTGATGCTAAAAGTTTCACCAAGTTCGACCGCATCCGCGGGGCAGGCATTGACACAAGGTGTTGAAACACAGCTTAAACAAACCGATGGATCGAACGACTTATCAGTCTTATTAGTAATGACTTGTAAAGGCTTGTCGGTTTTTATCAAGGCACGATAGGCAAGCCATGGTCCGAATTCAGGATGCAAACCCAAACCTAATGGAGAGCTCATGCTCCAACCAGACAGCTTGCCCAGCTCCATAAGTGGAACGGTGTGCTCACCCGGGTAGAGAATCTGCGCTGTTTGCTCAAGACCGGAGTGCTTTATAATTTTCTTCGCTATTTTCAGACTAAATTCATCTACCGGGTGTTTCTGTTCTTTTACGGGTTTCGTGCTCGATGAGCGAAGTGCTTGCCAGAATCCATTCCCGCCATTGGCAATCAAGGATAAATAGCAGTTTTCAAAGTCGTTACTTCCAGCGATGCGAATTCGGTTTTGAAGTGCGGTTTCTAATTCGTCAAATGCAACTGTGTGGCAAATCAATCCGTATGTTTGCAGTGTTTTCGTTAATTGATTTTCTTGCATGGTTTAATTTTATCGTCTTATTAATGTCAATTCGATGGCGTATTATTGATGCCACAATGTAAACAACTTTATTTGGTTTGTGAATAAGCGTAGCGTTATGGTGATTTAAGTCACTATATTTCAGGTGAAACCGCGTATCTAGCGCATTTCACTTTCTTTAACGCATCCTCTCCTATTGTTTATACTGATCTAGCGCTTATCATGTTGGCAGGAGTGGCGAGGGACATAACCTTATTCGCTAAACCTTTTACATGTGTTGTACTCCGTATAGACTTGTTGCACTGACAACTTTTTAAAGCAGTTAGCAAAAACGCAGGAATGCATTTGGGTTAACTGCACCAGGGAACGTCAATGTGCAATTTTGTCCCTGCATGTAAAGGTTTGTTTTTGATTTAACGAGGAGACTCGAATGTTAGGTACACTTATTTCTGCAGTTCTTGGCGGCGGTGGCGGCTTTCTTGGTGGCAACCTGGTAAGCAGTTTGATGGGCGGTGGTGACGGCGGTATGTTAAGCCAGCTTGCCGGTCCTATTGGTGGATTGCTTGGTGGTGGTGCTGTTGGTGGTCTGATGGGCCGTGGTGGCGACGCAGCTGCTGCAGGTGACGCGGCTGCAGGTGGCAAATTAAACATCGGCCAAATGGTTGGTGGTCTGGCTGCCGGTGCTGGTGCTGGTGGTATCGTTCAGGCTATCGTAGGTATGATCACCTGATTGTATCTGTACAACACGGCGCGGACGTTAGTCCACGCTGAGTAACTTGTTTGACAAGTTAGTTCGATAAGCTTGTTCGATAAGCTTATTCGATAAGTAAAAGGGTGCGCTGGTCGCACCCTTTTTTTGTCTCTACATTAATGTCCGATTAGAATGGCCGATTTGTTCCGTCGTATTACTTCGGATACCATGGTTGTTCGAAGCTTGTAGAGGACGTTATGAAATACTGGTTGTTAAAATCTGAACCTGATGCGTTTAGTATCGATGACTTACGCAACATGCCAGGCAAAAAAGATCATTGGGATGGTATACGGAATTATCAGGCGCGCAATATGATGCGCGATGATATGAAGAAAGGGGACCTGGCATTTTTCTATCACTCAAGTTGCGCCGTGCCGGGAGTGGTTGGCATTGTAGAGGTAGTGAAAGAAGCCTATGACGATTACACTGCGCTCGATTCAAAAGAAAAGTACTTTGATGCTAAAGCGACCCCGGAAAATCCACGGTGGTGCATGGTCGACGTTAAATATAAAAAGAAATTCAAGCAGATTATTTCTCTGCAAGAACTGAAGCAGAACAAAAAACTCAAAGACATGATGCTTTTGCGCAAAGGTAATCGACTCTCGATCATGCCGGTAAGCGCTGGCGAATGGAAAGCGATACTGGCCATGGCAGGGTAGTGTCGTCTGAAAACGTTCTGATGGAACAGCTTGTGCTTTGCCAGTTTGTCCTCGTTAATCAATCTGTACGACATTATGCAAGTTATTGATACCTCACTGGATGATGTGAAAATTATTGAGCCGCGTGTTTTCGGTGACGATCGTGGTTTTTTTCTTGAGACCTGGAGTGAGGCAGCGTTCGTCAAAGCAGGCTTGCCCATCAGTTTTGTGCAGGATAACCACAGCCGGTCTGCACAGGGGGTATTACGAGGTTTGCACTATCAAATCAAGCATCCGCAGGGAAAGTTGGTTCGATGCACGGCTGGTGAAGTATTCGATGTTGCCGTCGACATGCGGAAGTCGTCGAAGCAGTTTGGTCAGTGGTTTGGTGTTGTGCTTTCGGCCGAGAACAAGCGTCAGTTGTGGGTTCCACCGGGTTTTGCTCACGGTTTCTACGTCATGTCTGACTCGGCTGATTTTCAGTACAAGTGTTCAGATATCTATGCACCTGAATACGAGCGAAGTTTGCTGTGGAACGACCCTGCTGTTGGAATCGATTGGCCCTTAGTCGATGGGGTGCAGACGCAGCTGGCAGACAAAGACGCGGCCGCAACCATTCTGGCTGAATCTGATACCTTCGACTAAGCACGCAGCATTGTTTAGTTCGGTAGCTTTCTTTTTGCCCTTGAAAGCGTCATATAAATGGCATGCCTTGTGGGAATTGACCTTTTATAAGTGCTTTTCCCGTGCTTAAACGAGTGCTTTGGGCGCGAATCCTGCTCCATATTCTTGTAAATTGACTCCGAGTGTCGTGTTTTTATCTACGATA
>CALJNA010000125.1 GCA_937981955.1 uncultured Granulosicoccaceae bacterium
GAACCAGAGCCTGAACCAGAGCCTGAACCAGAGCCTGAACCAGAGCCTGAACCAGAGCCTGAACCAGAGCCTGAACCAGAGCCTGAACCAGAGCCTGAACCAGAGCCCGAACCAGAGCCCGAACCAGAGCCTGAACCAGAGCCTGAACCAGAGCCTGAACCAGAGCCTAAACCAGAGCCTAAACCAGAGCCTAAACCGGCGCCTGAACCGGAGCCTGAACCGGAGCCTGAACCGGAGCCTGAACCGGAGCCCAAGCCGGAGCCCAAGCCAATTGCTGCAGTGCCGGAACCAACAATCTCAGAGGTTGTTATTGATGCCGAGCAACAGCAAGCCGAATTGCAATACCTCGACCGCTTGCGAGCGGCGATACAGAAAAACCGGGTGTATCCGCGACAGGCACGGCGCAAGAAAAAACAAGGTACGGTTAGAGTGTCTTTTACGATTTCATCCAGCGGTGTCATTGATAACGTTACTGTGGTAACCAGTTCCGGTGTTGAAGCTTTGGACCGGGCTGCGGTAGCGGCCGTTGACGGCGTGGGGCAATTTGAACCTTTCCCCGAATCGCTGAAGGTTGATTCGAAGCGGATAACAGTGCCAGTCAGTTTTAAGTTGCGTTAGCGATATTATCAATATACTGTTATAATATACAGTATATTGATTCGGCAGGAGCCTGACGCATGATCAACCCGGAAAGTACCGAAAACATCGTTCGGCACATAGAAATCAAGGCCTATGTCGATGACTACAAGGCGATCAGTTCGCGCGTTGCTAAATTAGTTGCTGACAGCACTGCCAATCGCTTGTCTGGACTAGAAATTACACCGGTTGCGCTGCCAGTGAATCATCATCCCATTGACAGAGTACAGGATGATACTTTTTTTCATTGTCGCTCTGGTCGTTTGAAACTGCGTAGTTCTGGTCAGTATCATGACCTTATCTACTATCGAAGGGTTAAAGATTACGGCCCGTCCGAATCGTTTTATCAATCTGCACGTACCGGTAATCCATCCGCCTTACGAACATCGTTAACCAGCGCCTTCGGAGAAGCCGGCCGGGTAAGAAAATTCAGACGAACTTATCGGCTTGGTCAATCCATCATCCATTTAGACAGAGTAGGCGGTCTTGGTGACTTTATTGAAATAAAAGTCGAACTGGATGCACAGCAATCAATGATGAACGGTCAGGGCACTTTCGCTTATGCTCCGGTGCTCGCTACGCAACGGACGTCCGATCCATCACCAACCCCATCGTCTGCATCTCAGTCATCTCCCGCGTCCGCAGCTCGGTCGGTAGCCCTGTCTGTGCAACAAGCAGCCAAAGTTGTCGAGAATCTGATGGATGCACTTGGCGTTGACTTATTTCAGCTTATTGATGGAGCCTATGTTGATCTACTTAATGAACAAGGTGGAAAGGTGCCCCAAATGACTTCTGACAGCTGAGCCCCCAGTTAATTTTCAATGCTTTTCAGTAGCTGCGGTGGCAATTCGGTGACGTGGTCGAGTGTTTGATGTAATGCATCTATAGATTTCCAGAAAAATCAACAATTAACCTTAGTAAAACGTGGTGGTGGGGTAATTGACTTAAGGCTGCCGAGCAACGAACATAGTCAGTCTGCTTAAACAATGACAGTTCGGCATGATTAACCAAATTACCAGCCTTTTCGCGGCGCGCATAGCGCATGCAGGAAAGCAGTTTCGACCGCCGTTATTTCTGATGCTTGCGGGAGTTTTATTCGCGATTAGCGCGTGTACTGAAACCGAGCCCAGCGGCATCATTAAGTCCAGTGGCAATGGAAACGGTGGGGTTGTGCTCGACTTTTCCGCACCAGAACAATTAGTCACCTCCCGAGCTGTAGACCAGAGCGCACTGTCATTATCTGTCACGGTCAATGGTCGCGATGTCACTCTGGAGCCGGGTACTGATCAATGGATTGGATCAATGACAGTAACTCGTGGCGAAACCCTTCGGGTTGTGGCCACGTGGTCCGAGCTATACAACGGTTCACCGCTTGAACTTGCCCAGGCCGGACAGGACTATACCGTGCCGATCAACCCTGCCACCGAAATAGTCGTACGGTTTATCGCAAGTGATTATTTCACAGGCTTTGACGAGGACAACGACGGATTCAGTAACCTGGCCGAACGCAATGCCGGCACTGACCCATCGCAACCCGATGTTCAGGCTGACCCGATTGTATCTGTCCCCGTGCTCTTCAGAGGTGAATTGCCCGCTCTCCTGCAAGATGCCAGCGGCGATTTGAAAGACGCTTTGTTTGCGGTTGTGGAAATAAACAGACTCTCTGTGCAGCTGTCACGTGATGGCGATGCGTGGGTGGGTGAATCGACTTTCCCATCTGATACCGACGTATTGGTAAATTTTATCGTCTACTCAACAGCCAGTCGTGATGTACCACTAGCCCGTTGGCAAAACACGCGTAATGTGGGTTCGGGCACAACCATAACTGTACTGGCAGGTGACTATGGTTATGATGAATTCAATTCAGATGGCGATGACATAAACAACGTTCAGGAAGTTTTAAATGGCACGAATCCACTGGATAGAAGTGATCCGGCGCCTGATCCCTGCGCGGTATCCAATTTTAATCAGGGTTGCACCATTGACACTGATGGCGATGGCGAACCGGACAGTGTGGAATCCGAAACAGCCGATGCCGATGGCGATTCCATCCCCGACTATCGTGAATCCACTGAGGCTGACGCTGATGGTGATGGCTTCAACGCCGAACAGGATCGCGACGAGAACAATGCTTGTATCCCTTCTGAAAATGGAATTGGCTGCAACATTGTTGTGCCATTGCCTGATGGAGACGGTGATGGTGTTGCTGATGCCGATGACAATTGCCCGGCCATAGCCAACAGTGATCAGAACGATGGAGATAGCGATGGCATTGGAGATGCCTGTGATATGCAAACCGCACCTGATAGAGACGGGGATGGCGTTCCTGATGCTGATGACAATTGTCCGACCGTAGCCAATAGTGATCAGGACGATGATGATGATGATGGTGTTGGTGATGCGTGTGACACGGTTGTGCCTCCCGATGGTGACGGTGATGGTGTCGCTGATGCTGACGACAATTGTCCGACCATAGCCAACAGTGATCAGGACGATGCAGATGGAGATGGTGTTGGTGATGCATGTGACACGAGCATTCCTCCCACTGATGGAGATGGGGATGGCATTGCCGATGCTGATGATAACTGCCCGAGTGTTGCCAACAGTGATCAGGATGATGCCGATGACAATGGTCTGGGCGATGTGTGTGAATCGACCGATTTGGTTTATGAGTACTACGAAGGACGATGGGCAGAGATGCCGGATTTCAGCACGCTGTCACCGGTCGAGACGGGATCAATTGCCACGTTTACCATTCCGGCAGGTGCTGCCACCGGTGTGAATTTTTACGGTGTCCGGTTTACCGGTCGGATACACATTGCGCAAGCTGGTGAGTACACGTTCTATTCTGCCTCTAACGATGGCAGCAGACTATTCATTGATGGTGCGCTTATTGTGGACAACGACGGTCAACACACTCTAGTAGAAGAAGAAGGTAGCGTTTCTCTGAGCAACGGGTTGCGCGACATTACACTAGAATATTTTCAGGCCGGTGGTACCGAAGACCTGGAAGTCAGTTGGTCTGGTGCAAGTTTTACCAAACAAGTCATTTCAAACGAAATGCTGTTTGAACCCTAGAAAATTCAGCATAACCTCCTTCTATTCGGGTGAACAACCAAATTCGTACGCAACCAGTGACTGTATTAGGTTGCAATAATCCATGCTGATCCGTTGGTCAAACTGTTTGCTTCACGAATTTGACGCAAAGACGTTATTGCAGGCTTTGCGTTTACGTCAGGACGTGTTCGTGCTTGAACAGCAATGTCTTTATCCGGACATTGATGTGCTTGATGAGTCATCAACGCATCTGCTTGGTTTCAACGCAGAAGATGAACTGATTGCCTACCTTAGAATAGTGCCGCCCGAACTGCATTACCCGGAACCTGCCATCGGTCGGGTCGTTATTGCCCAATCGTCTCGTGGGCAGGGACTAGGGCGGGTGTTGATTACTGAAGGCGTGCGATTAACCCAACGACTTTATCCCGCGTCCGATATTCGGATATCTGCGCAAAGTCACCTGGTTGCACTGTATGAGGAAGCCGGGTTTGAATCGGTTGGCGAAGCTTATCTTGAGGACGGCATTCCGCACCAGGAAATGTTGCTAGCCAGCTAGGGGCAATCGCTGTTGTTTAGTGAAAACCGTTAAGCGAGGGCACGGTTCCAGTTCGATCAGCCCTCATGCATCACTGGTAGAAGAGAACCCAGTTCAACCAACTCTTCCAATACCCAGAGTTCTTCGTTGTTCAGTTCAGATGCATGAACAGATTGGTTATCACACAAGGCTTTCGCAAGGTTTTCAGAACAGTCAAACGCTTCGCCATCAGCAAACAGCGTTGTTACGCCTTCGCGGCTTGTATAAGCCAGGCGACTGAATGAGTGTTTTTGCCAGCGTTCCTGCTTGACAGTATCTGGGTTGAATGCCGTGCGTTCGGTATCTATCGCCGATGTTGTTAACAATCGTCCGGTCATGATTGCCAGCGTTTGATCATCGAGCGCGGTCGCTTTCTGCCACAGTGCTTTGAAGGAATTCAAGGTGGCAGCATCAAGCTCGCCGGTCTTGCACTCGGTCAAAGCCGGGTCTTTGTAGCGTTGATCGCCGAACTGTCCTGCCACCATTTCGGCAAACGATTGAATGGTGTCGGCCACCGTGGGTGCACGAAAACCGATTGACCAGGTTGTGCAATTGTCACCCGTGGCAATGCCGTGGTGCGGCATGCCGGGCGGCAGGTAAAGCATGTCTCCAGGTTCAAGTTCGTAGGTGTCGCTGGTGTTAAAGTTAGCCAGGAGTTTCAGGTTAGCATCAGGCACCAGCGACAAATCTGGACTATCGCTGGCATCAATCATCCAGCGTCGTGTTCCGCTTGCCTGTAATAGGAACACATCATATTCATCAACATGCGCACCAACGGACGCACCTACGGGTGCATAACTGATCATCAAGTCATCGATACGCCAATTGGGGATAAATTGGAACGGACGTAAGTAATCTGCAAGCCCCGGTAAATACTTTTCAACGTCGGTGACCAGCAATGACCAGTTGTTATCGGTTAACGTTGTGAATCGATCGGCGGCAAAAGGTCCGTTCTCCAGTTGGTAGTGGCCATTGTCGTCTTGAATGATCAAACGCGGGGTTGTGTCTTCCTCGATGGCGAGCCCGGCAAGCTCTTCAGGGGAGATCGGCGAGTCGAATTGTGCAAACGCCTGTTTTATTAACAGTGGTTGTTTCTGCCAATAGCGATCCAGAAATTGCTGCGCATCGATGCCGTCTGGCCAAGAAATTTGTTCGGGAGCAATCACGGCTTTATATGTCTTTCGCTAGCTGAGCGGCATAGCCTGTATAGTTTGCAGGCGTGAGTGTTTTCAAACGTTGTTTGTCGTCAGCGGGAATGTCCAGCCCATCAATGAATTGCTGGATGGTTGTCTGATCGATTACCTGACCCCGGGTGAGTTCCTTGAGCTGTTCGTAGGCATTGGCCACGTCGTAGCGGCGCATCACGGTTTGTATCGGTTCTGCCAGCACTTCCCACGACTGATCAAGGTCAGCGGCGGTTGCTTGACTGTTCACGCTGAGTTTGGACAAACCTTTTTGTAGCGATGCCACGGCTATTTCGGTGTACCCGGCACCGACGCCTAAGTTGCGAAGCACAGTCGAATCGGTTAAGTCGCGCTGCCACCTTGAGATGGGTAGCTTACGGCTCAGATGCGAAAAAACTGCGTTTGCCAAACCGAGATTGCCTTCTGCGTTTTCAAAGTCGATTGGATTAACCTTGTGCGGCATCGTCGATGAACCAATCTCTCCTGCAATCGGTTTTTGTTGCAGGTAGCCAAGCGATATGTATCCCCAAAAATCGCGGCTCATGTCGATCAGCGTAACGTTAAAGCGTTCGACGGCATCAAATAGCACAGCGATAAAATCATGCGGTTCAATTTGCGTTGTGTATCGATTCACCTGCAATCCGAGCGATTCAACAAACGATTCACCAATGTGCTGCCAGTCCAGAGTGGGGTAGGCAGCCAGGTGAGCATTATAGTTACCCACAGCGCCATTGATTTTCCCCAATAAGACCGCTTCACTCATGTGATCTCGGTGAGTGCGCAAGCGATACACAACGTTGGCGATTTCTTTACCCACCGTTGTCGGACTGGCTGTTTGTCCATGCGTGCGACTGAGCATGGGTTCTGTTGCGGCATCTTTGGCCATTGCCGTCAAAGCCTCGATTAACTGATCGGCTTGCGGGAGCAAGATCGTTTGGCGGTAGTGTTTAAGCATGCACGCATACGCCAGGTTATTAATGTCTTCTGATGTGCAGGCAAAATGCACAAACTCGGCTTTTGCCAAAATTTCCGGGAAGGCTTGCAGCCGGTCTTTTATGAAGTACTCCACCGCCTTCACATCATGATTGGTGGTGGCTTCGATTTGTTTTACTGCTTCGGCATCTTCGACGGAAAAATCTTCCCCGATTTTGAGTAAGGCAGCTTGTGTGTCGCCACTGATTTCAGGCAGCTCTTCGATGCCGCTCTGCTGGCTTAAATGAACTAGCCAGGCAAGCTCAACTCTGACACGTTCGCGTATGAGAGCGAACTCGCTGAAGCAATCGCGAAGATCAGACGTTTTAGAAGCGTATCGACCATCAATGGGAGAGATCGCGGTGAGGGCGGACAAGTTTAATTTTGACATTGCAGCTGATTTGGCGGGCCAGTTCATCGTGGCGCCATGTTAGTGGGAAAGCGCCAATATTGTACCGGTGCGCTGGTCAAAATGGAATGAAGCAGGCCGGATTGTGTTTATATTGATTGTTTAAATCGTTCAAGGAACAAGCTCATGTCAGATATTCTTCCGCAGACGCGAGAAGTGCTGGAAAACGCCGGATTGGAATTCGAGGTGATGGCTTGCGACCCGTCCCTGGCCGATACTCAGGCTTTTTGCGAGCACTATAATATTCCGTTCGCCAACTCCGCCAACGCAATTCTGATCAAATCTAAAAAAGGCGATCCTCAGTACACCTTGTGTGTGCTCCTTGCCACGCATCGCCTGGACGTCAATCACTGCGTGCGAAAAAAACTCGGAGTCAAAAAAGTCAGTTTTGCATCAGCAGACGAGACTCGTAGTCTTACGGGTATGGAGATTGGTGGTGTCACACCGATTGGATTGCCCAGTGATCTTCCTATCTGGGTGGATGAGGATGTAACACACTGCGAGTACATCATTCTCGGTGGTGGAAACCGCAGTTCCAAGCTAAAAGTCCCACCTAAAACACTTCTTGATATGAACGGAGTAGAACTTGTGCCGGATCTCGCAAATTTATATGTGATTTAATAGAGGAAGTTAATGTATACGTTGTACGTACTAATGAGGTCAACGGCTTCATGTGTATGCGACAAGAGGTGAGCAGTGAGTCAAGTGCTTTACAAAAAGGTCGTTGATAGTTTGCTTGATCAAATTGGCAGCGGGGATATCAAAGTTGGGCAGCGACTGCCCAGCGAAGAGATCTATGCTGAACAGCTTGGGGTCAGTCGCTCCACGCTGCGCCTGGCATTTACGCAGCTTGAACAAAAAGGCATTATCCGCCGGCGAAAGCGTGGCGGAACGGATGTGATTTCGGATAAACCGGTGCCACGCTTCGATTTGGTCGGTGGCAGCGTCATCGATTTAATGATGCTAAGCAAGGACTCGACCTATCTTGTGCAAGAAGTAAAACAATGCACGCATCGCGATAGTGAAGATTTGGCAAACTATCTCGATGTAGCGAATCGCTGGACTTGTTTTTCAGGGGTTCGCCTTGCCTCGGAACACGAGACACCTTTTGGCTGCGCGAATTGTTATGTACCGGAGCACTACGCTGAGCTGGCAATTGAACCAGGTGACCGAATCGCCTCAGTGTTTGGCTCAATCGAGAAACAGTACGACATTTCAGTGGCACGGGTAAATCAATATGTGTCGGCTACTACCTGCCCAGAACAATACACAAGCACACTGGGTCTGGAAACAAATGAGGCGGCTTTGTCAATGAAGCTTGAAATGAGGGATAAAAGTGATCGGATCATGCTTTGTTCATTTACCTATTTTGACCCGGCACGCGTGAATCTCAATGCCGAAATACGAATAGAAGACTAGTGTCGAACCGCATTAGCATTGTCGGTTTTGGCGAAGCTGCCAGTGCCCTGGTTGAAGGCTGGGGAGCGGCGCAATAAAATGACTCGCGCACTCTATAAACAAGTCACCGATAATTTTCTAGACAACCTCCGAACCGGGGTTATTAAAGTTGGTGAACGGCTGCCGACTGAGAAGGTCTATGCTGAACAGCTTGGGGTCAGTCGTTCCACACTAAGATTAGCGTTCACGCAGCTTGAACAGAAGGGCATCATTCGGCGCAGAAAGCGCGGTGGTACCGAAGTTATTTCGGACCACCCTGTGGAGCTTTACAATATTCTAAGTAGCAATGTGCTCGATTTGCTTAGCATGGGTGTAGATACAACGATGCTGGTCAGCGAAGTTTCTCTGGTTTCGCATGATGAAGTTGAAGATCTGTTCAACTACCCTGATGTTGCTGAGGCGTGGAAGTCATTCAATGGTGTTCGAATTGACCCGCAGCATCTATTACCGTTTGCGTGCGTACATATTTATGTACCCGATTACTACAGTGACATAGATCTGAAAGTGGATGATCGATGTCCATCCGTATACGAGCTAATTGAAAACCGTTACGGTGTTTCAGTGAGCCGAGTAAAGCAAACCGTGTCGGCCAAGCGTTGCCCGAAAGCTGCGGCAATGGAAATGGGTTTGGAAGAAGATGACCCAATAGTGTCGGTTTTTCTTGAAATCTGGGACCAAAACGATAGCATTTTTGAAATTTGTTGCGTGTACTTAGACCCTTCGCGTGTCAAGATTGAGGCTGATATTCTAAAAGGAGGGTAGGCCTTGACTCGTATCGCTTTTGTTGGTTTTGGTGAAGCCGCGAGCGCCCTGGTTCAGGGTTGGGGGGTAGGGCGGCACGATGTTAGCAGCTACGATATCAAGGTGGATGATTCGGCTACACGGGATGAGCTTCTTGATCGATGTAAACAACTTGAAGTTGCAGGAAAGGATTCGTTCAAAGACGCCGTCGAAAGTGCCGAACTTGTCTTTTCAACCGTTACCGCAGATCAATCATTAAATGCTGCTAAATCTGCGGCTCCGTACCTTCAATCGGGTTCTTACTGGTTCGATCTGAATTCCTGCGCACCGACCTCCAAACAAGCCGCCGCTGAAGTCATTGAACAAGTTGGTGTCCACTATGTCGATGTCGCGGTAATGGCTCCGGTACATCCAGCATTAAATAAAGTACCGGTATTGCTTGGCGGCCCGCACGCCAAAGCGGCATTGCCGCGACTGGATGACTTACTGACCAATACCAAGTTAATAGACGGGCCGGTTGGCGCTGCATCATCTATAAAAATGTTGCGCTCTGTCATGGTTAAAGGGCTTGAAGCCTTAACGGCAGAGTGTGCTCTGGCGGCGGTTGCCGCGGGTGTTGATGAGGATGTGTTTGCATCACTCAATCGCAGTCATCCGGGTTCTGAGTGGAGCGCACAGGCAGCCTATAATTTTGAACGATCAGTATTGCACGGTGAACGCCGAGCTGCCGAAATGGAAGAGGTGGCTAAAACGGTAAAAGATCTTGGTTTACCCAATGATATGACATTGGCAACGGTGCTGTGGCAAAGAAAGCTCGGAAACCTGGGTGTTTGTTTGACCGATGACATGGTTGCCTCTGGTGCCAACAGTGTTGCGAGTGTATTGTTAAGTCATGTACGCAAATAACGATTGATATCGAAGGTAGTGCTATGGCAGGCGGATGGTCTAAAGATGGTGCAGTTCAGGATCAGATAGACGATAGCGTTAACGAAGCTGTCGAGCGTGCGCGTGGTCGATTACCCAAAGGCCCAAGTGCTGAATTTTGTGATGAATGTGCAGCGCCCATTCCTGTGGCTCGTCGCGAAGCGCTTCCGGGTGTGCGCTATTGCGTAGCTTGTCAATCCGAGTTAGATAACAAGCAAAAGGACGATGCATTGTTTAATCGTCGCGGTAGTAAAGACAGTCAGCTTCGCTGATGCATCTGTAATGCCCACTGTTACATCATCGAATACATGTGCGGCAACGATTATGATTGTAGAGAAGGGTGCTGATCTGGTTTTATCGAACCTGCGCTAGTACGGGCGTTTTGTTTTATTGCTAGTCCATCAACGTCTGCTGTATAGCGTCTGCTTGGTTTCGCGGGCAGAGCGCCTGTTTTTATAGGTAGAGGCTGGGAAGAAACTATTGCTGGGATTGGATAGTTCGGCTCTTCATCATAAACGGGGGTTAGGTTGGTAGGCGCGAGTGGATTCGAACCACCGACCCCCACCATGTCAAGGTGATGCTCTAACCAACTGAGCTACGCGCCTGCCGAAGTTGCAATTCTACGGCAATTTAATTGATTCGGGCAAGTATGCCGCTATTGAATTTACCCGAACCAGGATTATCCACTGTGCGAACACACATCACCCTCGCTACAACCTGACGAAGCAAACCGCTTCCACGAAACCCAAAGCCCCAGATTTGCAACACTCAGGCACAGCAATTGCGCATAAAAGGCTGGAGTCGGGCGCAAAACAGTGGTCGTAAAAAGCGCTACACTCTAATCCATACACTCGCACATGTGGCCTATCGTAAGGGTCACCGCTGATAAACACGTGGCCTACTGTATGGGTCACCACTGGGAAATGCACATGCCTCAAATTACTCTGCCTGACGGTAGCGTCCGTCAGTTTGCCAATCCTGTATCCGTTTTTGACGTGGCCGCCGATATCGGTCCCGGGCTTGCCAAGGCAACCCTTGCTGGTCTTGTTGATGGCCAGCTGGTGGATTCAAGCCACCTGATGGAAAACGATGCTTCGCTCTCGATTGTTACTAATAAGAGTGAGGAAGCGCTGCCGCTGTTACGCCACTCGACAGCACATCTGCTGGCACAGGCTGTAAAGCAATTGTTTCCTACCGCACAGGTCACTATCGGTCCAGTCATCGAGAACGGCTTTTATTACGACTTTGCATTCGAACGCGCCTTCACACCAGAAGATCTGGAAAGCATTGAAGCGCGCATGGCCGAGTTGGCAAGCCAGGCTATTCCTATTGAGCGTTCACTGATTGGCCGCGATGACGCGGTTGAATTTTTTAATGGTCTGGGTGAGGAGTACAAGTCTGAAATTGTTGGCAGCATTCCGGCCGAAGAAGACCTCACTTTATACAAGCAAGGCGACTTCACCGATTTATGTCGCGGCCCGCATGTACCCAACACATCGCATTTGAAGGCATTCAAACTCACGAAGGTTGCCGGTGCCTATTGGCGCGGCGATTCCGACAACGTCATGCTGCAACGCATTTACGGGACGGCGTTTGCCGATAAGAAGCAGCTTAAAGCCCACTTACACAACCTGGCTGAAGCGGAAAAGCGCGATCATCGAAAAATCGGTAAGCAGCTCGACTTGTTTCATTTGCAGGACGAAGCGCCGGGCATGGTGTTCTGGCATCCACGCGGTTGGGCCATCTATCAAAGCATTGAACAGTACATGCGAGAAATGCAGAGAGCCGAGGGCTATCAGGAAATTCGTACACCACAAATTGTTGATATGTCTTTGTGGGAGAGAAGCGGCCATGCCGACAAGTTCGGTGATGACATGTTTTCAGTAACAACCGATGACAAAACGAATGCCATCAAGCCGATGAACTGTCCGTGTCACGTGCAGGTATTTAACCAGGGTCTGAAAAGCTATCGTGATTTGCCGCTGCGCCTGGCTGAATTCGGTTCGTGTCATCGAAACGAGATGTCTGGTGCGCTGCACGGCATTATGCGGGTACGCGGATTCACTCAAGACGATGGTCATATTTTCTGTACCGAAGACCAGATTCAGCCTGAGGTGAGTCGGTTCATCGACTTTCTGCATGCTGTGTATGAAGACTTCGGATTCGACGAGGTGATTTACCGGCTCTCGACACGACCGCCGAATCGCGTTGGCAGTGACGAAAGTTGGGACAAATCTGAAAAAGCCCTGGCCGATGCGCTGGATGCCAAAGGCCTCGATTGGCAGGAGCTCCCCGGCGAAGGGGCGTTCTACGGCCCGAAAGTCGAGTTCTCTTTAAAAGACTGCATTGGCCGGGTTTGGCAGTGCGGTACGGTTCAGGTCGACTTTTCCATGCCGGGCAGGCTCGATGCCAGCTATGTCACCGAAACTGGCGAAAAATTGGCGCCGGTGATGCTACATCGCGCTATTTTGGGCTCTTTCGAGCGATTTATTGGCATTCTGATCGAGAATCACGAAGGCAAATTGCCGCTGTGGCTGTCTCCGGTTCAGGCCGTTGTCATGAATATCACGAATAATCAGTCAGACTTCGTTGAGAAAGCTGTGAAAGTGTTGCAAAATAGCGGGTTACGCGCAGAGTCAGATTTGCGCAATGAAAAAATCGGTTTTAAAATCCGCAGCTGGACGCTAGAGCGGGTGCCGTACCTGCTTGTTGCTGGTGACCGAGAGGTCGAAAGTGGCGAGCTATCGGTACGCACAAGAGACGGAAAAGACCTCGGCACGATGAAACTCGATCAGCTTGCTGAGCAATTGACATTAGAGGCCACCAGCCGTGGCCGTAAGGTACTGGAGGGTTAACGCATTTCTGCAAAAAAAGTTAATCGGAAGAACGACGAAATAGACGTTCCCGAGGTTAGGTTAATCGGAGCCGATGGAGAGCAGGTTGGTGTTGTATCGCTGGAAGCGGCGATGGCAACAGCGGCAGAAGCATCTCTTGATCTTGTTGAAATTTCGCCGAACGCCGAGCCGCCCGTGTGCAAGATCATGGACCATGGTCGCTTCCAGTTTGAAAACAACAAGAAGCAGCACTCGGCGAAGAAGAAGCAGAAAACCGTTCAGATTAAGGAAATCAAATTTCGACCGGGCACTGAAGATGGCGACTATCAGGTCAAGCTTCGTAGTTTGGTGAAATTCCTTGAAAACGGTGACAAAACCAAAATCACCTTGCGATTTCGTGGAAGAGAAATGGCGCATCGTGAACTTGGTGCAAAATTGTTAAAACGGGTAGAAGAAGATTTATCGGAGCTGGCTACAGTTGAGCAGTTTCCAAAGCTCGAAGGCCGTCAGATGGTGATGGTTATGGCGCCACGAAAAACGTAACAGCGCCAGTAGTTAGAAATTAGGTAGCGCTTACATTTTAAATAAGTTAAGCGATTGTTCAGCCGCGATGACGTACAGACACTAAGACGTCACCGGCCTTTACTCAGGTGCTTTTTCAAGTACCCATTAATCAGGAGTCAACAGTGTCTAACAAGCAAAAATCAGTCAGCGGCGCAACCAAGCGTTTCAAGCGGACGGGTTCAGGCGGTTATAAACGCAAGAGCTCGCACATGCGACACATTCTGACCAAGAAAAGTACCAAGCGTAAGCGTCAGCTACGTGGTGCTTCAATGGTTCACGAATCCGATGTTGTTCTTATCAAACGCATGTTACCCAACCTACGCTAGGAAACCGCAATGCCAAGAGTTAAACGTGGCGTCACCGCACGCGCCAGTCACAAAAAAGTATTAAAACAAGCCAAAGGCTACCGCGGTGCTCGCAGTAAAGTCTTTCGCGTAGCGAAACAGGCTGTCACCAAAGCCGGTCAATATGCATACCGTGACCGTAAGACCAAAAAGCGTATGTTCCGTCGCTTGTGGATTGCTCGTATCAACGCGGGTGCCAGAGAGCAGGGCATAACGTACAGCCGATTGATGCAAGGTTTGAAGAAAGCCGAAATTGATATTGATCGCAAGATGCTGGCAGATCTGGCTATTGCCGACACAGCAGCGTTTACCGCCATCGTCGATAAGGCGAAGGCTGGTCTGCAGCAAGCTTAACTGCTTGTAGTCAGTGAGTTCAGGCTCGCTGGTATAACAAGACCAGGCGGTTAACACGCCTTATCGACGGGGAAAGCCGGCATGACCGGCTTTCCCCGTTTTTGTGTCTGGAGCTTGGATTTTTCCAGCTCGACACGACAAACGTAGAAAGGTAAGCAAGTAAGTTAGTACGAAAGCGCAAAATCAACGTTATCGCTTTCGTGAATATTGTAGAAAGACATTGATGTATCAACAAAAGACAAGCAATCATGGCACTTGATCTAGACGCTCTACTAAGCGATGCGCAAACGCTGATTAGCGAGGCGAATTCACTCGATGCAATAGAGGCTGCACGAGTGGAATTACTGGGTAAAAAGGGGCGCTTAACCGCGGCGCTAAAAGCCGTTGGTCAATTACCCAAAGAAGAAAAGCCTGCAGCCGGTCAAGCGGTCAACAAGGTTAAGCAAACTGTGCAGGGTTTGCTCGACGACCGTCTGAGCTTATTGGAAAACGAAGCACTGGCTGAAAAGCTCAGCAAAGACGCAATCGATATCAGTTTGCCAGGTCGGAACCTTGCCATTGGTGGTTTACACCCGATTACGTTAACTATCGAGCGTATCAATGCGCTGTTTTCGCAGCTGGGTTTCGATGAGGCGCTGGGGCCTGAAATTGAGGATGACTACCACAACTTTGAAGCGCTGAATTTTCCGGCCCATCATCCGGCGCGTGCCATGCACGATACGTTTTATTTCGATGTGAATAGATTGCTGCGCACGCACACATCCTCGGTACAGATCCGTTACATGAAATCGAATCAGCCTCCCATGCGGATTATTGCTCCCGGGCGAGTGTATCGCTGCGATTCTGATCAAACCCATTCACCGATGTTTCATCAGGTAGAAGGCTTACTGGTTGATAAGAATATTGGCTTGACCGATTTGATGGGGCACCTTGAAGGGTTCTTGAAGTTGTTCTTCGATCAGGACGATTGCGATATTCGCTTCAGACCGTCCTACTTTCCGTTTACAGAGCCATCGGCCGAGGTTGATATTCGTATTGCCGGAGGGCCGTGGATGGAAGTATTGGGTTCAGGCATTGTGCACCCGGAAGTGTTCAAGGCCGTGGGCATAGATACCGAAGAGTACACCGGCTACGCGTTTGGTATGGGTGTGGAACGGCTTGCCATGTTGCGTTATGGCGTTGATGATCTTCGTCAGTTTTTTGAAAACGATTTACGTTTTCTTCAACAGTTTCACCACGCGGGGTAACTCATGAAATTCAGTGAAAAGTGGTTACGCGAGTGGGTGAATCCAGCCGTTAATGTTGATGAACTCGCCGAACAATTAACCTACCTTGGGCTTGAAGTGGATGAAGTAACTTCAAGTTTGCCTGCCATGTCTGCAGTGGTTATTGCACGCGTTGTGGATGTAATGCCGCACCCCGATGCAGATCGCTTGCGTGTGTGTGAGGTTGATAACGGCACATCCGATCTTGTGCAGATTGTTTGCGGTGCTCCGAATGTTCGAAGGGGTCTTGTTACCGCACTGGCAAATCCCGGATGCCCCATGCCCGATGGCAAGAAACTCAAAAAAGCCAAACTGCGTGGTGTGGAGTCCAACGGTATGTTGTGCTCGGGTGCCGAAATCGGCTTATCCGACGACAGCGATGGCATTATCGAACTCAGTGACAAAGCACCGGTCGGTGAGCTACTGGTAGATTTTCTTGAACTCGATGATCACATCATCGATGTGGACTTAACACCTGACAGAGGCGATTGTCTGAGTATTCGAGGCATCGCACGGGATGTATGTGCACGCAACGACTTACCACTGCAACTGCACGAGATTACACCCATTGCCAGTCAGATCGATGATATCTGGCCGATCAGACTCTCTTCAACATCCGCGTGTGCGCGCTATGTTGGTCGTGTGATCAAAGGTGTTGACATGCGATCACCAACTCCTATCTGGATGAGTGAACGCTTACGCCGAAGTGGAGTGCGAAGCATTAACCCGGCCGTGGATGTGACCAACTACGTGATGCTGGAACTCGGACAACCCATGCACGCGTTCGATATGGACAAGATTCAAGGTGAAGTACAAGTCAGGCTGGCTGGTGAAGGCGAAAAGCTGACCTTGCTTGATGGCCGCGATGTTGTGCTTACCGGAGAAACCACGGTTATTGCCGATGACAGTGGCGCCATTGGAATTGCGGGCATCATGGGTGGCGCAAGCACTGCTGTTGATCTTGATACCACTAACTTGTTCATGGAAGCTGCGCTGTTTTTGCCAGAACATATTATTGGCAAGCCAAGGTATTACGCTTCACCTTCAGAATCGTCCCATCGTTTTGAACGTGGTGTTGACCCGGCATTACAAGTGGATGCGATGGAATACGCCACCGGCATTCTGATGAATATCGCCGGCGGCAAACCAGGTCCGGTGCGTGACTGGCAGGATGCACCGCGATTGCCGCACGGAGTGCCAGTTGAGGTTCGGCGTTCACGCGTGTCTCGTCTCATCGGTATTGATATTGAAGATGCGATAATCGAGCGAGTTTTTAACCGGCTCGGTATCGACTTTAAAAAGAACGATTACGGGTGGACCGCCAAGCCACCAAGCTATCGCTATGACTTGCGCATTGAAGAAGATTTCGTTGAAGAGATCGCGCGTGTGCACGGCTTTGATAACTTGCCCAGAACATCACCGGAACATCGTCCCCAGTTTCGTCCGGTGGCGGAAACCGTTGTGCCACTGATCGATATTAAAAAGCGACTCGCGCACAGTGGTTATCAGGAAGTGGTGACCTACAGCTTTGTTGAACCGCAACAATTGGAAAAGTTGCGTCCTGACTTGACTGCGTTGCCGCTGCCTAATCCAATATCGGCCGATATGTCGATGATGCGCACCACGCTAATTAGCGGGCTTATCGATACCATGCGGCGCAACCAGAGCCGACAGTTGGCGTCCATGCGGTTGTTCGAGACCGGATTGCGTTTCCTTCCAACACACGACAGAGGTGTGCTGACACTCGATAGTCACATTCAGGCCGACCACGGCAGCGATATTCAAATCGATGACACGCTGCAGCAACAAAGTATGTTGGCTGGATTAATCGTCGGACAGTTCCAGCCCGAAGGGTGGGACAGCGTATCGCGGGAAGCTGATTTCTACGATGCCAAGGCTGATCTGGAAGCGCTTTTTGGCCGTGCAAACGGCGTATCGCTGAGTTTTGAGCCCTCAGATTTGCCAATGCTGCACCCCGGACAACGAGCTTCAATCGTCTGTGACGGTGTCAAAGTGGGGTTTGTGGGCCAATTGAGCCCCGAGGTTCAGAAAATGCTGGATCTGTCGCAAATACCAGTAGTGTTCGAGCTTTCGCTCGCAGCCCTGTCGCAGGCAAAAGTGGCGCAGGCTCAGCGATTGTCCCGTCAGCCCAGTGTACGGCGCGATATTGCGTTGCTGGTTGACGAATCAGTGACGCACAAGTCTTTGGTGACCTGTGTGGCCAAGCACGGACCGGAATGGCTCACCGACATCAGTACTTTTGATGTTTATCGTGGTGAAAAAGTAGAAAAAGGCAAGAAAAGCATTGCGTTAGGCTTGATTATGCAGGACTTTTCGCGCACTCTAGAGGAATCCGAAGTTGAGAAGGCTGTGGCAGCAATTGTTGATGCCGCAACCGATGAACTCGGAGCCGAGCTAAGGGTTTGATATGGCTTTAACCAAAGCAGCTATGGCTGAAATGTTGTTTGACGAACTTGGGCTGAACAAGCGTGAGGCCAAAGAGTTTGTCGAGCAGTTTTTTGAGGAAGTCCGCGTCGCTCTCGAAGCGGGGCACGATGTGAAGCTATCCGGCTTCGGCAACTTCGTGCTGCGTAACAAGAACGAACGTCCGGGCCGTAATCCAAAAACCGGGGAAGAGATTCCTATTTCAGCGCGTCGCGTGGTTACCTTCAGACCAGGGCAGAAACTCAAGACGCGTGTAGAAGCTTATGCTGGAAATCAGCAACAATAACGAACTACCTGTAATACCCAACAAGCGCTATTTCACCATTGGAGAAGTCAGTGAACTTTGCCAGGTGAAGCCCCATGTGCTTCGCTACTGGGAACAGGAATTCCCCGATCTTAAACCCGTCAAAAGACGCGGTAACCGGCGTTACTACCAACGTCACGATGTTGTTCTCATCAGACAAATACGCGGTCTGCTGTATCAGGAAGGCTACACCATTGGTGGCGCCCGACAGCATTTGGCAGGCGATGCCATAAAAGATGACAACACGCAGTCTCAACAAATGATGCGTCAGTTACGCACAGAACTTGAAGACGTTCTGCGTATTCTTCGCACGTAAGTTAGCACAAGCTTCGCAGTAAATTTAAAGCCGTTTGATCAAAACGGCTTCCAGCAAACCCCCTTCACATTGATACACTAACCAGCACGTGCATGGCTGATTAAGGAATAGTAGACATGAAATGGAAACCGGTTGGAGTTCTGGGTTGTATCGGCATAACTTTGTTGGTTGGTTGTTCAGGTGGTGGTTCCAACAACAGTGAAGCCCTCGCACCCACTGTTGTTGTTGTATCACCGGATGCTGGCAACGAAGACACTACTGCTGCGAGCGCGGATTCAGGCAGTAACACTGATTCTGATTTAAACAGCAACGACACAACTGCCAGCGGTGATACAGGTGTGTCTACCGATGGCAGTGATACTGGCACTGGTAACACGTCCGAAGGCGGCGACACACAGGGCATACCTGCAAACGATGCTGGAAACACAGATGCAGGTTCTGATGATGCAAACAATGCAAACAATGCAAACAATGGAAGCACCACGTCCGATCCGGCGTCGACAGATGGTCTTGGTACAGCGGATACAACTGCAGGCACATCAGACGGTGAAGCTGCAACTACCGATGGCACTGACATGCCGACCGACTCTGGGACTAGCACAACCGGAAGTGTTGATACCGGCGGTACAACGTCAGGAACAACGGATAGTTCTGGTACTGCGGATTCTGGTGGCACCAGTTCAGGTGCAACCAGTTCAGGTGCAACCGATACCAGTGGTGCAGATTCATCAGGTGGAGGCGATACAGGAGGGCAACTGCCTAACGGGGGCAATATTTATCCGGCAGGTTCTTTGGCGGCTGTGCTCAGCGAACGACCCGAGCTTGAACTTGCCATGGCTGTACTCACCGAGAATGGGATTGGTTTTGCGCTAAACGACCCGGCGAATACGTGGACGCTATTTCTTCCAACTAACGATGCGATTGAAGCGGCACCATCTTTCGACTTTCTTAGGCACATTCATGTATCGGGCGCACTTAGCCTGGCAGAATTAAATGGATTTGAGGGTTCTCTGATAACCATGAATACGGGAGACACATTTGTTGTTGCCGGTGGTGGTGAAACACCATTGATCGTCGGGAACGGATCTGTGCTGGCAGCTGATATTACCGGTAATAGCGGTTCAACCATAGTGCACGTTATTGACAGCGTGCTTAGTGATGAGGCTGCGGCGATTTACCCCACCGGATCATTGGCGGCTGTATTACAAAGCGATACCAGATTAAGTCTTGCATTAACGGCATTCCGCGCAGAAGGTCTCGACCTGAGCTTGAACAACCCCATTAACGAATGGACCGTTTTCATGCCCACCAATGATGCGATTGAAGCGGCAACCGACTTTACGCCCAGATCGCACATTTACATTGATGCAGCGTTGTCTTCGGAGGACCTGGTTGGGCTAAGCGGGACAACGCTTAATCTGGTGGGTGGATTTGCAGCGACACTACAAGGTGGCGGGACAGAGCCTTTGCTAATTGGTGGCGCGCCGATTATAGAAGTCGATATTATGGGTAATTCGGGAACTGCTACCGTGCACATTATTGATGCTGTGCTGGACTGAAATCGTAGATATAAACTAAATTTTCAACGTTCTTGTCTGGTTGCCAAGGCGAGTAAAGCAGTCGTCGATGTCGGCCAGAGTGCTAAAGCTTGTGATGTTTTGGCAAGCCTCGACCCAACATTGCTTGATCTTCAAGTCGGTAGCGCTGAAGCCGTATTGCGACAAGCCGAGTCGGAACTCAAAAATTCGGAATAGTTCAGAAACCAAATACGATCGAGGTCTCGATCATTTTCGAGCAGTTGCCTGGCATGGTATGCAAAATACTTGACCACGATATATGCTCATGTGTCTAAAACACTGATCTCGCACATAGGTACTAATGGGCGTGCCACACTGTGCACAGTGTGAGGTGTCTTGTTCATGTTCTCGTAAGTGTTCAACATTCGATAAGTTGATTGTCATAAGCTTGGTTGGTATAGCGGGCGAGTGCATCGATAACAAGTCTTGTGTAAGGTTATGCAGCGTTGCTGCATTAATGTTATTAACTTTTCTTCCAATCCAGTTCTGGCCCTTCTGGCGCTTTTCCCACACTGTTGCGAATAGCATGTCTGATGCAATAACCGCAGATGTGTCAAGTGCACTAGAAAGCGGTTTTTGTGTTTTTTTTGCAGGGTTTGTCAGAATGTATCCCTGGATGTTAATGGTCGGTGATATACCCAAAAACCGTGGCAGTAGCTTTGCGTTTTCAATGATGTCGCGCAAAATGCGTATGTCTCTGTTGAGTTTTTTCAATGGCGACGCAATGGTTTTTTTATGTTGATTGGTCTGAACCCAACACTGTCCGTTTTCGTTCAGCACTAAGGCGTTTTTGATATAACGGGAGTCAATAATATAAAACTCGCATGCATTACTAATCAATAAATGATTGATCTGTATTGCTCGATTTGCATGTCGGATACGTAGATCATGTATAACTAACCAATCCTTACTTTCAGCAAAGTAACCATCGATTTGGTTACAAGCGTTGTCACTGGTGGTATCAGCTCGGAGTCGAGCAGCTGCTTGTTTCAACCCTTGGCGCTGAACTATATCCATACCAGGTGCTTCGTAGTTTTCCAGGTATGCGATTCTTATTTTTGATGCATCTCGCTGTTTTACGATCATATTATTTCCTGCGATTACTGGATCAACATCCCTAGTTGACATAAATGCGATGGCGGCAGGTTAGCTTAAGGTCACTGTGCCTTAATTCTCAATCTGTGGGTAATAGTGCGTCCGCTGATGTTATTTTGTGACAATCACTGGACAGTTAATGTTACTAATTGACAAATGGGTGAGCCGCTGAAATTCATCGCGCAATGCCTAAAATGAGACGCAAGTATGAATGTAATTTAGGACAATACTCCAAGGCGTATATCACTCAATCTGCCGTTATGAATACATCATAGGAGCGTGTCTGGATTAAAAAGTGTTGCTTACGCGTGCGTAAGAAATGCTACCGACAATTACATTCTAAGGCGAATTCATTAGCTCAACTGTGATACTACTGTCTGCAACTATAAAGATGACTCATTAACTAGCACACGTCCGAGTGCTGGCGTTTCTGACCATCGTCGTTTTATTAATTGGCTTTTTTAGAATATCTTGTTAGTTAGATCAGTTGCTGTGCTACTAATCTTAGAAGTAACGTGCTCCTCAAACTAGCCATTAGGTCAAGCCTGGTTGGGCTAAGCGGGACAACGCTTAATCTGGTGGGTGGATTCGCAGCGACACTACAAGATGGCGGGACAGAGCCTTTGCTAATTGGTGTCGCGCCGATTATCGAAGTCGATATTGTAGGCAATTCGAGAACTGCTAGCGTGCACATTATTGAGGCTGTGCTGTGCTGGACTGAGATTGTGGATACTAACTTAAGTTGCCGAATTCAGTGCGAGATAAAAGCAGGGCCGCCACATGCCAACATAAGCATGTTAATTGCTGGCAACTGATGTTAAGTTTTCAGAACCGGTTGGAATAGTAGCCAGTGATGTTTGGGCGATAACATTCTTTTTAATGGCGGTTGACGAGGTGCGAGGGTTGTAAAGTATTTGAATTATTTTCTTCCCTTTAGACAACAAATAGGATTCGACCGCAATATTATGTGGTCTTCTACCCCAATCTTCTCCAACGACAAATACATCTACATTTAGTTCCATACAGGCTGAAACATACTCAAGCTCATAATACGGACGTACCCTGTCAACGCAACGCAAAGCTTTTAGCATTTCCAGGCGTTGATTGAGAGGTATAACAGGCACATTGGGCTTGTAGGAAACAACAACGTTGTCAGATGCTACGCCTACCACCACTTCGTCACCTTGTGCACGGCATTGCTCTAGTAATGCCAGATGACCAACGTGCAGCATGTCAAACGTACCGACTGTATAGACGAGCATATATTTATTTCCTTGGCGTTAATTCAATAAGATGAATATTTAAGCGTATAGTTTCCAAGCATACAAACCACTTGTTATTAGCGTGTATGCGGCCAGTAAAACTACATTAATTGGGTTGCCAGATAATTTAGGCGTGCTGATGTTTGACACATTCAGAATCGCCAGAATCATGCAGACCAGGCAAAATCCTATAGCGAAAAGAGGCTGACTCAAATATCCTTCAAAGAGAAAAAGAAAAACAATAACGAGGCTATTGTTATCTATTGCAAGCCCTTTATATCTGGAACCGTCAGCAAGTCCAAATATTGAAAAATAACTTAATCGCAGTACTCCAGCAGCCAACATAATAAATGCAGCGACAAGATAAATAAGATCGAATTGGCCATAACTCATTAGTAAGATTGCCGGCGTAACACCGTAACTTACAATATCAATGAGCACATCAAGTTGCCCGCCGAAACGCATATCGTCTGCGGTTCGATTCTGCAGCTTTCTAGCAATAAGCCCATCTGCCCAATCAAATGCGACCGCCCAGACCATTCCAATCATAGCGGCATAAAACACGCCTATAACACTGAAATAGATAGCAGACACTGTGCAAGCCAAACCCGCTAAGGAACACAAGTTGGGCACATCTATGACAAACGAAAGAATGGTAGGCTGCTTTTCATCAAATGCAGACTCGTCAATGGTCATAGATAACTTTCCAATTTATGTACATTTCGTTTGGCACGCGCGCACAATACGACGCGCGCTCAGCCCATCATCTCCAATAGTAGAGTTGAAATGTGCTTACTTCGTGAATTGCCGATAAACTGGCGAGAGATTAGGCTCGAGAGAGGACCGGAACATGGTTCCAAGGGCGTGAGCATACTCCTATTTAGGGATTAAAGCGATGTTTAACTGTTCAAAACTGCTCCAGATGAGTGGGGCTGGTTATCAGGCTATCCCCACTTGGCGTGCCGAGCAGCGCGCTGCTGTAAGGTCCTGGGAGCAAGATTTAATAGTTTCAATCGATCACAAAACACATCGATGAATATATCCATGTGATCAGCCAGACGTTCGGGCTTTTTCGTTGTGCACCAGGTTCTTCGGTTCA
>CALJNA010000126.1 GCA_937981955.1 uncultured Granulosicoccaceae bacterium
AATGCTGCGATAAGAATGGGAATAATCGTTGCGGGAATTGTGACCGTCAAGGTATTAAAAAACGCCTTGCCCATACCCTCGATATTATTTGGATTAAAAAGAACGTTCTTATAATTATTTGTAGTGAATTCAGGCGCTCTGGTTGCGGTAACAAATATTCTTGAACCTCTCTTGCCAGTTAGCGGTTCAGTATTCTCCAGCCGGTAATCACCATTCGCTGTAACCGATACAGTTCCACCTTTTTTAAGTTCCGCCGTTTCATCAGGTTTATAGTCACTAATGGCCCGGGAACTTATACCCCATACGGAAATTTCAGACGGTTTTGCATCTTCAAACAAGTTGCCTTCAATAACAAATTTTCCATCCAGCTCCACCTGCTCGCTACTTGCAGCAGTACGCAGAGTCAAGTTTTGTTCGGTGGGCACCATTGACTTCCACCATCCACTCGACGCTATCTGGTCTCCGGTACGAAACGATGACACAAACAATCCGGCGGTGGGGAATAACCACAACAAAACCAGTGCCGCAAGTGACAAGTGCACAGCCCAGACAAGTGACGACTTCTGCCCTGCTACGCCATTCATCAGCGCATCTCCTTTCGGGCGTTGTAAACATTCCAGATTAGAATGGGAAGGACCAGCAACATAATCACCATGGCGCTTGCACTGCCGACACCCCAATCATTCGCACGAAACATTTTGTCATACATGTAGTTGGCAAGCACCTGAGTTTCCCACTGACCATTGGTCATGGCAAAGACGATGTCAAATACCTTTAATACAACGATGGTGATGGTTGTCCACACAACCACAATCGTGCCTTTGATTTGCGGCACTTTTATCTTGAAAAATATTTGGAACGGATTAGCGCCATCAACAATAGCCGCTTCTACAGTTTCCTCCGGAATACCTCGCAATGCTGCTGACAGAATTACCATGGCAAAACCGGTTTGAATCCAGATAAGAACCACCATCAGAAAAAAGCTGTTCCAAAACGGGATAGTGAGCCAGGTTTGCGGCTCCGTGCCACCAAAATACAAATACAACGCGTTTAACACGCCGATCTGTTCCTGCCCCAGTGGCCGCAGGTCATAGACCAGCTTCCAGATAACAGCTGCACCAACAAATGAGATGGCCATCGGCATGAAGATGATCGATTTCGCAATATTGCCCCAGCGAACCCGGTCAGACAGTTGCGCTGCCAGTAACCCGAATACGGTAGAGAGTGCCGGCACAATCAACAACCAGAGCATGTTGTTCTTCAAAGCTTCCCAGAATTTGGGCTCGCTCATCATTTGCTGGTAGTTTTGCAGACCAACAAATTGAGACTGGTTCCCAGGCAATCGCTCCGTTAGTGACATGCGCAGGGTTTCAACCACAGGATAGGCCAGGTACAGCCCGAGCGCGGCTAATGCGGGGAACAAAAACAACCATGGGCGAATTATGTTGGCGCGGTTGATGTTCCGTCCTGCATGCGGTCCCTTTGCAGGGAACAGCACTTTGTCCAGAAACTGATTGGACAGAAAGAAGTAGCCGACGCAGCCACCAACTCCAACAATGATCGTCAACAAACCTTGCAATGCCGGATGCATACCTACTCCCGAAGCAGTGATGGCAGAGATGTTAAGTTTGCTAAAGCGACTGCCTTCGTAAAAGAAGACAGCCGCACTTGTTTACTGCACTGCTGCAGTATTACTTCAACGCATCCCAGCTATCTTGAATAGCCTTGGCTACTTCACCTGCGTCTTTACCACCAGCGTAGTCAACCATACCTGTCCAGAACGACCCCGCACCAACACCACCAGGCATCAGATCAGACCCGTCGAAGCGGAATGTGGTCGCGCCAAGCAGAATTTCTCCCATACCACGTAGTGTATCGCTGGCATACATATCGGCATTAACACCCTTATGCGGTGTAAGAAAGCCCTCTTGAGCCATCCACACTTCGTGAGCAATGGGAGACTTCAGGAAATCGATAAGTGCACGTGTACCCGGGCTGTCGTTAGTGATAGCGAACAGCGTTCCGGCGCCCAAGACTGGTGAACCCAGATCTTTTTCAGCGTAAGCCGGGAAATAAAAGAAGTCAGCGTCTTCACCTACTTCCGTTCCTTCTGGGAAAAACGCTGGAATGAACGAGGCCTGGCGGTGCATGTAGCACTGTGGAGGAGAAGAAAACAGACCTTTCGGGCTATCACGAAAATCTGTTGAGGCAACCACACCTGCGCCGCCGGCAACGTATTTGTCATTGCGGGCGAATGCACCAAATTCTTCAATGGCAGCAACAACGCGTTCATCGTCAAAAGAAATTTCGTTGGCTACCCACTGATCATAAACGTCGGTAGGCTGAGTGCGAAGCATCATGTCTTCAACCCAGTCAGTTGCAGGCCATCCGGTTGCTCCACCGGAACCCAAACCGATGCACCAAGGCGTTCCGCCATCTTCAACGATCTGGTCAGTCAGCGCTTTCAGGTCTTCCATTGTGCCGGGTATTTCATAGCCAGCGTCTTCAAAGTTCTCTGGTGAATACCAAACCAGAGACTTAACATCAACCTTGAAGAAAAAGCCAAAAAGTTCATCTTTACCTTCGGCGTTGGCGTAAGTGCCAAGATCAACCCACGACTGCCCCGCAGCGTAGTTCTCTTTCACCCAATCTGCTGTTTCACCACCAAGCGGTGATAGAAATCCGCCTGCAGCCATATCAGCTGCCAAACCTGGTTGCGGGAAAACCGCGACATTCGGTGCTGAGCCCGCTTCAGCATCAATCATTATTTGTTGCTCAAAGCTATCTGAACCGGTGTAGCGAACATCTGCGCCCGTTGCCTCTGCGAAATAGGCCAACACACTTTCAACAAGAACCTGATCGGGTCCAAGCCAGGGTCCGAAAACGGTGACTTGTTCACCGCTCAAATCGGTTTTCTTCAATTCTTCAAAACTTGCCCAGTTGAAGTCTCCTTCACCGGGTGCAAATGGCAAATCGGCGGCGGTCACCGAAGCGCTTGCTACTACAGCTGCGGTTACGCCCGCTGCCAGCGCGCTTTTTAATAGGTATTTCATGCTTCCTCCATACCGGGATTGAGGCGCCGCTCGACTGAGTCACTGGAATTATCCAAAGCGCCTTGGATGTTCGAGTATTCATGACGCGAATCTCGGTGTCAAGAAAAAAGGCGCCTTATACACTGGTATTTTCTGTAGTAATTCGGTATAAATTCGATCGTACGGATTTTTCTACCATTTGGATAAATTTGAAATATTTTGAAATATTGCGTTTTTTCCGAAGCGATTTGGCTACAAATTGCGATAACGCATGCGCAATGCAGAAGTATCTTGTCAAGCCATGAACCTGAAACAACTTTCTGAAAACCTGGGCTTATCGCAAACAACGGTTAGTCGTGCTTTGAACGGCTACCCAGAGGTCAGCGAGTCCACAAGAAAGCGTGTCGAACTCGCTGCACAACAGGGTAATTACCGGCCCAACATGCGTGCCATGAGCCTTGCAACAGGCAAGGCTATGACCATCGGCCACATTATCCCGGTAGCAACCCAAAGCGACGTTGTTAACCCAGTGTTTGCAGAATTCGTTGCCGGTGCAAGCCAAACCTATAGTCAATTTGGTTACGAACTCATGCTCAGGTTCGCCGAATCCAAAGATGAAGAGTCTACCTACCGATCCATTGTTGCTAAACACGCGGTCGATGGTGTGATCGTCCATTCACCCATGCGAGAAGATTCCCGGCTAGCCCTGCTCAAAGAAATAGGCTTGCCGTTTGTTGTGCATGGAAGAGTGTGCGACACCAACGAAGAATACAACTGGATTGACATGAACAATCGCAGTGCCTTTAAACAGGCGACACAACTTCTGATAGATCTTGGACACAAGAACATTGCGCTTGTTAACGGTCAGGAATCGCTTAGTTTCGCTTGGTTAAGACGCCTTGGGTTTCTCGATGCGCTCCACGAGAATGGTCTAACGCATAACCCGAGTTTAATGGCATCCGATGAATTAACTGAAACACATGGTTATCAAACAGCAACGAAGATGTTGGCGAGCGATCACGCACCCAGTGCTTTTTTGGTTTCTTCCTACGTCGTGGCATTAGGTGTGCGACATGCGATAAGTCAGGCAGGATTAGCGATTGGTAAAGATATCTCTGTAATTATCCACGACGATGCTCTTTCCTACTTTGACAACAGCGGTGCTGTTCCGCAATTTACATCCACACGCTCGTCGGTGCGTGAAGCCGGCATACTGGCAGCGGAAATGCTGCTAAAACAGATTGACGAGCCTGAGTTGTACCCTCAAACAAAGTTACTGAAATCTCACCTTATAATGGGTTCCTCCACCGGCCCATACCGAGCACAATTAAGTACTTTAGTCTAGTTAGCGACCCTATTCATTGCTCTAACTAATAGACTAGACTATTGGTTCACGGCGCATCTCGTTCGCAGGTCGATCAAAAAACAAACTGGTTTGTCGACATCGACGGGAGTATCTGTTCCCTTTTCACGCTAACTCACGAGGTTGAGATGAAAAAATACTGGCTAATTTTAGTTGCACTGGTACTCGCAAGTTCGATCGGTTGTTCATCCAGCGATTCTTCAAGCGACCCTATCCAAAACGAACAAACCGGGAACACTTCAGGATTACTCTCCAACTCCAATGAAATAGCGGTTCCATCCAGCCTGCCTGCCGCATCGCGTGCAATGACTTTCGATTACACCATGACCGGTGTTACCGGCGAGCAGACCATTGCACGAGCACAACTATTCGAACCAATGTCGCAGGCGCCTGCAGACGGGCACGCTCTGGTTGTATGGGCTCATGGTACGACCGGTATCTCAAACGCCTGTCAGCCAAGCCTGTCATTTAATGGGTTCGGCAATGCAACCGCCATCAATGCTTTACTCGCAGCTGGTTACGCAGTTCTTGCCCCGGATTACGAAGGTTTTGGCACTGATCAGATACATCCCTATTACGTCAGGTCGAGCCATGCGAACGCTATTACGTCTTCCGTTCCAGCAGTTCACCAACTTGAAGGTTCAAATTTTAGCGACGATTGGGCGGTGGTCGGTCATTCCCAAGGCGGACATGTAGCATTGGCCACTGCCAGGGCGAGCGCGCAACCCGCCTATCCATTGCAGGCGGTTGTCGCCTTAGCACCAGGTACTGATTTAATGCCGTTCAGCGACAGGGCCTTCGATGCCATTGATCAAGCAATTGCAGAGGGCAATACCAACAACGCGCTGGAGCGCTTGTTTTACATGAATGTCTATGGCGCATTTGTTGCGCACGCGTTCAAGGAAGTGGAACCGACTTTTGACCCAGCTAGTATTTTCGGCAGCAACATAGCACCACTGATCGACGAAGCAGTTACCGAAGGTGCCTGCGGCAACTACGCCCGTGCGGTAGAACAATCCATTAGCCTGCACTTCGCTGCGGGCGGTACATTTTCAGATTTTGGCGGACTTATTCGCAACTGGTATGACGATCCCGTGCTTGCGGCACGACTCGAAGCAGAAGCTTTTGGTGATGAAGCGCAGAGCGCACCCTTGCTGATCGTGCAAGGCGATGCTGATCGACAGGTGCCGGTAGCAGCTACATCAGCATTTGTTGATCAACAGCGCTCTGTGGGTACCGATGTAACCTATCAGGAATTACCCGGCGCCAGACACGGGGATGTTGCGCGTGCCGAATTCGGCCGGGTAATGACCTGGTTAGATGAAAAATTTCCACCGCGTTAAAACTAAACCAACTTAACTTAAGCAGATACAGTCACGCTTACGCAAGCGTTTTTAACCAGCCAACACTAGCGTCGGTATCACCCTTCGGTTTGTACTCTGCGCCAAGTGGCGCAGAGTATCCTAACGACTGCATGTAGTTAAACACATACGAAAAGTTGATTTCACCGGTATCTGGTGGACCGCGATCAGGTACCGATGCAAATTGTACATGGCCAATGTGCGACAAATGATGCTTGAACAATCCGCACAGGTTACCTTGCATTAATTGCACGTGATAACAATCAAACATGAGCTGCAGTTTCGGATTGGCTACTTCATTTAATATGGATTCCGCTTGCACGGTTGTTGACAAAAAGTAGTCAGGTGCATCAAACCTGTTCAGTGGCTCGATCAATAAATCAACCGGAAGATCTTTCACCTTATCAAGACCGTATTGCAGGTTTGCTATAAATTGTTGATGAGCATCCTCTCCGCTCGCGAATCCAGCCATAGCGTGAATTTTTTTCGTGCCAATTTGCATGGCGTAGTCGATGGATTCATCGAGCATATCGCGCGCTTCTTTTTCACGACCCGGAACAGCACACAAACCGTTTTCTGATTTTTCAACACTACCTCTGGCCGTGTTCAAACCCAGCATTTGCATTGATGTATCGCGCAGTGCTGCTTTTACATCGTCTACCGGAACAGCGTAAGGCCAATGACACTCAACAGCATCGAAGCCGGCCTTTTTTGCTGCGTGAATCGCATCCGGCAATGACCGGTCTGTCCAAAGAAATCCCAGGTTCGCTGAAAACTCTGTCATTTACTATTCCTGTTTTGTAGCAAGTTTAAGCGCAGCTTTGGAGAAAAAGTCAGGCGAACCAAAGTTGCCGGATTTCAAGGCCACGACAAGTTCGTTGTTAACGCGAAGTGCTGGCACACCCGGATCGATTTCCGGACCGATATCTAGCGAAGAAAGATTGAGTCCCTCAACAATAGCGCCTGATGTTTCTCCACCGGCACTGATTAAACGCGTTGTTCCGATGGCAATAAGTTTCTGCGCTAATTGAGCAAAAAACTGTTCTAAAGACTGGGACACAACTTCCTGTGTGTGTGCTTTCTGTATATTCGCCACCTGCTCAGGTTCCGCAGAGCTGTATACCAGCGGCACCTTATCCTGTTGCTTTACCCAGTCTACTATCTGGTCAACTGTCAAACTGCCGTCAATGATTTTTTCCGGTTCGAGCGCAAAGCAAGGATTGTCACGATTGTGCACTTCTATCTGCGAACGAGTTGCGATGGAGCAAGAGCCTGACAATGCCACAACCGGTCCATCGCTTCCGCTCCATGGAACCTGATGACCTGATATTTGGCCGGATTCAGCAAAGTTGGCAGGCAAGCCCAAAGCAACACCAGAGCCGCCGGTAATCAAGGGTAAGTCTGCTGCCGCTTTACCGATAGCGGTGAGATCATTATCGTTTATCGCATCGACAACCATGAACAAATGTCCTTCGGCTTGCAACTCTTCGAGTTTTTTCTTTATTGATGACGAGCCTCTACCAACATTGGCATGACTGACGTGGCCAACTGACGCGGTACATTGTGATTGCATGACACGACGTAAGTCCGAATCGGTCATTGGCGTGATCGGATGGTTTTGCATTCCACTTTCACTGAGCAAGACATCATTAACGAATAAATGCCCTTGATAAACAGATCGACCTGTTCCAGGAAACGCCGGACAAACGATGACTTGCGGTGCGTTCAACTCAGCCGCCAGGCTTTCTGCGACCGGACCTATATTGCCTTTCGTTGTGCTATCAAATGTTGAGCAGTACTTAAAGAAAAATTGTTTACACCCCTGTTGTTGAAGCCAGTGCAACGCATCAAGTGATTGAGCCACCGCTTCTTCAGGTGCGTTAGAACGAGACTTCAGTGCAACCACACCGGCTTCTACATTAGTGGCGGCTTTTTTACCGTCCGGAACACCGGAGTAAAGCACAGTACGCATGCCTTGCTTAGCCAGCGTGTTGGCCAGATCACTTGACCCGGTAAAGTCGTCTCCAATGCATCCTAGTAACACCGCTATTCTCCTGGCAACTTAATACCCGCATCGCGAGCGTATACCTTTGCTACAGCCGCATCATCTTCCAGGCCGAAACCCTGTTCACTTGCTTTGGTAAACTGTTGCAGGGCGGCGGTAGTTACCGGCGCATCGAACTCTGCTTTACTCGCAATGTCCAGCACGATTCCCAAATCCTTCAACCAGATGTTCACTGCCGAATGCGGTGTGTAGTCTCCTTCGACAATATGAGGTGCTCTATTCTCAAGCATCCAACTGGAACCAGCACATTGCGAAATGACTTCTAAAAACTGTTCAGGCTTAACACCCTGCGTAATGCCAAACGTCAATGCTTCAGCCATAGCCGCAATATGCACACCAGCCAACAGTTGATTCACCGATTTCATTGCCGACCCGGCACCCGCTTCTTTGCCGAGCTCGAACACGGTAGCAGCCATTGCATCAAGTGCAGGACGAGCGGCGTTAAAAGCATCGCCTGTGCCAGAGGCCAAAACGGACAGCTCCCCTTGCGCAGCTTTTACAGAGCCACCGGAAATAGGTGCATCAAGATAATGCACACCATGCTTTTTGCAACGTGATTCCATGTCGCGGGCAAATTCTGGCGAAACCGTGGCACAAGCAATCACAACACATCCGGGCTTCAGGTTGGGCACGACACCTTGTTCACCAAATAAAACCGATTCTGTTTGCTCGGCATTAAGCACGACAACAATGACGCAATCCAATATTCCGGCAGCATCAATCAACGACTCTGTTGAACCACCTTCTGATTGAAATTTTTCGACTTGCGATGACATGACATCAAATCCATAGGTTGTGTCACCTGCTTTCAATATGGATTGTGCAACACCATATCCCATGGAACCGAGCCCAAAAACGGCTGTGTGCATTGACGAAGACTACCTTTAGGATGTTAATACGCTAGTATCTCAGAAAACCGGCGAGCTGAGTAGTACGCTAGATCTACCAGCGAATGCGATTATGAAACCTGGACCGTGCGTTCGCGAGTATCACAGCAGCACTTCAAAACAAGCATAAATCACATCTGAGCCAGTACCAGCTGCTTGCAGAACTGCGTTGCGGTAGATAATGCATAAACAGGCTTAATTTTAATGCCGATGAGCGTTATATTGGCTGTGTGTACTAAATTGTGACGCAAACCGGTAAATAAGGCTCCCCGCAGTTTCAAATTGATGAAAATGCGCCGAAAGGTATCAGGAGCAGCAGGAATAAAGCAATGTCAAACGACTATCAATATCGAGAAAGAATCGTAGAACCAGAACCCGATCGAGAGTTCGTTATTGGTAACGGTCGAATCAGTGGATACGCATCCCTCTTCCTGGGCGGTATGAGCTTGCTTTGTGTGCTTGCATATTTGTTTCCTTCCTATCTTACAACGACAGAACTACGTGCTGCTTATGATGCCGAGTTTTTACAAGTCATATTGAAATACGGTATGTATTTTTCGTTGTTCTTTGGAGTCATGACATTCATTTTAGGCAAGCGACAAATAAAAGGTGCGATCGGTATAGCACTAACGTTAATTGCGTTCGCACTCGGTGGATACATGGTGCCTGTTGGGCCGGTTGAACCCAAGGCCTTGTCTCTCGGCGTTGACTGGATGATTCTTGCATTTCTTGGTTCAACGATCATTTTCACCACACTGGAAAAGCTTTTTCCAAAATATCGCGATCAGGTCATTCTCAGATCGGAGTGGGGTTTGGATCTGTGGTACTTCGTTTTCAATCATTTGATTGTGTCTGTGGTTTTACTGGTTGGGAACTTTGTCGTAACGCAATTCGATTGGGCGGTGAGTAATACCCTTCAGGAAATTGTAAGAGCCATGCCCATTATCCTGCAAGCCGTGATTTTGCTCATATGTGCAGACTTCGTTTTGTACTGGGAGCACAGGCTTTTCCATGAGACGCCAAAACTGTGGAGAATCCATGCTGTGCACCACTCAGTGGAAACCATGGATTGGCTGGCGGGCTCCAGGGGGCACGTTATCCAAGTCTTTATTGAACGTTCAGTCGTGATGATTCCGCTATATCTGATTGGTGCGGACAAAGCCGCTTTAGATTTGTATGTGACCTTCGGTGCGCTGCAGGCAATTGTTATTCACTGCAATCTTGGCCTGCCATTTGGGCCGTTAAAATATATATTGGTAACACCCCAATATCATCACTGGCATCATAGTTCGGAAAAGCCAGCGATCGACACAAACTATGCAGCCCACACGCCATTATTTGATCGACTGTTCAACACTTACCATATGCCAAAAGAACACTGGCCGGCCGAATACGGAACAACACAGCGATTGCCAAGAACTTACTGGGGGCAGCTTATGTATCCATTCACACGAAGAAAAAAACAGTAGGGTTAATGCTCACTCATGTGACGCGATAGCGATACAGTCG
>CALJNA010000127.1 GCA_937981955.1 uncultured Granulosicoccaceae bacterium
TTAATGGGTCCTTGTACATCGAGATAGGCTCGCAAGTATTCGCGGTTCTTCCGTCGCGACAATGCCGCTTGCCAACGTAAACGTGATGCAACCGTTTTGATGTTAACGCCCACCAATTCGGCCATATCGCGCGGGCACATATTGCTGGCAAAGCAAAATCGAATCGTCGAATTAATACGCCGTTTCTTTTGTCTATAGGTTGGTTTGAAGGTGGCGGCGGAAAATTTCTTCCCACAGGCTTTGCATCGGTAGCGTTGTACCGCTTTGGCATCATCGGCGCGAAAAAAGTGTCCGTCACGCACAATGGATTGTCGGTTTGCCGCGCAGCTCGGGCATTGGGTGGTCGCATCCATGCGAACCTCCTTATTTGTCTGGGAAACTAAACAGTATCAGAAAAGTCTATCCCCAGCGTGCTGGGGCAGTTTTGGCTTAATTGGGTCGGGAACTTTGCGCTTCACTTCACAAACTGAATGGCGCAAGCTCGCTCCGAGCACCGCAGAAAGCGATTCAGGTCAAACTTTGCAGCTGCGGTTGCTGGTGACAAACGCAAGTTTGCGTACTCGTGCTGGACAGTTCGGCAAGCGATGCGAGACACTGTCGCACATGAATACATTCAACCTCATTGCTGTGGGCATGCTGATTGCCAGCGCCACAATTGGCAGCTCACTCACTGCCAATAGCCGTTTCGCAACCAAAACCGCATCGACACATCCGTTTGTCGGATTACCAGCCATAGAGAAGATAGAGGCCTATACCGATATCGACTATGGATTTCAGGTTGCTGTACCTGAGAGCTGGTCTCGCATATACGCTGCTGAAGATGATGCCGACCTTGGTGTTCTTGAGCCGGGTTATGCCATCGGTTTTGAATCACCCCGCAGCGATCAACGTGATGTGTTTGCCGATTATTTAATGGTTGAAATTCTCCCGGGTGCTCAATCGGGCGCGTTTGAAAGTGACGGTACTCATACTCAGGTCGTTATGGTAGATGGTCGCGTTGCGGTGACTGACGAAGTGAGGCTGGATGGGTTCGATGTCAATGGCGAGGAAATTGATCTTGTGGTTTTTCAGGCCGAAATAGTCGAACTGGGTTTCACCGTTGGTATATTCGCTATTGGTGAAAAACGCGAAGCCACAGTTTTACGCGATGCGTTTGAACTCGCACTGAAAACATTTAAAATTCCTGAAGACCCGTTCTCTGTTAGCTAGGATCGTCAGTTTACCCGTTAAAGTTATTTCACCTTAACCGCTCGGCTTGCCAACATTGTGTTGCCTTGATGCAACAGGTAACGAATTTCATATTCGCCCGGTTCATCAGGCATTTTAAGTTTTAACGGATTGCCCTTACTGGTACGTGTCGATCGAATGAGTCTGGCTTCACCGGCTTTGGCAACACCAATACGATCGTGATTTTCATCTGGTCCTTCCCAGGTGACAATAATCGTTTCACCGGCGCTGGCTTCTTCAGGTGCGTCCAACAGCACATTCGCTTCTGTCACTGTTACCGGCCGGCTTGCAAGAGTAGTACGGCCTTGATGCAGCACATATCGGATTTCGTAGTTCCCGGGCTTGGCTGGCATTTGCAATGTAAGTGGATTTCCACGAGCGGTGCGTGTGCTGTTGATCGACGACTTTTCACCAACCTCTGCCACAGATATCGAGTCGTATTGCGCATCCGGTCCTTCCCAATTGACAATCACTGACTCTCCAACGCTGGCCTGTTCGACGGTATCGAGCATCACGTTTGCAGCAACCACTGTGACAGGGCGGCTGGCCAGCGTAGTTCGGCCGTTGTGCAGCACATAGCGTATTTCATAGTCGCCGGGTTTTGTAGGCATTTGTAGCTTAAGTGGGTTTCCTCGATCAGTACGCGTGTTGTTGATCGACGTCTTTTCGCCTATCTGGGCAACAGTAATTGAGTCGTACTGTTCATCAGGTCCTTCCCAGCTGACAACGATAGATTCACCCACGCTGGCCTGATCAGGTGCGTCGACAGATACCTTGCCCTCGACAATATTGATCATGCGGCTGGTTAGAGTCGTGCTGCCTTGATGAAGCACATACCGAATTTCATACTCACCGGGTTTGGCTGGCATCTGTAGCTTGAGTGGGTTTCCACGATCGGTACGGGTATTATTTATCGTTGTTTTTTCTCCGACTTCGGCCACGGCAATGCGGTCGTACAGTTCATCTGGTCCTTCCCATGTGACCAGAATTGATTCACCTGCACTGGCTTCATCAGGTGCGTCTATGGATACGGTGGCCGTTACAACAGTTACGGGGCGGCTGGCGAGTGTGGTGTTATCCTGAAAGAGCTTGTATCGAATTTCATATTCGCCGGGCTCTGCTGGCATTTGTAACTTAAGTGGGTTTCCGCGATCAGTGCGGGTACTGTTTATCGATGCTTGCTCACCGACTTTGGCCACGGAAATGTGGTCATACTTTTCATCAGGGCCCTGCCAGATAACAACAACGGATTCACCAACAACAGCTTCCTCCGGTGCCTGCAAAGTAACCAGTGTTTCGGTTACGCTGATCCGGCTTCTTGCCAGCACGGCGTTGAATTTAAACGAAACATAACGCAATTCAAACTCACCCGGTTTGGTTGGCATTTGTAGTGTCAGCGGATTACCGGAAACAGTTTGCTTTTGATTGATGTAGGCATCACTGCCTATCTCAGACACAGCAACAAAATCGTATTTTTCATCTGGACCGGACCACGTAACTGGAATTCGAGCACCGACACCAGCGCTATCCGGCCCGCTTAGTGACACGTCAGCTTCGGTTATTTCTATTGGGCGTGTTGCCAGTGTTTTGTTGTCTTTGAACAGAAGGTAGCGAAGTTCATAGCTTCCCGATTCCGGTGGCATCTGTAATCTAACTGGTGAACCGTTTGTCAGCTGCGTTCGATTGACTGGTTGAGAATCTCCTGGTTTTACAACTGCAATATAGTCAAGGCGCTGCCCGGGTCCGGTCCATTCAATGTCTATTGAGGTTGCTTGTGCAGCAGAATCGACTGCAAGTAGTGTCGCTGGAGCTGCTTCTACAATGAGAACGGCACTGGCCAGACTGATTCGTTTGCTTGAATGCCAGTAATGAATTTTGTATTCACCCGGCTCTGAAGGGGCGGTCAATACAACCGGGTTAGCCCGGGTAATAAATCGTGCGTCAAGCGCTGCATCGGCAACAGCATCGGGTTGTGATAATAGAATCCTGTCTCCTGAATCGGCAGGTCCTTCCCAGAAAATTTCAATTGGTGAGCCAATGATCACGCTCGCCGGGGATTCAATTGTTGCGCTTCGCTGCAGGGTAGGTAAGGTCAACACAAAACGGTTTGGCTTGTCTGCATCAACGTTGATGTCGAGCGACGTGCTTGCACCGTCTTCGGCGCGACTGACCGACAGTGTGTACGTTCCGGAATTAACTGTTTTACGAATAATTGCCGAGATGCGCTCTTTCTCGGTCAGCAGTGAACCCGAGCTGTTATCCGTCTCATTATTAGCAGCAGGGGAGGCTGTCAATGACCAGGTGATTCCTTCAGCGATGTGCGTTTTTTCATCGTCTTCAACCGAGGCGGTTAGTGTCAGGGTTTGGATTGGTTGGCTGACTTCTGCCAGTGCTTGTGTGAGTTCAAATGCTGTGCTGGCAGTTAGAAACCGACCGCCTGTGTTTTCTGCAAGACAGCGTAACTGCTCTCTGTCGTTTGCTTCTGCAATGTCGAATCCGATAACGTGAGTGGTAAAGTCGATGCCTCGATCTTCAAGCTCATTACCGACAGCGCAGGGGTCGAGATTACAGGTTTCTCGACCGTCGGATACCAGAATGACGGTCGCCGCATTCTCTTCGATGCGAAGTTCATCAGCGGCTTGAATGACTGCGGCTGACAGCGGTGTTTTGCCTTTCGGATCAAGTGATGCGACAGATTCGGCTATTGCTTGCCGGGTTGCCGTACCGGGCGCGACCAGCAACTCTATATCGCTGCAATCACCTTTTCTTCGGTGCCCGTAAGTCATTAACCCAAGTTCCTGATCAGCCGGCAGCGTCTTCAGCAAACCGTTGATAACATCCTGGGCTATACGGATTTTGTATCCGTCATCGATTTTTTGCCACATGGAGCCGGACGCGTCCAGAACCAGGATGGTTTTTCCATTGTCTGCATGTATTAACGCGCTGAATGCTGACAGCGTTGCAGCCAGCACCCATGCATAAACGGAGCTCATTGGCCTTGCGGTTTCGCGATTGTGTTGCGGGGTACTGATCGACTTTATAACTGCGTGAATTGTCATTTGTATTCCGTTTAACTTCGTCAGCATAAACTCCAGTATATTCGACTAACACTATAATCTGAATGTATCTCCATAACTCGTTTGGGTACCGTTATGCTAACGGATACAAGCCTGAACTTTCGACCAGGCATAGTATTGCTGCCACAACCTTAAGCTTAAAACATGAAAAAGCGTTACTGGATTCCACTGCTGATATTACTTGCAATACCGATCGGTTTATATGCATGGTTACAAATGCCGGTTTTTGGTGGCGCGCCTACTGACGAACAACGTCAGCGTTTTACAAGCTCGGCGGTTTATAACGAATCCAAAGGTATTTTTGAAAATCGACGCCCTGAACTGATTGAAATCATGCGCACCGAATCGTCCGTTTCAGGCATGCTCAAAGAATGGTTACGGTCACGCGAACATGGACGACCCGAGGTGAAATTGCCGGAACAAATACCCGACATGGCTGTGTTCATGGAACCTGCCGAGTACACCAAACTAATCTGGTTAGGTCACTCCACATTTCTAATAAACATCGATGGTGCCGTGGTACTGGTTGACCCGGTATTTTCTGACTTTGCGTCTCCGGTCAGTTTTATCGGAAAGCGTTTCCAGCCTTCGGTAATATCACTAGATGAGTTGCCTGAAATCGATGTGGTTCTGTTGTCGCATGATCACTACGACCATCTGGATAAAAAAAGTATTGAATATTTCATTGGAACACAAACGCTTTTTCTATCCCCGTTGGGAGTCGGTAGCCATTTACAACGTTGGGGTGTTTCGCCAGATCGTATTGTTGAAAATGACTGGTGGGAAACACATACAGCTTTCGGTATTGAGTTCACCGCCGCGCCATCTCAACATTTTTCCGGAAGAAAAGGTTTTGACAACAATGCAACCTTGTGGGCATCCTGGATCATGGCGTCCAAACAGAGTCGACTATATTTTAGTGGTGACTCCGGTTATGACATTCACTTTAAAGAAATTGGCGAACGTTATGGCCCGTTCGATCTGTCTATATTGGAAAACGGTCAGTTCGACAAGTTATGGGCTGCGGTGCATTTATTTCCTGAAGAAACTGTTCAAGCGCATCTTGATCTGCAAGCAAAGCGATTAATGCCAGTACATTGGGGCATGTTTGAATTAGCGTTTCACACCTGGTACGACCCGGTAGATCAACTGGCGTCCCACGCCGATCGTGCAGCTGTTGAGTTGATTACTCCCATACTGGGGGAGTTGCTGCTGCTGAACGAGTCTGTCGAAACGACGCGCTGGTGGAGCAATCTGGTTGACAAGCAAAGGTAGTCAAAGGCTGCATCAGGGTCTGGTCTGATTGCAGGGTTGATAGCGGACACAAAAAAGCCGGGACATGCCCGGCTTTTTCGCACCATTGAAACAACAATCACTGCACCTGTCGTTCAGGATAACCTTGTGGCCACTGTTCGAAAGGTGGCAAGTGGCTGGGTGATGCATTCGGTACATCGTCCCATAAGAGCAGCTGAGATGGCTGGCCTTCGGTTGGGTCACTTTGCAGCGTACCGGTCTTCTGGTACGCACGCACGTAGTCAATTTTGTATTCGGCCGGGAACTGGGTAGAGCTGTCCGGAGAACCAGGCCACCAACCACCAAGCGCTGTGTTGAAAATGATGTACATATCTTGTTGTGATACTTTTGCATCTACTACGCGATGCTCTTCGATACCATCAACATAAAAGATAAGGGTACCTGGCAGCCACTCAACTGCATATGTGTGCCAGCCATTGGTCCAGTCGACGCCGATGGACGGTTCAGAGTGGGTTGAACGCAGTTCACCTTCGCTATCGTAGTAGTGATAGGTGTGGTAAACCACGTCCTGATTATCACCAATGAATTCCATGATATCTATTTCAGGCTTGTCATCAACGTAATATGCGTTCAGCAGCCAGAACGCTGGCCACAAACCTTTACCGTACGGCAGTTGTGCTCGTGCTTCTACATAACCGTAAGTGAATTTGAACGCATCGTAGCTGGTCATTACGCCGGAGAGATACTTTTGACCAAATGCTTTATCAATAAGATTTTCCGGTGTTTCGATTGAGCTAATCGTTACCGACTCTCCATCAAAAGAAAACGGGTTAAAACCGAAGTCAGGCTTGTTCTGAATATCAACATAGTGTTGCTCTTCACTGTTGATAACGAGCTGGTCACCCCAAAGGTATTGAGTCACCCATTTTGAACTGTCGAGTTCAGTACCGTTGAATTCGTCAGAGAAAACCAACTCGTAGCCATCAAGGATATTTTCCTTGGGCTGACGCGCATCAGGGTTGGTGCGACCGGTGCCGGTAACATTCACTGTCAGGCCGAGTGCCACATAGTTGTAGTTCTCGTCGAAATCAAAAGCTTGAATTTCGTAATAGTAGCTCTCATCAAACGTGTCGGTGTCAATGTATTCTTCAGCAAAGACGGTCGTGATGTAGTTGGCGTCGCGATACACATTGTATCCTCGAGCGGTGGGGTCTTTAACCCACGAAACTTTAACTACGCCATCATCGAGCACTTCACCAACAAACCCTTCAGTATTGTTAGAGACAAATAGCGTATCCGAACCGCTGGCTTCACCCAATGCCGGTGCCGGTGTTGCTGCTGGTGCCGCTGCTGGCTCAGCAGGCTCACTTTGCTCAGGCTCAGCTGTTTGGATCGGCTCTGCTGGTTGCGCCTGTTCCGTTTGTGCGTTTGTATCAGTCTCACCGTTATCTGTGCTTGCTGTTGGTACAGCAACAGGTTGCACATCTGTTGGGTTGCTTGTCGCTTCTGCTGCAGCGCCAAGATCGGGAGAATTATTGTCCGCTTCTCCTGTTGCTAACTGAGCTGCGTCCACACCACTATCGACACTGATATCACTATCTGTCGATGTTTCAACAGACGCAACCGGAACCAGCCCTGCGCCGGTGGCTTGCGCCAGGCTAAGTGAGGTTGTTCCATCTGCCGCCAGTTGTGCAGCACTGACGGATGTGTTGCCCGTTGCTGCTGTGCTGTCCAGTGTGGATGCGTCATCCGATCCACTTCCGCAGGCACTAAGGAGTACCACAAGAGAAAGTTGGCACATCGTGCTAACTGGGTTTCGATACAACGTCGTTGTTTTGTACCGCTGCTTAATCATAATTTTGCCGTCTTACAGTGAGAATAGAGTGCGTACTCGTTCACGGTTATATGAACGATAAAAGGGCGTGCAAGGCTGAGGCCTAACCTGCCATTCAAGTAGTTATCGGATGCTTCCTGAAACGCTAAAGACATGGTCCGGGGAACTGATCGGCATTTGGTAAAGGTGTTGGCACAAATCCTGTAGCTACACCCCTGATAACCATGAATGGACCCTCTATGCCCATGCGAAAATCTACAATTCATGCCTGTGCCTTTGGTGTGACGCTGACCAGCAGCCTGCTGGCCACGGCGAATGCTGCCCAGTGGAATGGCAGCTATGTCGCAGAAGGCGAATGTTTCTGTTCAGGAACACAGGGTCGGGAAATTGACTCCAGCATTGTTCCGACCCCTGTTGGTGGACAATCAGTTAGTCAGATTTGCGACCGAATTGGTCAAGGCCCAGCGTTACAAAAAATTAACGGAAAATTTAACTTTCCGGTTTATCAGGACGCACAGTGCGGTCACGGTCCTTTCTCTTCAGCTTCAGCCAACACCGACAAGGCGTGCGCCGGTCATCGAGGGGTAGCTGGAGAAGATTGCGAAGCGATTGGTCCCACATGGGATTTGAAATCTGCGTATGCGAAGGCTACGGAACCTGCGCTTGGTATTTCGGATGCACCGGCGGTTACAGGCGGGTCACGCTACATCAAGCCGCCAGTGGCCACCGTGCAGAGCGCAAGTCCAGAGAAGGTAGCCGAACCTGCGCTGAAAGCTGCTGAAACCACCGTTGCCGATATTGCTAAAGCGCGATCGAAGTCCAAGCCGATTGTTAAAGCTGCGCCATTGTCCGCAGAGGAAATACGGGCTCGGCAACTCGTGCAAATGGAAGCTGCCAGAGAACGTGCACGAGCACGCGCCGGACAGTCATCCGATATTGCATCAGCAGCTACCAGCCCGGTACAAGATACAAACACTTCAAATAGTGCATCTGATGAACTGGAAATTATTCTCACCGAAGAACAGAAAGCACTACAGGATATACCTGTAGCCAAGATAAAGCCGGAAGCTAAGACAGAATCAGTAGCCAAGACAGAGCCAGATGACGCTGCAAAGAAAGCGGTGGAAACGGTTGCTGAATCGGTGGAGAAAAGCCCCGTTGGAAAAGATGCAAGCATCCCGACAACGGTCTCTGCATTGAAGCTACCGTCAAACACGCGTAACAGTGCACGTGAATTTGATTATGTTGAAGGCCTGCCAATATCTTACGACTTTGGTGGAGCTGGAATGGGTGTGGCGGCGAGTATTTCAAGTAGTTCGCGCATGCAGTATCTGGTGCGTGCAGCGGTTGCTGAAACATACCGCGAAGCATTTGTGGGTATTGGGGTCTTTATGAGTCCCCCAACAGCCAGCCGTCTGACATTTTTGCTGAACACCGGCATTGAGTACGGCAAGTTTGAATTTCAGGGTGCAAATGTTGGAGCAAACCTATCTGAAACCGGTGCGTACATAGGTTTGTCATCGCGCTTCGTTGTTAACAATCGATTCGAGCTGCAAGCCGGAGTTGGCTACAGCAGCTTTTTTGAAGGCGATGCGACAGCGTTCGGTGCAGCGTTTTATCACCTGACACCGAATCTTGATCTTACCTCCAAAGCTGAAGCCGGCGATAACGATTCGTTTGGCATTGGCGTCCGTTACTACTACTAATTTGCGGCGATAGAAGAATGAACATGACACAACGATTCATACCTTCCACCCTGACGGCCGCTTTGACGCTGCTACTACTATCAGCGTGCGGTGAAAGCGACATAGAAGGCATAGAGCAACGAGAACTGGACGCTGCCCAGCGTGCAGTAGCAAGTGCTGAACAAGATGTTGAAAACCCTGGTGCAGAGCCCGATGTTGGCGCGGCCAACAACCCTGGCATTGACATGGACAAGCTGGAGTTGTTGTTCAGTGATGAATTCAACGGCAGTTCCATCAATTCTGCGAAGTGGGTAACTGCTCAGCAATGGGGTCCGGATCTGGTTATCAACGATGAGTTGCAATACTATGTTGATACGCAATCAAACCCGGACTTTGGTTATAACCCGTTTAGCTTCGATGGTGAGTCTCTGATCATCAGCGCCGTTGAAACGCCGGTAAATCTCAGTGCCGTGGCAAACAACCAGCCCTACTTGTCCGGTGTATTGAGTTCAGCCGGCAAATTCGAAATGACGCACGGCTACATTGAGGCGCGCATGGACTTTCCGGAAGGCACTGGGTTGTGGCCAGCATTCTGGATGTTAAGCGCTGACTTTGAAGCCTTGAAACCTCAGCTTTTCATTGCTGAAGGTAATGGTGCAATACCTGAGAGTATTTTTCATAACTACAACTACCATGATGCGAACGGCAACCTGCGTTCTCCCGGCCAGTGGCAAGTGACCGATGAAACCTTTTCGGAAGGTTTTCATATATTGGGTGTGAGTTGGAAATCAGACGAACTGTTGTTCTACATTGACGGCATTCCTCGTTACCGAATCATTGGTGAGAATGTGCCGAATCAGGCGATGTATTTGATTGCCAATCTGGCTGTCGGTGGTGTCTGGACAGGTTCGCCTGATGCAGCAACACCTTCGCCTGCAAAATTGAAAATCGATTACATTCGTGCGTATCGACATATTGACAACTAATTTGTCGCTCTTATAAATGTCTGGCTACAAAAGAACTTGAGGCGGCTAGCCTCGAACGATTGGAAGTAAGACGCGGGTCAGGGAAGACCCAATTAATTAATGTATTTGAATTTCCTTCCTTGTTTTTCTATGCACGCTTTCTTAGCAAAGTTATTCCAGCGCTTTAAATTCCAGTGAGGATGCATCCTCGGTAAAGTTACAAAACTGCGTTACTCCTACTTTTTTTAACGCTTCCAGTTGTTGTTTCAGGTTCTTCTGCCTTATTTCCAGTGAAACATCGTGCTCAGCCGAGCGCAAACTGGCGGCCTTGGCAAACAGCTCCGGTAATTCAGTGCTGCGCGGATCGTAGAGTATGGCTGAGCGTGTGCGCACACTGTCACCTTTAAAATTGCGATCTTGCAGAATTGACAGAATGCGTTCAAAGCCAATGGAGAAGCCACAAGCAGGCACTGATGTAGATTTCAGAAATTTCCCGATCATATTGTCGTAGCGTCCGCCGCCAGCGAGCGATGATCCAAATTCTTTCGATGCCACTTCGAAAATAGGGCCGGTGTAGTAGCCCATGCCACGAACCAGCGACAAATCAAATGCAACCTGATATTGATTCTTGGCCAGGGAGTCGGCTGTGTTAATAATTTGTGTAAGCTCGCTAATAACTTGTTCTTCTATACCGGAGATGTGCGACCGGATCGTACCCAGCTCGACTTCGCCATTAATATAAGCATTCAAGAATGAGGTGAGTTTTTCGATACTCTGTTCGGAGAGTTGCTTTTTTTGTAGCTCTTTAACAATGCCATCGACACCAATTTTATCGAGCTTGTCGAGGGTGACCAATACGCCGGCGACATCCTTGTCCGCCACACCGCAATGAGTTGCCAGGGCTTCGAGAATACGTCTGTCGTTAACCCTGACAGTAAAGTCGTTGAAGCCGAGTTTGGTTAAGGTGGATGCCGATGCCGTGATCAGTTCAATTTCAACGCTGGGTGCTGCAGTACCAAGATAATCAATATCACACTGAAAAAACTGTCGATATCGACCTTTTTGTGAACGTTCAGCGCGCCACACGTATCCCATTTGAATGGTTTTGAACGGCCTTGGCAGGTGTGCATGATTGTTGGCATAGAAGCGAGCCAGTGGCAATGTCAGATCGAATCGCAGCCCGTAGTCGACAAGATCGTTCTCGTGTGCAATGGGACCGTCGAGTTTGAGCTTCTCACCCCGCTTGAGTACTTTGAACAGCATACTCAGATTTTCACCGCCTTCTGCATTTTGCAAAATGTCGATGTTCTCCATAACCGGCGTTTCAATCTGATTAAAACCGAAACTGCGATAGCTTTGCAGAATCACGTCTTTGACATGTTCGCGCAGAGCAGCGTCGATCGGGTCGAAGTCGCGGGTTCCTTTAACGGGTTTTGTTGACACTTGCATGGGACGTTCTCAGCTACGGAACTTTAAATTATGGTGACAGCAACTATGATGACTGCAATTATAGTGACTGCGAAGATTATAGTGACAGCGAATACGCATGTGTCCACGCAGTTTATCGATGCTGTCTACGGTTATCCTGAATAGTTGAGCCTTGCCTCGACCATCAATCGCTTCATCTCCCTGACTGCATCGGGTAAGCCTGTGAACATGGCGCGTGCGACCAGACTGTGCCCAATGTTCAGTTCGTGAATGGTTTCAATTTCAGCGATTCGTTGGACGTTGTTATATTGCAGTCCGTGTCCGGCATTAACCAACAACCCCATACTGAAAGCATAATCGGATGCGCTAACAATACTTGCAAGTTCTGCCGCACGCTCGGTATCGTCTTTGGCATCGGCGTAGCGCCCAGTGTGCAATTCAATGACTGGAGCACCGATTCGGGCTGCGGTTTCTATTTGTGCCTCATCGGGGTCGATGAAAAGGGATGCAAATATACCGGCTTCATGCAGTTGTGCACACACATCTTTGAGTTTGTCTTTTTGCGCAATAACATTCAGACCACCTTCTGTGGTGAGTTCTTCGCGTTTTTCAGGAACAATACACACATCGTGCGGTTTGATGCGCAGCGCCGTTTGAATCATTTCATCGGTTGCGGCTATTTCAAGATTGAGTTTCGATTGTGTACAAACGGCGAAGCGTTCAATATCGTGATCCTGAATGTGACGACGATCTTCACGTAAATGCATAGTAATGCCATCTGCGCCAGCAAATTCTGCCTGCAAAGCGGCATGCACAGGGTCGGGGTAGAGCCCGCCGCGAGCTTCACGTACGGTTGCCACATGATCAACGTTAACGCCTAGAAATATTGGTGCTGTCACAGCCTGTTCCCTCGTCGATATCACTAAGTTAGCAGAAGGTTCACACTAACAGATGAACGCGCGCTAGGTAACCGCGGTGTGTGGAAATTGAGCTGTTACTGTCGTTTATTGCAACTGATCAGCAGTTGTCAGAGCCAGACGCAGATGTAAGGCACTGAATATTTCTCGTGAGACTGAGTCGCACCAGACAACAGCGTGTGACTTGCGCCCTGTATCTGATTTGATCGCAACAACGACAACGGCAAGGCTTCGATAACTGCCGGTAGCAGTGCTGCCGTTATGGTTTGTTTCGCCATCAAAATATAGCCAGGTATCGTTTTCACACCAGGCCAGCGAGCGCGTTTTTCGTGTCGGCAGATAGATGGCGATGCTACCTGTTGTGGTTAATATAATCAGCGTGAATCGAAATAGCATGTCGACAGGGCACAGGCTCAGCGCAACAAGGGCCGCTGAAACGCAGCCAATGTAGATACTTTTAAACAGATTAGATGGCTGGAGAGTTGCCTGCCAGACTAACGGCAATTTTGTCGATAATGGTTTGGTAGCGTTCATCCTTGTCCTTGCCACAAACGAGCCGGTAAAGCTCGGGTTCCTGCCAGTTAAGCAGTGTTTCAAAATCGGCTCGTTCCTGAACCGATGCGTCATCATAATACGTTTCCAGATAACCCAGCATGGCTTTATCCAGTTCGCGCATACCGCGCCGGCAACGCCAACGCAGTCGCGCTTTATCGCTGCTCATTTTACATGCGTCTCTGTACGAGCATTTTCTTGGTTTCGGCAATTGCCTTGGCGGGGTTGAGTCCCTTCGGGCAAACCTGCGCGCAGTTCATAATGGTGTGACAGCGATAGAGTTTGAATGGATCTTCCAGATCATCCAGGCGTTCGCCGGTCGCATCATCGCGTGAGTCAGCAATCCAGCGATAGCTTGCCAGTAGCGCAGCAGGCCCAAGATATCGATCGCTGTTCCACCAGTAGCTTGGGCAACTGGTTGAGCAACAGGCGCATAAAATACACTCGTAGGCGCCGTCAATCTTCTCGCGATCTTCTGGAGATTGTAAACGTTCGCGGTCTGGCGGGGCCGGTGAATCAGATTTTAACCACGGCTCCACCGATGCATATTGCGCATAGAAGTTCGTCAGGTCGGAGACAAGATCTTTGATAACGGCCTGATGAGGTAATGGGTAGATGGTTATATCGCCTTCAATATCGGCTATGGCCATCGTGCAGGCCAGCGTGTTGCTACCGTCAATATTCATTGCGCATGAGCCACAAATACCTTCACGGCAAGAGCGACGGAAGGTTAGCGTTGAATCCATCTCGGTTTTTATCTTGATAATCGCATCGAGCACCATGGGGCCGCAGGTGTCCATGTCGACCTCAAACGTGTCGGTACGCGGATTTTTGCCACTGTCTGGATCGTACCGATACACAATGACATTACGTGTATTGGTCGCACCATCGGGAGCAGGGAAGTGCTTGCCCTTGGTAACAATTGAATTACTCGGCAGTCTGAATTCCGCCATGGTGTTCTCCGCTTTTTTATTGCTATTGGCTTTAACAATCCTGACGACAGTCGGTTCATCCTGACTGCTGCCGATGTTTTGCTTAGGCCGTTTACTTAAAGTTCGTTAATGTCTCGTTCAATTAGCGTAATAGCGGCCAGATCAGCTGATTTGCTTAATCTTGTGACCAGCTCTTACGGCACACGCCTAATAAACTACGCTCCGCCTAGTAAACTACGCTCCGCCTAGTAAACCCTCTTTTTAGGCGGTATCACTTCGCAATCGTCGGTCAGTGTGTACATATGCACCGGACGATAGTCAATGGTTACGTTGGCTTTGTCATCGGTCCAGGCCAGCGTGTGTTTCATCCAGTTTTCATCGTCACGCTCTTCAAAGTCATCACGCGCATGTGCGCCGCGACTCTCTGGTCGGTTATTAGCACCATAAATAATGGTTTGCGCCTGACACAACAGGTTTTCAAGTTCGAGTGTTTCAACCAGATCGGTATTCCATATGAGGTTTTGATCGTCTACTCGCACATCGTCGAAGCTGTCGACAATGTCGCGCATTTTCACCAGACCTTCTTCCAGTGATTCGCCGGTTCGGAAAACCGCTGCATGCTTTTGCATGGTGCGTTGCATGTTGTCGCGAATTTGCGCTGTGCCGGTTGAACCTTTTGCTCCTCGAATACGATCAAGATGATCAAGTACCGGGGCTGAATCTTCGCTGGTTAATGGCTTGTGTGGCGATCCGGGCTTGATCAGTTCTGCTGCACGCAGCGCTGCCGCACGACCAAACACGACTATATCGAGCAGCGAGTTACTGCCAAGTCGATTCGCGCCATGCACCGATACGCAAGCCGCTTCGCCAATGGCCATCAGACCGGGAACGACGGTGTCCGGGTCGCCGTCTTTTAATGTCACCACTTCACCATGGTAGTTAGTCGGTATACCGCCCATGTTGTAGTGCACTGTAGGCAAGACCGGAATAGGTTCTTTGTTTACGTCAACGCCTGCAAATATTTTTGCCGACTCGGAAATGCCGGGCAGACGTTTTTCAATGACATCGTTGCCAAGGTGCTGCAAGTTCAAAAAGATGTGATCGTTGTCGGGGCCAACGCCGCGACCACCGTTAATTTCCATGGTCATCGAACGCGACACGACATCGCGTGATGCCAAGTCTTTCGCGTTGGGCGCATAGCGCTCCATGAATCGTTCACCTTCATTGTTGGTCAGGTAACCGCCTTCACCTCGAACACCTTCTGTTATCAGTACCCCGGCACCATAGATTCCAGTCGGGTGAAATTGCACGAATTCCATATCCTGCAGCGGTAGTCCGGCACGCAACACCATTGCGTTACCATCACCGGTGCACGTGTGTGCGGAGGTCGCTGAGAAGTAGGTACGTCCACAACCGCCTGTGGCCAGCACCACCATATGCGCTTGATAGCGATGCAGTTCACCAGTCGCCAGATCAAGAGAGATGACACCTTTGCATTCACCGTCGACCATGATCAGATCGATAGCAAAGTGTTCGATATAAAATTCGGCGTGATGCTTTATCGATTGTTGGTAAAGCGTGTGCAATATCGCGTGTCCGGTTCGGTCAGCTGCTGCGCACGTTCTCTGTGCGGTACCTTCGCCGAAGTTGGTGGTCATGCCGCCGAACGGACGTTGGTATATTTTGCCTTCTTCTGTGCGGGAGAATGGCACGCCAAAATGCTCAAGCTCGATGACCGCGGGAACGGCTTCTCGACACATATATTCGATCGCGTCCTGATCACCAAGCCAGTCAGACCCTTTAATGGTGTCGTACATGTGCCAGTTCCAGTGATCTTCACCCATATTACCCAACGACGCACTCATACCACCTTGAGCGGCAACGGTGTGCGAGCGGGTCGGGAACACCTTGGTAATGCACGCAGTGGATAAACCCTGAGCGGCCATACCCAGTGTTGCGCGTAAGCCCGCACCACCTGCACCCACGATGACGACATCGTAAGTGTGATCAATTATTTTGTAGGCAGAAGTCATAGTGTTTTATCTGTTGTCGTTTTCTTAACGCGTTGTCAGTGCTGCAATCTTTATACGTTGTTCGTTTTATCGATCAGCTTGATCGCATTGGTATTTAAGCTGAAAATGCGATTCGCATCACGGAGAACACGCCAAGCACTGCCAGGAATGCACACAGCAGTGTGACTGCAATAATCGCAATGGTTCGAATACCATGGTCACCAACGTAGTCTTCAATAACCACCTGTAAACCCAGTTTTGCATGATAAAGACCGGTAAGCATCAACACGATCATCATCACTGCAGTAAATGGGGAACTAAGCCATGTGCGAATATCGGCCTGACTCATACCAGGCAAAGATGCAATGGAAAAGCATAACCACATGACCAGCGGCACCATCGCTATCGCGGTAAGACGTTGAACCCAGAAATGTCCGGTGCCTTCTTTGGCCGAACCGTGACCTTTGACTTGCGACAGTGGTGTTCGAAGGTTACTCATGATGCGCTCGCAATAATCCAGGTGATAAGAGTCAGTACGCCAGCAACCGCAATGGATACTTTCGCAGTCTTGTTCGCCGTTTCAACTTCAAATCCAACACCTGCGTCCCAGAACAGATGGCGAATGCCGTTGCACATGTGAAAGTAGAGCGTGAACGTGAATACAAACATGGCTAACTTCCCGAGCCAGGAATTCAACAGCCAAAGCATGGTGCTTGAATCTGTTGGTGCTCCTGCCGCACTGGCAATGACGAGCACCAGAATAAAAAGGGCAACGCTGTTAATAACTCCGGCAATGCGATTGCCGATGGACACGTACGCAGTGATCGGGAGTTTGTACACCTGTAAATGCGGCGAAAGTGGCCGCTTGTCGTTCCGGGTCATTTTGTTGTCTCTGTGCGCTTCTTTAGTGGCAGTGTTTGTCGCCGTTGTCGATACGATTATGGGTCGCAGTTATGGGTGCTTGCAGGTTCAAAAATCGGTACAACGACCGTTCTTTTCCCAGTCTCCATAGCGTGTCGGTTCGGGTCCTTTCTGACCGCCATGTTCAACGGGCAGTGTAGTTTGCAAATGTGGGTGTTCTGCAGGCTTTTTCGCATCGGACGGCGATTCTTTCAAACTTGCCTGTGACGGCTCGTCAGACACCGGATTTGGCTTTTCGTTTGCAGCCACGTTGCTGTCACCTGGCTCGGTTTCGGGTTGTTCAGGCAAGGTTCTCATCCGTCACTTTGTCTTTTCTGTGGACGCCGCGCACTACTGCGACGCATGCCGATATCCTGTACAAGAATTGGTCCGATATCGGCAAAATAGCGCAGTTTGGCTACACTGGCACTTGGGCCGAAAAAGACGTTCACCGGCCTCAAAAACTGATACGGTTACTCGGGACAGTCGGATTGCGTGCATGTGCGGAATGCAAACGTGTGCGCAGCCCTTCAAAACACATTTATTGTAGCAGTTAGCCGCCTTCCACGCTGGCGCGGACAGGGCCTGAACCCGTGTATTTATGTTGTTAGAGTCAATAGTCTTATGAACAAAGAGTGGCAACAAAGAATTATCGAACAGGCAGGCGGCGAAGCTGATGTCACTGTCGACGATGCCGGAAATATCAGCTTTGGTGGCAAGCTTTCACCTGCTGGCATGGCCATCGAGCCGTTAGCTGACACAGGCTTGCCAGTGCTCGTCGATCTGTCGCGTCTGGCGGTTGTCGACATTGTCGATAAGAGTGCAGCTGAAACAAAAGAGGTTGGGGCAAAAGAATTTTTCCAGAATCAGGTGTGTAATGACTTGAGTGAACTGGGTGCCGACGCGGTACAGCTAAATGGATATTGCAGTCCCAAGGGACGTTTGCTGGCCCTGTTTACGGTATTCGCTGTTGAAGGCGGCTTGCGGGTGCTTTTGCCAGATGACGTTGCACCAGCTTTTATCAAACGCCTGCAAATGTTCGTGCTTCGCGCAAATGTCAAAGTTGAGCTGAGGACCGACCTGGTTTGTAACGCGTTGGTTGTGGATGCGTCATCGGGTGTGGATGCGATTGAATTGCCGGACGCTTTTCCAGCTTTGCCCGATGCACCACTAACTTTGAGTCGCGGTAAAGATGAAAAAGATGAAGATGTGCAAATCTATCGCTGGCATGATGACAATATCGGACAGGCGAAAGCGCGTTATGTGTGTATTGGTTCGGCGGATGCGCTAATTCCTTTGTGGCAAAGCGAATCATTTTCCAAAGCCGGATGGTCTTATTGGCGTTGGGGTGACATCAACGCAGGCATTCCAAATGTGTTCGAATCCAGTGCCGATCAATTCATTCCGCAAATGCTGAACATGCAACTGATTAACGGTTTGAGTTTTAAAAAAGGCTGCTACCCGGGCCAGGAGATTGTTGCTCGCATGCAATACCTGGGTAAGCTGAAAAAGCACATGAAACGCCTGCATCAAGCGGGGGTTACAAATGCCCCCGAGCCTGCAACCACTTTAACAACCGATGCCAACAACAACGCCGGACAAGTGGTCGATGCTGTTGTTGATGAGCATGGTCTGAATTTACTTGCGGTGGTTAACATAGACACACCGGTGAGCGAACTTATTTTGGACGGCAATGTAGTGACAGAAGCAGTGCTGCCTTATGATTTAGCCCCGGAATCATCTCCAAAAGACGAAGCATGAGCCCATCATGCCCATTGTCTACCGCGCTGCGAACATCGTCGATGCACAACTGGTCATGGATGAATTGCGCGCGGCCGGATTTCAGGTGCGCATGAGCGGTAGTTATCTCAGTGGTGCTGCCGGTGAGTTGCCACCGGATCAAGTTATAACTGTCTGGATTGATTCAGATCGACAATACGATCGGGCACGTTTGGTCGTTGCTGAATTTGAAGCTTCGCAGCGAGCCGGAGGTGCTGACAGGCCATGTGGTCAATGCAACGAAATGCTGTCACCGCAATTCGGCAAATGCTGGAAATGCGGTGCCTGGCAGGTTGAAGAGTAGCGTCGTTAATTCAAAAGCGTTGCAAGTTTGCGACGATATTGTCCAGTTAACGGGTCATCACCGAGAACGTTGAAAAGCGCTAAAAGTTGTTTACGCGGCGCACCATCGTTATATCCGGGATCTTTTTGCACAAGTTCCAAAAGCCCGTCCATACCGGCTTGCACATCACCAGACAAAGCCGTTGAGATGGCAAGTTGATAACGCACCTCGCTGTTGTCAGGTTGTGCATCGAGTTCCTGCTGCAGTGTTTGCACCGTTTTCGATGTGTCGGCTTCGCGCGCTAACTCAATGGTCCCGGAGAGTCGATTGGCAGCTGTCGTGTCTTTCTGGTCGTCGGGCAATGCGCTCAAGCAACTGGTTGCCGTTTCCAGATCGCCTGTGCTGACACAAACCTGACCAAGCGCCAGCAGAATCTCAGGGTTCTCAGGGTCGGCCGCTTGTCCGGTTTGCAGAAGTTCTCTCGCGCCGTCCACGTTACCTTGCTCATACAGATTCATGGCTTGGGCGACGGTTGTGTTAACCGGCTCAGCATCAGCATCTTCCGCTGCTGCTCCATCACCGGGTGCAATGTTGTGCTTTTCCAGAAACGCCCGGACTTCAGTTTCAGGCAATGCTCCCATGAATTCATCGACCAGCTGCTGATTGCTGAACAGTTTCACGGTGGGCAGGCTGCGAATGCCCAGCTGCTGTGCAATACCCGGGTGCGCCTCGGTGTCGAGTTTGGCGAGCACAAACGCACCGTTATGTTCAATGGCCAGCTTTTCCAGTACCGGCATTAAGGCCTTGCAGGGCCCACACCAATCTGCCCAGAAATCGACCAGAACGGGTTGGTTGACCGAGCCTTCAACAACAACCTCCATGAAATTTTGTTCATCGAGCTGAATGATGTACGGTGAATCTGCCATGCTTGTGCTTCAATTTAAGTGGACTGAGCTACATAGTGTGTCGTCTGATGGCACTAACTTCAAGGGCTTTGGCTCGCTCATGTGATCAGGTCCACCAGTTAGTGCGCTACACTTTACCTCTATGCTGTAAAACCCATCCATCCAAAAAACTTAAGTCTGGCGAACCAATGAGCCGAACACTATGAGCCGAGAATATGATGCCGCCTCCATTGAGGTGCTCAGTGGCCTTGATCCGGTGCGCAAACGCCCCGGAATGTACACCGATACGCAGCGTCCAAATCATTTGGCCCAGGAAGTCATTGACAACAGTGTCGATGAAGCGCTGGCGGGCCACGCGTCTGACATACAAGTGAAACTGTATAAAGACGGGTCCCTGGAAGTCACCGACGATGGTCGCGGCATGCCGGTCGATATGCACCCCAAAATGAAAAAACCGGGTGTGGAAGTCATCCTCACCACTTTGCATGCCGGTGGCAAGTTCTCCAACGACAACTATCGCTTCTCGGGTGGCTTACACGGGGTGGGTGTGTCGGTGGTGAATGCACTGTCGAAAAAACTCGAGGTCTCCATTCGTCGCAAAGGTCATGAATTCCTTGCCACATTCAAAGGCGGCAATGTCGATAAGAAACTCAAGCCAGTCGGCAAGGTGGGGCAGAGAAACACAGGTACCCGCATTCGATTCTGGCCTGACAAAAAATATTTCGACTCAGACAAAATTTCACTGATTAAGTTACGACATTTATTACGTGCCAAAGCCGTATTGTGTCCGAAGTTGCGAGTTCGACTGCACGATGAAGCCAGTGGTGAAAAAGACGAGTGGTATTACGAAGACGGACTGGTCGATTATCTAACCGGCGCTGTAGAAGGTTATGAACGCTTACCTGACGCACCATTGTCGGCAACCATGGAAGCCAGTACCGAAGCTGCCGAATGGGCTGTTCTCTGGTTGCCCGAAGGTGGTGAACCGGTGCAGGAAAGCTATGTCAATCTGGTTCCCACAGCGCAGGGCGGAACGCATGTTAATGGATTACGTACCGGCCTGACCGATGCTATTCGTGAGTTCTGTGATTTTAGAAATCTGGTGCCGCGTGGGGTGAAAATCACACCCGAAGATGTGTGGGACAAAGTCAGTTTTGTGCTGTCGACAAAAATGGAAGACCCGCAGTTTTCAGGACAAACCAAAGAGCGCTTGTCATCGCGCGAGTCTGCTGTTTTTGTTAGCGGTGTTGTCAAAGACGATACTGCGCAATGGCTTAATCAACACCCCGAAACCGGTGATCAGATTGCTGCCATGGTTATCGCCAGTGCGCAACAGCGCTCGCGTGCGGGCAAAAAAGTGGTTCGCAAAAAGGTCTCCACCGGGCCTGCGTTGCCCGGCAAGCTAGCCGACTGTGCATCAACCGATCTGGAGCGCACTGAGTTATTTCTGGTTGAGGGTGATTCAGCGGGTGGGTCTGCCAAGCAGGCCCGCGATCGAGAATTCCAGGCCGTTATGCCGCTGCGTGGAAAAATACTGAACACCTGGGAAACCGACGTTACCCAAATTCTCGGTTCACAAGAGGTGCATGACATATCGGTAGCCATCGGTATGGAGCCCGGTTCGACTGACTTATCCGGTTTACGCTACGGCAAAATCTGCATTCTTGCCGATGCCGATTCCGACGGTGCACACATCGCAACATTGTTGTGCGCCTTGTTCGTGCGGCATTTTCGAACGCTGGTTGCTGCCGGCCATGTTTACGTTGCCATGCCACCGCTGTTCCGGGTCGATGTAGCAAAAGAGGTTTTCTACGCTGTAGATGAGCCGGAACGTCAGGCCATTCTCGATCGCATAGAGGCCGAAAAGAAAAAGGGCAAAGTAACCATTACGCGTTTTAAAGGCCTTGGTGAAATGAACCCTTTGCAACTGCGAGAAACATCGGTAGCACCTGATACCAGACGGTTGATTCGTTTAACCATCGCCGATGGAGATGACACCAATAAAGTGATGGACATGTTATTGGCTAAAAAGCGCGCCAGCGATCGTAAAAGCTGGTTGGAGAACAAAGGCGATTTGGCTGACGTTTGATGACGCTTACACGTGACATTCAATTTGTATTCGAACAAGCTCCGGCATCGGGCCAGCTAACACAAGTTATTCCAGGCATCGACTGGGTTCGAATGCCACTTCCGTTTGCGCTTGACCATGTGAATTGTTGGTTATTAAGTGATGACAAAGGACGTTACCTGATCGACACAGGGGTAGCCACACAAGAAACATTTGATAGTTGGAACCGCATTGTTGAGCAAACCGGCTGGCCGCAAAAACTGCTAGTCACTCATTTTCATCCAGATCACAGTGGTTTGGCAGGATGGTTTGCCGAACAAGACTGTTCCATAGTGAGTAGTGAAATCGAATGGGGCATTGTGCAAGAACTCAATGCGATAGAAGATTCGCCCTATCAGGATTTTTACGCGAAATGGTATGCCA
>CALJNA010000128.1 GCA_937981955.1 uncultured Granulosicoccaceae bacterium
TTACAGCAGCAGGCATCGACCCAAGCCTCGCGATCAGTGCAGGTATTTTCTATCACATACCCCAATGGTTTGGTGTAACAGTGGTTGGTTTGGTAATCGCGCACTTAAACAGCTTTTCGTTTAATAAAATTTCAACAGAGCTACAAAACTAGTTCGCGCAACTGACTAACGCATACAAAAACGCCCGGTTAAACCGGGCGTTTGATTTCACTGCATTGAACAGTAAACTCAGGCAGACATTTGTATCGCTACCGGAATGTCCTTGAATTTGACCTTCGACGCATCGGCAGAATCCTGAAACTCCGAGATTTCATTGAAGTTAAGGTATCGATAGATTTCATCACCCATGGAGTCGATGTCTTTCATGTATTCCATGTACTCATCAACCGTTGGAAGCCTGCCTAAAAGGGCTGCAATAGCAGCTAGCTCAGCCGAACTCAGGTATACATTGGCGTCTTTACCCAGACGATTAGGGAAATTTCGTGTAGAAGTTGAAACAACGGTGGCCCCGGGTTTCACCCGTGCCTGATTGCCCATGCACAGCGAGCAACCGGGCACTTCAAGTCGAGCTCCAGCGGCAGCATAGATGTTGTAATAACCCTCTTCGGTCAGCTGGTGTGCGTCCATTCGCGTTGGTGGAGCAATCCACAACACGGTATCAACGTATTCACCGGCCTTTTCAATGAGCTTGCCAGCAGCACGGTAGTGCCCGATGTTGGTCATGCACGAGCCGATAAACACTTCATCGATCTCTTCGGGTCCCACCTCAGAAAGATACTTAACGTCGTCAGGGTCGTTCGGGCACGCCAGTAGCGGCTCTTTGATTTCGTTAAGATCAATTTCAATGGTCTCGAAGTACTCGGCATTCGTATCGGCCTCGAGCAAGGTCGGGTTGTCCAGCCACGCTTCCATTTGTCGTGCACGACGCTCAAGGGTTCGAGGATCGTCATAACCCTGATCGATCATCCAGCGAAGCAAGGTTACATTTGAAGTGATGTATTCCTTTAATGGCTCAATATCGAGTTTGATCGTGCACCCACCGGCCGAACGCTCAGCCGTTGCATCGGCCAGTTCGAACGCCTGCTCCAGTTTCAGGTTTTTCAGACCTTCAATTTCGACACAGCGACCGGAGAACACATTCTTCTTGCCTTTCTTCTCGAGCGTTAGCAAGCCACGTTTTAACGCTGCGTGTGGAATCGCGTTAACCAGATCACGCAAGGTAATACCGGGCTGCATTTCACCGGTGAATTTAACCAGCACCGATTCGGGCATGTTTAACGGCATGACACCGGTTGCTGCAGCAAAGGCCACCAAACCGGAACCTGCCGGAAACGAAATACCCATTGGAAAACGCGTGTGCGAGTCACCGCCTGTTCCAACGGTATCAGGCAACAACATACGGTTCAGCCACGAGTGAATGATGCCGTCGCCAGGACGCAGAGACACACCACCACGGGTGGTCATGAAATCAGGCAAGGTATGGTGGGTACCAACATCAATTGGCTTTGGATAAGCTGCCGTGTGACAAAACGATTGCATGACCAGATCGGCCGAAAAACCGAGACATGCCAGATCTTTCAATTCGTCGCGCGTCATTGGACCGGTTGTGTCTTGCGAACCAACGGTCGTCATGATCGGTTCAACATATTGGTGCGGTCGCACACCTTCAACACCGCAAGCCTTACCGACAATTTTTTGCGCAAGCGTGAAACCGGCATTGCTGGCATCACTGGCCTCGGGTCGCTGGAAAACCGGATTAACCGGTCGACCAAGTGCTGCACAGGCCCGATCGGACAGACCACGACCGATAATAAGCGGGATGCGACCGTTCGCACGTACTTCATCAAGCAGCACGTTGGTGCTCAGTTCAAACTCACTGATGACTTCATCAGTTCCGTGTTTCGTGACTTTTCCTTCGTAAGGGTAAATGTCAATAACATCGCCCATGGCCATCTGACCGACATCACACTCAATGGGTAGCGCACCTGAATCTTCCATTGTATTAAAGAAAATCGGTGCAATCTTGGTCCCCAGAACTATGCCACCTTCACGCTTGTTCGGTACGTGGGGAATGTCTTCACCGGTTAACCACAATACGGTGTTGGTTGCCGATTTTCTCGATGAACCGGTGCCAACCACATCGCCCACATAGGCAACGGAATGGCCTTTATCTTTTAATGCTTCAAGTTCTTCGATGGGTGAATCTGACAAACCTTCACGAGGAAATTTGTGGAATGCTTTGGCGTGCAATGGAATGTCTGGTCTTGACCACGCATCTTCTGCCGGAGACAAATCGTCGGTATTGGTTTCACCGGGAACTTTAAATACGGTGACAGTAATTTTCTTTGGCACTTCCGGACGTGCGGTAAACCACTCAGCATCGGCCCATGATTCCATAATGGTTTTTGCGTGGTTGTTTCCAGCATCGGCTTTTTCTTTTACATCGTGAAATGCTTCGAACATAAGCAACGTATGCGATAAGGCTTTTGTTGCCGAAGGTGCGAGCTCATCGTTGTCGAGAAATTCAATTAAAGAAACAATATTGTATCCACCCAACATGGTGCCAAGCAGCTCGACCGCATGCACTTTATCGATAAGCGGTGAACTTGCCTCGCCTTTGGCAACTGCTGTTAAGAAGGCTGCTTTTACATAGGCCGCTTCATCAACACCAGCCGGCACTCGGTCGGTTAACAAAGCCAGAATAAACTCCTCTTCACCTTTCGGCGGTGACTTGAGCAACTCGACAAGCTCAGCAGTTTGCTCTGCATTGAGTGGCTGTGGCACAACGCCTAAAGCGGCGCGTTCCTCTACATGTTGTCGATAGGCTGCTAACATTTTCATTCCTCATCTCGAGCCACTAGCTGTGGCACGATTGTTTATTGATAACTAAAAAAACGTGTTTATCAGTACTGTTAAGAGACAGTAGTTAATGAATCAAGTTCGATGCCGAATTTGCGTCACCTTGGCGCAATTGGGCCACAAAACTTCCCTGCAAAAGACCAGTTAACCCGCTGATGCAGCCGCCTCTTCGCCTTTAAAGACGTTTTCGCGTAGCTGATCGAGCTGATCGCGCAGCAGTGCAGCCTGCTCGAATTCGAGGTTGCGTGCACACTCGTACATCTGCTTTTCTATCTGGCTCATTTTCTTCGTTGCCTGAGCCGGGCTTAGCTTACTGAAATCGTCCTTTGGCGCTTGAGTCTTGCCCCGTCCTTTGCGCTTGTCCCGCCCCTTACCAGGCGCGTCACCGGCTTCCATTACATCCTGTATGGACTTGGTTATACCAACCGGTGTAATGCCATGCTCTTCATTAAACGACTTCTGAACTTCACGACGGCGACTGGTTTCATCCATCGCGCGCTGCATCGATCCGGTTATTGTATCGCCATACAATATGGCTCGACCCGACAAATTTCGAGCTGCTCTGCCTATAGTTTGTATCAGTGATCGATCGGAGCGCAGAAAACCCTCTTTATCGGCATCGAGAATGGCAACCAGCGAGACTTCGGGCATATCGAGGCCCTCGCGCAGCAAGTTGATACCCACCACCACATCGAACACACCCAGGCGAAGATCGCGAATGATCTCACTGCGCTCGACAGTGTCAACATCGGAATGCAGGTATCGCACTTTCACTCCGTGATCGCTCAGGTAATCGGTGAGATCTTCTGACATGCGCTTGGTCAGTGTGGTGATTAATACTCGCTCGTTTATCTCAACTCGCTTGTTAATTTCGGAGAGTACATCGTCAACTTGCGTTTTCACCGGCCTGACTTCCACCTCGGGGTCGACAAGCCCGGTTGGCCGCACCACGAGCTCAATCACCGCGTCGGCATGGTTTTTTTCATAGTTACCAGGTGTTGCCGAAACAAACACGGTTTGTGGTGCCAGAAGCTCAAACTCTTCAAATTTTAAAGGTCGATTATCTAACGCAGATGGCAATCGGAAACCAAAATTCACCAGATTTTCTTTACGTGAACGATCACCCTTATACATTGCACCGAGCTGCGGTACCGTCACATGGCTTTCATCAATAAACAGCAAGCTTCCCTGAGGCAGGTAGTCGAACAAACACGGTGGTGGCTCACCCGGACCACGCCCGGACAGATAACGTGAGTAGTTCTCGATACCCGAGCAATAGCCAAGTTCGTGAATCATCTCCAGATCGAATTGCGTGCGTTGTTGCAAACGCTGAGCTTCGACGAGTTTCCCCGCGTCGCGAAGCTGCTCAAGCCGCTCCTTTAGTTCATCCTTGATTTCATCAACAGCTGCCAGCAAACGTTCACGCGGCGTGACGTAATGCGTCTTGGGGTAGATCGTGAGTCGCGGCACTTTACGAGATGATTCACCGGTAAGCGGGTCGAAGTAGCTTAAAGATTCTATTTCTTCATCGAACAGTTCTACACGAATGGCTTCACGATCAGAATCTGCCGGATAGATATCGATGATTTCACCACGCACACGATAAGTACCACGACGCAATTCCATATCGTTTCTTTGATATTGAAGTTCGGCCAGACGTCGTAGCAGCTTTCTTTGATCAATGATTTCGCCGCGCGACAGGTGCAACACCATTTGGTGGTATTGCTGCGGATCGCCCAAGCCGTAAATGGATGACACGGTTGCAACAATGATGGTGTCCTTACGTTCAAACAATGCCTTGGTTGCCGACAAACGCATTTGCTCGATGTGCTCATTGATCGATGAATCTTTCTCTATATAAAGATCGCTGGCAGGCACATAGGCTTCAGGCTGGTAGTAGTCGTAGTACGACACAAAGTACTCAACCGAATTGTTCGGAAAGAAGGTTTTGAATTCCCCGTAAAGCTGGGCCGCAAGGGTTTTATTCGGTGCCAGCACAATGGCCGGACGCTGCTGCTGCTGCACAACATTGGCAATGGTGAAGGTTTTTCCAGAGCCGGTTACACCCAACAAGGTTTGATAAGCCAGCCCATCGTCGATACCGGAACACAGTGACTCAATCGCCTCCGGCTGCTGCCCGGCGGGAGCAAATTTCGTCTGCAGGTCGAAGACTTTTGACATTTGGACTGTGGAAACTGGCCGAACCCGTATTGTACGCTACTCATGGCATTTTTCATGCAGATTCACGCAAGTGTTTGTTGACCCGCCGTCGCAGGCACACTACAATACTTGGCTCAGTTCCCTGGTAGCTCAGTTGGTAGAGCAAATGACTGTTAATCATTGGGTCGGTGGTTCGAGCCCGCCCCAGGGAGCCACTTTTTCTTTATCAGTATTTAGTACTCGCTTAATACTGACACTTTCTCGCTGACACAAAAAAAGGCCTGCTCCGAATGGATGCAGACCTTTTTTGTCTGGCTGTGTATTTACTGTGTGCGCTTAACGATCGCGCGACCGGCCCAGATTCTTCAATAATTCATCGACGTCTTGAGGGCTTCCGGCATTGCCATTGGCACGAGCACTTGGATTAGCTCCCGCTGCTCCGCCTTGCTGCAGTGCCTCGCGTTCGCGCAAGTATCGCTCGTAGTGTTCATCTCGTTCGCCACCGGGCGCAGTTCCATTCGAACGACGCGTCAGAATGGGTGGAGCGGAGTTGCCCATGTCGTGAGCCGCACCGTTAGCCCTGCCCGTTTGTGCAGCTGAAACACTGTTTTGGGACTGCGCTGCAGCAGCGGCTTCATCAACGAGTATGACACCGCTTTCCAGAATGAGCATGGCACCCTGATGCATGGTTTCACTGATGTCTTTCAAATCAGTTGGGGTAAACGTACCCAGATTAGCCAGGGTGTTCAGGTCTTCAAAAATAGGCAAAGAGGCAACAAGCTCTTCCAGATCGATATCATCTTCGGGCGGGATCTCTTCCAAAGCTTCGGGAATTGAGGCAATGACAGCACCGACAGCTGCAACACTATCGCGCTCGCCCATGAAATGAATATCACGCGCGTCACTGCCACTGATACCGTCGAGGCGTAAATCCATAGCAGGCTTGCGAGCAATGCTGGCACAAGCTGAATACAGCATGTCTATACCATCAATAGAACGG
>CALJNA010000129.1 GCA_937981955.1 uncultured Granulosicoccaceae bacterium
TTTGCTTCTTCCATATAGTGCGTGGTTAATACGACGGTTTTTCCTCTGGCTTTGATATCGTTAATCAATTGCCAGAAATTGCGTCTCGCTTGTGGGTCGAGACCAGTTGTTGGTTCGTCCAGAAACACCACATCGGGATCATTGACCAGTGCGATTGCAAGCAGTAATCGCTGTTTTTGGCCGCCGGACAACTTTCGTGTATCGCGATCAAGAAATTCGTGCAACGAGCATTGCTCTATTAACTGATCAACGGGAATAGTGTGCTCATAAAAGCTACCGAACATCTTTAACGCCTCCATCACGGTCATGTAGTCCTGCAGGGCCGTGTTCTGGAACATAATGCCGGCACCGTTTCGGAAAGCGTCTCCGATTGGCTTGCCTCGATAGAAAATTTCTCCAGAGGTTGGTTCAACAATGCCTTCGAGCAGTTCAACGGTGGTGGTTTTTCCTGCGCCATTAGGCCCAAGAAGGCCGAAACACGTTCCTTGCTCAATGGAGAAACTCACACCGTTGACCGCCTTAACCAGCTCGTTCTTGGTCTTGAAATGCTTAATAAGGTTTCTTACTTCAATCACGGCAGACACTTTTTCACCCATTACACGAAAAATGACTCATGGACTTTTATACGTACCAAGTTTACGCGCAGGATTGCCTACTGTGTAGACCGGTGTTGGAAAATAAGCGTTGTGCGTTGGTTGATTGAATTGGTGCGTACAGTCGGGCCGTGGTAGTGGTAAGCTTTTACCAGTTTTACACACGTCGTATCTACTATTATTATAGCGTCAAACCCGATTATCGATTACAGGTTAGTTGCACATGAGCCAATCCGACACACGTTATCCAGCCCCCGACATTGAATCACTCCCAGAGGATATACAAGCGACCATACAATCGGTTGCTGACAAGGCGGGATTCGTTCCCAACGTATTCTCTAAACTGTCTCGGCGACCAGATGAGTTTCGTGCTTTTTTTGATTATCACGATGCATTAATGGAACGAGAAAGTGAGTTGACCAAGGGCGAGCGGGAGATGATTGTCGTGGCAACCTCTGCGGTGAACAACTGTTTGTACTGCGTTGTAGCGCATGGCGCCATTGTTCGTATCCGTGAAAAAAATCCAATTCTTGCCGATCAGCTGGCAACGGATTATACACGAGCTGATATCACGCCACGTCAGGTCGCTATGCTCGATTTTGCTTGCAAAGTTGCACTGCACAGCAGCGAGATAAGCGAGTCAGATTTCAATGCATTGCAGCAGCATGGTTTCGGTGATGAAGCCATCTGGGATATTGGCGCAATCGCTGCATTTTTTGCAATGTCGAATCGGCTGGCCAGTGTGACCGGTATGATGCCGAACAAAGAGTTCTATGCAATGGGGCGATCATGAGCACGCCAGAATCAATACTTGCAAAAGGCCGGGATCATTTGGCCATGCCCGGGCCGTCGGTCATTCCCGAACGTGTGTTGCGATCCATGCACAGGCCAGCACCGAATATCTATGCTGGTGAACTGGTTGATATAACCGCAAGCATTAAGTCAGACCTTAAGAAAGTTGCGGGCAGTAGTGGTGAAGTTGCCTTGTACATCGGTAACGGTCATGCATCATGGGAAGCTTGCCTTTCTAATATGTTCAGTCGTGGGGACAAAGTGTTGTTTCTGTTTACCGGTCGTTTTGGTATGGCCTGGGCCGGTGCGGCGCGCGAAATGGGCATCGATGTTCAGGAACTCGATTTTGGTGCACAAAGAACGGTTGATGCCGCCGAGTTAGAGTCGGTATTAAAGTCAGATACTGAGCATGAGATTAAAGCAGTATTAACTGTGCACACCGATACTGCATCTTCTTCCAGTAATGACCTGGCAGCGATTCGTCAGGCAATAGATGCGGCGAAGCATCCGGCTTTGTATGTTGTTGACAGTATTGCCTCGTTTGCATGCGAAGCTTTTCATATGGATAAGCTCGGCGTCGATGTTGTGTTAACAGCCAGTCAGAAAGGGCTCATGACACCGCCCGGGCTTGCCATCATGATTGTTGGCGAACGATTCTGGGAATACCAGAAAAAAGCTGATCTGGTGACACCTTACTGGAACGCCCATACTCGCATTTACACAGAGATGTTCCCTGATAATTTCAATGGCACACCACCGACGCATCATTTATATGGTCTTCGCGAAGCGCTGGATATGTTAGTGGAAGAGGGTATTGAAAATACCTGGAAGCGTCATAGCGTTATGGCGCGCGCAGTTTGGGCCGCAGTTCATGCCTGGGGGAAGGGCGGTGACTTTGTTTGCAATATCGAAGATGAAAAAATGCGTTCTCAAGCTGTCACGATGATCAGAACTCCCACTGGTGTGGGTGGTCAGTTACAACAACTTTGTATTGAGCGGTTTGGTGTTGTATTAGGTGTTGCATTGGATCCCAGCCCGGGTAGAGCCATCACCGATGATGCGTTTCGAATTGGACACATGGGGCACCTTAATCCACCAATGTTGCTTGGCACTCTTGGTTGCGTTGAGGCCGGATTGAATGCGTTGAATGTATCGCGAGGCAGTGGAGCCTTAGATGCGGCGGCCGCTGTTATTGCACAAGGCGGGTGATCTTGAAATAAAAAAGCGCAACGGAAAAATCGTCCTGCATTTCCGTTGTGCTATTGCAACAGCCACGGCGTCCAGAGCTGTGTTGACCCTGTTGCTATTCTCCCTCCCATTGAACGAATCGATAATCTTGCTTCTTGCGCAACTACCGTGCAGTTATAGTGATGCGTGTCTTCGTGACACAACTAAAACGATAACTCCCTGCGACTTTCGCACAATCGAATCTTTCCAATAGATTCGTTTGCTGGGTATTCGGTAGTCAATAGTCCTGTATTAATTGTCTCTACCGATAGTACGTTGGTTCATCGCGGTCTATGTCCAGACCGTCAGTCCATGCCACCAACATATTCATTAACGCACACGAAAAATATTTTTATCAAACTGTGAGAGTGCGTAAATCAAGATACAGGTACAAACTTAATAATGCACCCACTTTTAGTGGGTAAATGCGACACAAATCCGAAGAAAATTCTGATTCGATAATTAGCGTTATAAATACCGCTATTTAGCGGGCATTATGCGCTTTTAAGCCCAATACAAAAGATTAGGATTTTCAACGAGCAGCTTTTTCTGCAGTTCGCTGGTTGGTGCGATAACAGGAATCCGGTCAACCAGCAAGCCATCATCTGGCAGGTGACTTTTCATATTCGGGTGTGGCCAGTCTGTTCCCCATAACACCCGATCGGGCGCGCGATGCACCAGCGCTTTTGCAAAAGGTGCCACATCATCATATGGAGGTCCGCTGATGGTGAGCCGTTCCGGGCAGCCGACCTTCACCCAGAATTTGTCATCATCCATTAAAGACAGGAACGCCGAGAAGCCTGCTCCGGTAACACCTGCTTCAATGTCGGGTCGGCCCATGTGATCTATGACGACGATGGTTGGCAATGATTTTAAAAATGGCACCAGCTCTTGTCTGTCCGCTTCCTCAAAATAAACCACCACATGCCAACCCAGTTCGGCGACGCGCTCGGCCATTCGGGTATAGACAGGTTTGGGCGCTGGGTCGACCAGTCGCTTAAGAAAATTAAATCTGACGGCTCTGACACCCGCAGTGTGCATTTTGGCTAATTCGTCGTCGCTGATATCCGGGCTGACAACCGCAACACCGCGTGCATTGTTGTTCGCCGCTTCAAGTGCATCGACCAATGCGGCGTTGTCTTTGCCATGACAACTGGCCTGAACAATCACGTTTCGGCTGAAGCCAAGGTGATCGCGCAGAGCGAAGAGTTTTTCCTTTGGCGCATCTACCGGGGTGTATTTGCGTTCGGGAGCGTAAGGAAAGCTATTGGCCGGACCAAAGACATGACAATGCGCATCGACAGCGCCTTCGGGAACCAGGAAGTCCGGTTTCTTTGGGTTCGGGTGCCAGGTTGCATCACCGGGATTTATTGCCTGATCGTTTTTACCGTTCATGGGTAGACTGTTCCTTCAAATAGTTTCCGAGCCGTGCGAAGCATGCCGGCCGAAAGTATTTCGCCATGTTCATCCAGTTCGACAATAGCTGAGGTTGAGCCAAGTTCGTGCTCAACACCAAGTACTCGACTTGTACCCTTGGTTGGTGTGGCGATGGGTTCTGCGACCGAGCCCTCAAGCAGACAGCCGGTGGCAACACTAATAGCGCAAAACACCCCGATGGTTGCGTGACAGCGGTGTGGGATAAACGTGCGTGTCATGATCACACCCTCATTCTTTGCTGGTGCAAGCAGGGTCATTTTCGGTACCGATTTATCGGTGACATCGCCCAGATTCATTAATGGACCAACTTGAAGTCGGATAGATTCAAGTTTCGCTTTGAGCGCATCGTTAGCGTCCAGCTCTTCTCTTGTTTCGTAACCAGTGATGCCAAAGTCGGATGCTCGCAATAAGACCGTTGGCATACCATTGTCGATGAGCGTTACCGGTACATCGTCGACGGTATCGACCGTATTGCCCGTGGGTAACAGCGTGCCACAATTTGCCCCGGCAATGTCTTTGAAAGATAACGGTACGGCAGCGGAACTTCCGGGTACGCCGTCGATACGGGCGTCGCCTGTGTAATCAACAATACCGTTTGGTGTGCTGATCGTTGCTACCGCTTCACTGTCTGTATTGCAAAGGTAAATGCGAACGCCGGTGGTACCGTGTTCTGCTTTTACCAGTCCGCGTTCAATCGCAAAGCTGCCTACGCCTGCGAGCATATTGCCGCACCCCTGTGCATCGGTAACCCTTGCTTCATCGACAAACACTTGCAGGAACAGATAGTCAACGTCGATGTTGTCTCGCGTTGAGGGCGACACAATGGCCACTTTGGAAGTTAGTGGGTCACCACCACCCATGCCGTCGATCTGTCGACTGTCAGGTGAACCCATAATGCGCAACAAGGTGTTATCGCGATCTTTTTCGTTTGCCGGTAAATCGTCGGCCAGAAAAAAACCGCCTTTCGATGTTCCGCCGCGCATCCACGTACAGGCAATGCCCTCAGACATATTTCAAACCTTTGTCGGCAAGGCGTTGTCGCATATCGTAGATGTCGAGACCGAGTTCACCATTAGCCAAACGCGTTCGTTTTGATTCTTCGTTATCGAGTCGCTGTTGTGATTTTTCCAATACGTCTGCAGCATCTTCGCGGCGCACCACGCAAACGCCGTCATCATCAGCGACGATGACATCTCCCGGATTCACCAACTGGCCAGCACACACGATGGGCACGTTGACAGAACCTATGGTTTCCTTGACGGTACCCTGAGCAAAAATTGATGTTGACCAGACGGGCATTTGCATTTTTTCCAAATCAACGGTATCCCGCACACCGGTATCGGTAACCAGACCAACACCACCACGTGCTTTTAAAGAGGTGGCGATCAGATCGCCAAAATAACCGGCATTCGATGGGGAGCTGGGAGCTTGTACCAAAATGTCACCGGGTTTGACTTGCTCAATGGCCACATGCAGCATCCAGTTGTCGCAAGGTGCAGCGGAAACGGTTACAGCCGGGGCTGCCAGCTGCGTGCCTCTGTAAATAGGGCGCATGTTAGCCGCCAGCAAGCCGATACGCCCTTGCGCTTCGTGCACGGTGGCAACACCGCATTTTGCTAACCCTGCAACAACTTCGGGGTCAGCCCTTTCAATATTTTGTACAACAACATTCATCGACCAGCTCGCTTAAGTTAATTTATCTTATAGAGTTAGCGTCACAATCATTTTATGCCTCGCTGCCAGCGTTGCACAGATTGGTCAGTATTAAGTTCGTTATTAAAGTTCGTCAACGGTCCTTGGAAAAACAGACTGGAAGCCTTCGGCGTATTGTGCCGGGCGACCACCGGCCATACCACCTGAATTACGTCGAAAGTGATTGCCACGATTCTGCGCAACATTGGTGTAATAGTCCCAGAGATGCTCTTGGCCTTGCATACATTCAATGGCTGCACGTTTGTTATCCCACACATCGGTTATGTCAAGAAACACATCCGGCTTCCACCCCATTTGTTCGGTTTGGTGCGGTTCGAACAAATACAGTTGTGGTGAACCAAGCACTTTCTCTTCCGGATTATGGCCCCAGGCCTGGGCAATCATGCGGCACTCCATGGCAACCTTTGTTGCATAGGAATGGTCTGTGTTGTACGGGTCGTAGTGCGAATGACTCATCATGAACTGCGGCTGTACCGCTCTTATTACATCCACCAGTTTAAATTTCGCATCGCGATCCATATCAAGCGGATAGTCTCCAAGATCGAAAAATTGTATGTCGTGTGCATTGAGTGCTTTCGCGGCGTTTTCCGCTTCTTTTCTACGCTCTGTTTTGACTTTGTCCAGCGTCATGTCACCCAGTTTCCACAACTTGGCAGACTCACCACGCTCACCATAAGATAGACAAACTACGGTGACTTCGTAGCCCAGCTTGGCATGAAGCGCTATTGCACCGCCGCAACGCCATACGAAGTCGGCTGAATGTGCGCTGATGATTAGTGCCGTTTTGGCTGCAGACATTGGTTTTTAGCTCCTATTTGGAAGGCCCGGGTGTCGATACGCGATAGAACAAGTATAGTATTACAACCAGCGCAGTATTGGGTAGCGCACAAGTCAGGCGAATATGCTGAAAATTTCCAATTCGGTTCAGATACCTTCGAATGAGTTGCAGTTCGACGCCATTCGGGCTCAAGGCGCGGGTGGGCAGAACGTCAACAAGGTTTCCACGGCTGTGCATCTCAGGTTCGATATAAGCGAATCCTCATTGCCGCAGTCTTACAAAGATAAGTTACTGGCGTTTCCCGATCAAAGAATCTCGAACGACGGCATTATCATTATTAAAGCGCAAAAATACCGAAGCCAGGATAAGAATCGCGATGATGCGCTACAAAGGCTTTTGCAGCTGATTAAAAAGGCCACGTTTGTGCAAAAAACGCGTAAGCCAACCAAGCCGTCACGAAACTCGCAAAAGCGGCGGATGGATTCCAAAAACAAGCATGGCAAGTTGAAAAGTCTGCGAAAGCGAATTGACTACTGATTTAGAACACATCACGATTAGTGTGGAACCGTTATGCCTAAATTTCTCTCCAATGCCCAAATAAACGAATACCACGAGCAGGGATTTCTTTCGCCAATAGATTTGATGTCGGAATCAGAAGCGATCGAGATTCGGCATAAGCTTGAAGAAGCAGAGCGTTTATATCCGGAACATTTGAATGCTGAAAATCGGAATAACGCGCATTTGGTTTTCGACTTTCTTGATGAACTGGCTTTCAATCAGTTAATCGTGGATATAGTAGAAGACCTGATTGGTCCGGATTTTTCATTGTGGGGCAGTGTTCTGTTTATAAAAGATCCTGGTACAAAACACTTTGTCAGTTGGCATCAGGATGCAACATATATGGGTATGACATCCAACGGCTTTGTTACACCGTGGATTGCTTTATCGCCCAGTACGCTTGAAACGGGTTGCATGAGTATGATTCCCGGAAGCCATAAAAGCAAAATCAGGCCTCATGATGATACGTTTGCCGAAGATAATATTTTAACCAGGGGGCAGGTGGTCAAGAACGTTGATGAATCAGAAGCGGTGGATTTAATTCTCAAGCCAGGTCAGATGTCTTTGCACCATGGTGAAATTGTTCATGGCTCTCAGCCGAATCTTAGCCAGGACAGGCGGATAGGATTCGCGTTGCAATCGTACATGCCCAATTCGATCAGACAACATATCGGCAAGAATATGTGGCTTCCAGTCAGAGGAGAGGCATCGAAAGAGCCGGATCAAATTGAACTGATCCGGCCAGCAAACAACATGGATGCTGCAGCAATTGCTCAGCGTGAGGTCGTTAACCAGAATTTTGGCGATATTCTTTATCATGGCGCCAGCCAGCGGCGAAATTACTAGTTACGCACAAGGGTTAGTCGGTGTCTGACTTAGTGATTAATGTCAGATTATTTTCTTCCGGAGTAGACCCGAAGCTTACGTTCGGGTACCGCTCTTGTGCGACCGTGCGTGCATGTCATGTACCGAGTGAAACATATAAGCAGGCAGTTAAAAAAAGTACAGTGGCTAATATTATTTAATCGTCATTATGCACACCGCACAGCGTTTTCCTTTTTTGTGGGATACTTGCCATATAGGGCAAACGCCAGTCCAAATTCCAGAAAACGTTTTTCTTAGCGTAAATCTGAAAACTTCGTTACTTGTACAGTGCGCTTATAAATCTCAACGAGTCTTGACCCTCATAATGTGGAAACGCCAACTTTAGTGCTGTAGATGCTGATTCTGCATCCTTCTCATTGCCAAAAACCGCTTTTTGAAATTTTAAGTAAGCGATTGAGTCTGTAATTGCTCCAGTGGTAGCTGGTAGACCGTGACCGCAGCCTAGCAGACGAAGTCCTTCCGTGTTTCTAATAGTCTCAAGAGTACTAATCCAGTTAGTGTGATTGCCCAATGGAAACGAGTGAGCGTTGTTAAACATGAGGTCTTGCACAATCATAAGCCCAACTTCAGGAATGTGGAACGTTAGTGTATGTTCAGCCTCGCAATCATTGATCTGGTTAACCACCACCTTGACACCATCCCAATCATTGTTGCCAACTTGCAGAGTTCCTTTTGGCAATGACAAGACAGTGTCATCATTAAATTGTTCTTTGCGTTTGAGATAAGTCATCTCATTTCTATTGCAATCGGCGCTTATATCCTCGGTTGTCATGAAGGGAATTCCTTCAAATTGCGAGGCACCTAACAGATGATCCGGATGCCAGTGAGAAAGATAGACACCGGCGATGGGTTTACCTAGTGAGTCCGCGTACGCTCGCACCTCCTTCGCAATAGACTGCACAAATTGAGCGTCGATTACGTGTAGCTCGGAAGCTGTTTCGATAATCTGAGTTGTGACGACTGCAGAAAAACTTGGGGCCATGTAGCTATGTAACTTTACCGCACCAAAGTCGTAAACGGAGACCAGACCCATAGGTCCTTTTTCCTTTTCATCGGCTGAGACAGAATCACCGGCTGTAGCGAATTTGGTTCCGATTAATCCTGCGCTAACAGCAGTAGCAATAAGTGTTCGACGAGATAGTTTGATACTACTCAGTGTTTCCATTGTAGGTCTCCAGATAACGATATTCCATGACATTGCAATGTGCAATGTGCAGTAAATAGACTTCAAAGCATAGAGTTTGCAAGCGCAATCAGCCTTCACGATTGAAACAAGAAGGTCTTGTCGACGAGCCTTACCAGTATAACCAGAGTCCAATTAGCTGTTTATTGGAATTTAAAGAACAGTGAGTTTGATGAAAGTTGATAGTGTCAACACAGCTAGCAATAACGAACCAGGTATTTATCAAACACGCACCACATACACTGTTGGTGTTTCGCTGGAAAAAAGTGCTGAAAAGAAGCTATCCCTAATTGATGAGAAACGTATGTCCTAGTCCGTTTTGGGGGCTAAACTAACCGGCCCTAAACCGCCGTAGCTGTATTTTATTGGATGTCCGCTTTGGAGGTTAACGGGAATCGAACAGTAAATTCGCCGGCTGGTCTAAACTATAAAATATGCTGGTAGGCTTCTAACTAATATCCACGATATGACTACGATAACGACACAACGCTTAATTCTTCGTAAGCCCAATCCAAGTGACGTAGAGCGTTTGACTTTGTTCTACAACTCTGAGCGTTCCTTGATGGCTGGCGGTAATGTTAGCTATGCTGAAAGTGTCACTCGCGCTTATGCCGTACTTGGTCATTGGACACACCGAGGGTATGGGCTGTTTGCGATAACACTCAAAGGTGATGATGAAGCCATAGGAATGGCTGGCCCGTATTACCCTCTTGGTCGCCCGGAAACCGAAGTTGGTTGGGTATTATTCGACGGTGCTGAAGGGAATGGCTACGCTACAGAGGCTGCACTTGCAGCGGTGAAATATTCTCGCGAAACGTTGCAGTGGAAAGAGGTGGTTCACTACATTGATAAACACAACTCCCGTTCAATTGCAGTAGCTGAGCGTTTGGGGGCATATCTTGACATAAATGCGATACAGCCTAAGCCTGATAAACCTTGCCTTGTTTACAGGCAGCCTTCAGCTGAGCAAGGCTAACAGGTGAATATAATCGGGTCAAAAAATCACTGATTGAGCAGCACCATAGTCATCATATCGTATTCAAAAAAATGTAGGCCAAAGTCGATATTGGTGAGTCTTAGTAATCTTCTTCGAACTTGGCATACAAAATGTTACGTAGTCACAATTACTGAAAATAACTGTTGAAGAATTATTTTAATAACATTAATATTGCAACCATGATGAATATCCAGATAACAAAGCAACTCAGCAACGCGATAAGCCGCCATAATTATATTATGGAGTCGGATTCGTGTGCGCGGGTGTATATGCGGGAATAGTTATCTAGTAGTTCTTTTTTACTTTGCTATAAAACCCGCTCCTCGAAGCGGGTTTTTTCGTTTCTGGGCCTAAAAAAATAGATAAAAACGCACAAAACGATCGTTATGCACAATGAATAATTAACGATGACTTAGAGATAGAAAATGAAATGAATTAATAATAAATGCCGGTTAGCACTCTTGGTGAGCGCGTCGCACTGTTAATGCGAAATGAGGTCAGTTCGATCCTGACACCGGCAGCCAAACAATAGAAAGGGCTTGTTGCAACGTGGTGTAGTTGGAAACACGCGGGACTTTGAATTGAAGAATCGCTGGATCGTATCCAGCCGTTGCTGCCATTTTTCTAAATTAATTTAACTGTTTGAAACGGCCACGTTTTTTATAAACGAATTTTGCCGATGGGTTCCTGCGGCCGGGAAATCTGCCTGTCTAGTAGATCGTAGCGAGTTCGATTCTCGTCATCGGCGCCAATTAGAAGCCAACCTGGGTTGTTGGTGGATGATCTTTTACAACTAGGGGTGTTGCGCTAGTAGCACAAGAAAGTAGGTCCGGGCTAATGCCTGTGTAACCCATTTTCGGTGTGCTGCTCGCTGTGCGTTAACTTATTAATTAAGTATTCGCACTCAATGGTGACTAAATGCAAACAGGTACGCAGCGTGGTTGTGATCCGCGTGTAATTCGGTTCGAGACCGAATAGTCACCCCAAACAACTTTGCCAATTTGGCCGAGCCGTGCGTGGGTGTGCGGCTGATAAAAATACTCTGCGATACGCAATGTTCGCAGAACACCCTTTTAATTATTCTCGGATGGCTGAATAGGAAATAGCACTCGCCCGATAAGCGAGACCATGCGCGTTCGATTCGCGCTCCGAGAACCACGGTACTGTAGCTCAACAGGCAGAGCACTGACCTCATAAGTCAGAAGATGTTGGATCGTGTCCAGCCAGTACCACCAATTACGGAGCTTAGACCGATCGGCTTAGGTACCGGTCTTTTAAACCGGCTTTGGTGGGTTCGATTCCCACAGGCTCCACCAATATTTGTGAAAGCCCTTCGTTACAAGCGGAGAAGCTGCGCAGCCCCAAAGGGGTCTGAGTCGCTTAAGCGATTTACAGTAAACAATGCCCGATTGGCTTAGCGGTAAAGCACCTGTTTTGTAATCAGGAAACGTAGGTTCGACTCCTGCATCGGGCTCCAGGTACGTATCTCGCCTTGGTGGCAGGGCTTCGGTCTCCAAAACCGAAAGGCAGAGTTCGACTCTCTGGCGGGGTGCCAAATTATTCCGGCGATGTGATGGTGGCATACGTGACTTTCAATCACGGTGAGCGGGTTCGATTCCCGTCCGGAATACCAAATATGACGGTAGGCGGGTTGAACCCGGTGTGGATTGCAAACCCACAGTAAACAGAGTTTGATTCTCTGTGCCGTCTCCAATAATTAATCTTGTTAAACACAATGTCGCTTTAACTGAGATGGATTAGTGTCAGACTGAAAATCTGAAGAGGTTGGATCGTTACCAACAGGCGGCACCAAATTAAAACTCCGGCTACCGGGTAGAGCTGATTCTTACAAAATCGGTGTGCAGTGTTCAACTCACTGACGGAGTACCAATAATACGGTTGAAGCTAAACTGGATAAGCATCGGGTTTCTACCCCGACGATAGCAGGTTCAAATCCTGCCAACCGTGCCAAATTGCCTCGCTGCTGGAATTGCAGCCCTGCGTCTACGAAACGCGGCGTGCGAATGTTCGATTCATTCCGAGGCAGCCAATATTTTTAAACACCCCTGGTTAAATATTTTGCGTCCCTACCCCAATTGGCAGAGGGAGCTGGCTTAGACCCAGTTAATGTCTCGGTTCGAATCCGAGGGGGCGTACCAAACATGAGTAGTGACAAGCAAGGTGCTGACGGAGATTGTAAATCTCCAGCCTTATAGGCGTGCGGGGTTCGATTCCCTGGCTACTCACCAAAATATTGCGCCGGTAGCCCAATTGGCAGAGGCACGAGGTTTAAGCCCTCGTTAGTGCGAGTTCGACTCTCGCCCGGTGCACCAGATGTTAGCGGGTAGCGCGCAGGGCGCGAACAAGTTTTGAAAACTTGGCTGGTGGATAAGATCGCCAATGGTTCGATTCCATTACCCGCTGCCAATATTGGAAGGTAAACCAGTCAGGGTGCTGGATCTGTTTGCTAAACAGAATGTGCTGTAGCGGCATCAGTTTCGATTACTGTGCCTTCCGCCAATGTTTAAACGAGTGAGTTAGCACGATGCAAGCGAAAATTCTAAAGCTCAATAAGGCAGGCTCGCCACAAGCATGGATTGACCTGGAGCAAGCAGCGGTAATTACTGCTAAAGGCCTGGTGCTATGGACAATGGGTGGGATGACTAACGTGCTGCGTGGTGGTTACCAGAAAGACGGTGCCCGCACATTAATGGAAATTCCAGAGATTATCGCAGTAGATGGTCAAGTTAAAGAAAAAGCGGTACCGAACATGACTAATTCATTACTTTTTTCGCGTGACGATTACATGTGTATGTATTGTGGTGTGCAGTTCTATCGCTGTGATCTATCGCGCGATCACGTTATGCCCCGTTCACGTGGTGGCCCAGATACCTGGATGAACTGCGTTACGGCGTGTAAACGTTGTAATCATCGTAAAGATGATAGAACACCGGAAGAAGCCAATATGAAATTACTGGCGGTGCCGTTTTCACCAAATTTGTACGAGTGGTTTTACCTGTCTAATCGGAATATAAAGGGCGATCAG
>CALJNA010000130.1 GCA_937981955.1 uncultured Granulosicoccaceae bacterium
CCCATGTGCTCATTGCCTACACGGGTGATCAACGCTGATTTCAAACCCATTCGAGACGAACAACAGGCAATGTTGGTGGAGGAGCCGCCGATATATTTCGCAAAACTGCCGACATCTTCAAGTCGACTACCTACCTGCTCAGCATAGAAGTCGACACCCGCTCGGCCGATACAAATGAGATCGAGCTTGGTGTTTCTTGCTGTCATGGGGGAGAAATTAGTATGGCAATGAATCGGATAAGGACTAAACGCCCCTATGATATTGGATTACAAATTCCATTTCAATATCGGAGTGAAGCCTGAACGACGAATCATGTCGCTCATTGCTACAACAATGAGAGCCTATCCAGTTGCCCTAGAGCAATTAGCGGATTTGAGAAGTACCTGTAAATACAGACTTTTGTCAGAGTGAATATGAAGTTAAAAAGGCAGAAGCAAAAATCGTTGTCGAAAGCGACGAACCGGCAAACAATTCACCGGTTCGTTTTAGTTCACAATTATTGGTTCTTTAATTCATCCAGGGCCAGTTCGGGTGGAACTATTAAGACTAGTCCGGCATCAATTTTTCGTTCATCTTTAATCAGATTGAGCTCTTTGATGCGCTCCCAGTTAAAGCCACTACCAGTGGTACGCTCGGAAAATTCCCACAAGGTTTCTCCGTCTTTCAATGTCGATTGAATTTGCGGGGCTGGCTCTGGCTCAGTGATCACTATTTCGTCTTGCGATTTACTTCCCAACATGCCACAACCAGTCAGGAGTAAGAACATTGGAATAACCAGGGCGTAATATTTTATTGATTTCATGAGTTGTCTCTGTTTGCGCTTGTTACGCGGGCGGTTCACGACAACAACGTCGTACAATGGATTCTAGACCTAAAAACTCATTTGTTAAATCCGGTAACCGTAAAGCACGGTTAAGATGGAATATATTGCTTGCACCGTCACACCCATGACGCCATTGGCATACCGGCAGTTACGCAACAAAATTCATCTTGCCGACGACATAATTTTGTAACTACGCCTGGCAAGTTAGCTATTTTCAAGGGCTGTGAGAATCGACGTCTGCAGTCGTTTGATATTAATATTCGGATTCACACTAACATGCCGAATCCAAAGCTGATTATTCACACGTGTGGTTGACGCACAACCGGAAGGCAAGTTTGAAAAAATATCTTCGGAATCACAAATGGTGGAACGCCAAAGCACGACCCCACTAACACAGTCACTGAAGACTTCTACATTGTTTTGCTGCTTCAAAAAGTCGACCAGTGATACAGCTTGCTCCATGGCAAAGTCGATGCGTTGCGCAAGCCCGGACCTCCCCCATGCCAATAACGTGGCTAATAGCGGCACAGCGGTTGCCCCATGTGAACCCAGCAACCCAACATTGGGCGTCGATAGATAAACACCACTCACACTTAACACTTCATTGGCAGACTGGACATCACGAAACATCACAACCGCACTTTCCTTCGGTTGAAAGAGCCACTTGTGAGCAGAAACAGCCATAGAATCAGCGTGCTCAACACCCTCAAGCAGCCCGGCATGTTTTTCAGAAAAACGGAGCGGGCCCGCCCATGCGGCATCGACATGTGTCCAGGCAGCAAGCCCGGCCAAGGACAACGAGTCGATTGCCCCTGCACTTGTTGTACCGGCAGTTAACACCAAAGCCGCTTTAGTTAAGTCGTCAGGCAAAGCTTCCTTGTCCAGTTGCCCAGCTGCATTGCACGGTACGCGAACAAGTTCAAGCCCCAGAACTTTGGCAGCTTTATCAATCGAGATATGCGCAACTTCTGATGCGATGACTTGTTTGATACCAAGCAGATCTCGGGCTGCCCAAAGCGCGGTTAAGTTGGATATTGTTGAACCCGGTGTTAGATGCCCACCGCTCATGCCAAAGTAGGGAGATAACCACTGCATAACACGGCTTTCAATATCACCTGCTACAGGAGAAACATCCGGATGCAACAGGTTTTGATTTAGCGATGCATTCCAGCAGTGCATCATCCACGTTATCCATGGAGTTGGCGGATCCATATGCGCAAATGCCGTTTCTGAACCCAATTTAGCCGCGTTACCGAGCACGATTGGTGCGAGTAGATTCAATACCGCCTGTTCACCGATTCCTTGCTCTGGGAGTTTTTGCTCTATAACCGAAAGATTTCCAGGTTCAATTTGCTTGGCTAGCAGTAAGTCAACAGCGTTCAGAATAGCTTGTTTGTCAGGATGAAACGAATGATCGACCATTTACTGTCCCATTTCTCAATTACATTCATGGCCTGAATTCATAAACCAGGCCCGGGTCTGCTTGACTACCGCAAACTCATCTTCACTTAAATTGAAGCCACAGGTACGCATGAATGTTTGTGGGGTGCATTCGCTGCCTATATCGGCATAACAAGTAGCCGCTATCAGCTCTGCTAATACCGCCTGTTGCTCAACATTACATTCATCGACTGAACGCTTATGCTCAATAACTGGGCGCACATCGTATCCTTCACTTAAGCGAATTCCCAGTAAACGACCGATGAAATCGAGCAATTGTGTCATCAGTGAATCACCAATATACCCGGCACCCGTATTTTGATATTGCCAAACGTGGGCCGCTTCATGCCCCAGCAAACGTAAACCAGCACCGGTTAACGAGCCATCAGGATAAACGGTTCGGCTTCCCCAATGCTGTCTCATGAATATGTCGTTTGCAACAGCCTGAGGACTGATGCGCAATGCTTCTTTAACGCCACCAAACTGTAACCTCACCACACTGTAGTCGATGCTGTTGGCAAAGACAGAACGCAGATAGTCTTCCTCCGGCTTAGTCAGCGCTCGTTCACTGCTGTTTAGCAGCGTGTTGTTAATCAAGCTTGCCAAGGCATTAAGCAGCAATGATGAAACGGTCAGGAACAATTGCAAAGGATATCGACCGAGCGTCTTGAAAAAATTGGCGGATAATACTTTAACTGAACTCGTGTGTTGACCCCTAAACAACTGCCCGGCTGGATGAATGACATATACCCCAAAATCAACGCAGAAGTTAATTAGCCATTGTCCGATAAACGGCATGACTGGCACAAGATCGTCAACAAGTTCACCGACCGGTGTGCGTTCCAAAGTTGACATAGGAGTTTATGCTGAATCGGATGTAATTGCGCTACCCCATCCAGCGACGCACTGGCGCATTCGCTTCCTCAAGCGGTTGCGCAATAATATCGACCAACGTTGGTCCATCATGATTAACCGCCTGCTCGAGCGTTTGCTTCAGGGCTTTCGGGTCTTCAACGCGAAAGGCTTTAACACCGTAAGCAGATGCTACCGCAGCATGATCCACTGATTGGAAATCAACATTGTAATACCGCTTATCGCAGTCATCTCTCTGGCTGGCTTTTATCCAGCCGAAAGCGCTATTGGAAAAAACCAGATAGGTTATGGGTGCATTGTGTCGAACCACTGTTTCTAATTCACCTGCTGTAAAGCCAAACGAACCGTCTCCCATCATGGCAACAACTTTACTTTCTGGTCGCCCAAACCATGCGCCCAATGACGCACTTAGCGAGTAGCCCAAGGCACCATGAGCCCGATTGGTTATAAAATGTCGGCCCGATTGAGGCAGTTGATAATAGGCGGAAAAATACGGGCAAGATGTGCCCGGATCAGAAACGATCGTGGCATCATTGGGAAGCACTTGCATCATGGTGTCAATAACGCGCTCTGGTCGAATTGGTTTCTCGTCACTGTTTGCATGTACCTGAAACAAGTCGAATTTGGCTTTTTTAGCGGCAGCTACCGACGCCGCTCCGCCATAGCTTTGCAACGCCTGTCCGGCTTTATCCAACGCAGAATTTACCGCTCTGAGTGCTAACTGCAAATCACCCACGACTCCCACTTCGGTTTTGTAGTTTGCACCAATAACCATTGGGTCTGCATCGAAATGCAAAACGCGAGCACCAGGCTTGGGTGCCTCCCAACGTGCAGTAGTAGTTGAACCTGCCCGACAGCCCATGAAAATGACCAGATCACTTTCGGCCAGTAAAGCCCACGTTTGATCTGTTCCGCCATTGGAACCCACAACACCCAGACATTGCTTGTGCGTTTCAGCAAGACTGCCCTGACCTGAAATGGATGTAGCAACAGGCATATCCAATCTGGTTGCAAGCCTTGCCAACTCGTCCTCTGCTCCACTGATAACGACACCACCGCCGCAAACGATAATCGGCTTGTTCGCCGAAAGCATGGCGGCCGCTGCAGCTTCCACGGCATCAGGGTTTGGCGCAACCCGATAGGCTGGATAGTTCGTGTGATTTTCATCTGCCCAGATGTCATCCGGTGCCACTGGCTGATACTGCACATCGTATGGCAAACCTAAATGCACAGCACCTGAGCGACCCGTGGTCATTGCACGAAAAGCCTGACGAACCATACGCGGAATATGGTCAGCTTGCGTGATAACCGTATTCCATTTGGTTAAGGGAGCCATCATGGCGTTCTGGTCGACTTCGGTTAATGGATATTTTCCGTAGCTTGCCACCGATATATCAGTGGTTATGCCAAGCACAGCATAAGAAGATTCGTTTGATTCAATAAGCCCGGGCAATATATAGGTGGCGCCACCACCAGATGGTCCTTCACACACGCCTGGCTTTCCTGTTACTCGAGAGTAGCCGTCAGCCATATAGGCCGCACTGCGCTCATCTCTTGTCAGCACATGTTTTATATCGTGATCGAGTAAATGCATGGCGTCGTAGAACGGCAAGGTAGTATCGCCACACAGCCCGAAAATGTGTTTTACCGAATGCGCTTCGAGCATGCGCACCATTGCCTGTGCACCATTCAATGTATTTTTGTTATCCGGGTTCATATCTACTCTGTGCGAACACTGTCCTGATAGCACAATCCACTGAAATAGAACGGCTGTCAAGCAACGTTACTCCCAGTATCAGCTCCGCACCCGGATCAATCGCTTCCACAACAGTAAATAGCTGACGTACCATAGGCAGCACGCGATAAAGAGGACAAGCCGGTGGCGATAGAACAAGGCGGAAAAACAGTATTTGGTGCAAGCGTTGGAATACTCATGCTGGAAACACAATTTCCTCGTGTTATCGGTGATATGGGTAATGCACTCACATGGCCTTTCCCCGTGCAGTATCGCGTGGTACGCGGTGCAACTCCCGATCTTGTCGTTCGTAAAGATGCAACAAAATTAACCGATTTGTTTATTAGCGAGGCGAAAGAGCTAGTGGCCAATGGTGCCGATGGAATTACCACCAACTGTGGGTTTCTGGCTTTGATTCAAAAAGAACTTTCGCAGGAAATAGGAGTGCCTGTTGCCGCATCATCACTGATGCAAGTGCCGTGGATTCAGGCCTTGCTTCCGCCGGATAAGCAAGTCGGCGTACTCACCATATCTAAAGATACACTAACGGAAAAACATCTGGATGCCATGAACATTCCGCACGACACACCTATTGGCGGAACCGCACCAGACAGCGAGTTTGCTTCCGGCATACTGGACGATCGCTTACAGTTGGATTTTGCTCAGTGTAAAAAAGATAATCTGAGCGCCGCGAAGCATCTGATGGATACTAACAAAGATATTGGCGCCATTGTGCTTGAGTGTACGAACATGGTGCCCTACGCAGCAGACATTAGAAAACTGACCGGTGTGCCTGTGTATTCAATATATACATTTGTAAGCTGGTTTCAGGCTGGGCTAATGCCGCAACGATTTTCAATGGAACTGGACGATCCGATTGCGTCAAGGTAGCTAGTTGCCCATTAATGGCAATTTTTTAAGCTTGTGGTACTGCATAGCCATTGACAGACAATGTTTGAGTGCATCTTCGGGCACCGGCTTATCAATGGAAAACGACATAGCCCTGTTACCATCATATTCAAATTCATCTTGATACAGTTCTCTAAAAGTCTCCACCAGAATAGAATTACAATTAAAATACAGTGAAAAGTGTTCCGGCTTTTTATCTGACCATTTCATGCGTACTGTACTACCACCCTCAGCCAGATAACTGGGCTCACCCCACTTTAACGTCTCTTCGGTTTTATCTACGCCGACAGTATCTTTGGCAACATCGAGAACCAGTTGCCGAACCCTTATGAATACTGCTTTAGCATCGGAAGGATAATCGGCCGTTACGTCAGCTACCTGTTTCGATATATTAGATTTCATCAGCATAGTCCTTTTCGATGTGTGTATCAGTTACAGCTTTAGCTCGTTTAATATTTCCTGTCGATGCTCATCTGGCGACGGCGACTGAACCGGGGGAGTATGATCAACACTTGAAAATCGCGGCGCTTTGGCTGACTGCAACACACCATCTGAGCGCATCCAGACTTGGCGTTGCTGATTGGTCGAATGCTCGTGCGCTTCTTGCGGACTGAGTACCGGCGCCACACAAGCGTCTGTATTCATGAACAGAGACTCCCATTCACTGCGCGACTTGGTAGCAAACAACACTTCTAACTGTTTCGCCAACGCATGCCACTGTTTCTGATCATACTGCGCCGTGAAAGCTTCATCGTCGTTTAGCCCCAACACGCCCAGAAACGTGTGGTAGAAATGCGGCTCAAGACACTGCACGCTCATGTATTTCCCATCCGATGTCTGATAGCAACGACTGAAATGTGCACCCTGAATAAGCCCTGAGCAAAGCGCAGCACTTTCGGCCGAACCTTGTTGCAGACTCAACAGAAGATTCATCATATGAGCAGAGCCATCGACGATAGCGGCATCGACAACGGTGCCCTCACCGGTTCTCTGAGCATTGAGAATTCCGCTAAGCACCCCGACCACCAGATACAAAGCTCCGCCACCAATGTCACCGACAAGCGTTGGCGTCGGATACGGAGACTCAGTTGCTGACACCGCCGCTGTAGCAGCACCGGACATACCTATGTAATTCAGATCGTGACCCGCCATGGATGCCATGGGACCAATCTGCCCCCAGCCTGTCATACGGCCATAAACCAAACGCTTATTGGTAGCCATACAATCAGCCGGTCCTAACCCCAGGCGTTCCATAACACCCGGTCTAAAGCCTTCGATAAGTGCATCGGACGAGTCCACAAGTTGAGTGAAAATATCGACATCGTCCGGGTCTTTCAGGTTCAAAGCAATGGAGCGTTTACCCCGGTCAAGCAAACCAGGTTTCGGGTCTGTGGAGTCTGAAGATGCACTGGATTTATTTCGCGGACGATGCACAACAATCACGTCAGCACCTAAATCAGCCAACAGCATAGAGGCAAACGGTGCTGGTCCCAGCCCCTCAACCTCAACGACTCGTATTCCTTTAAGCATCATGGCAACACCCTTGGCTCACCTTTGGTAGGATAAGACACGTATCGGGTTTGATGTCCTGGTACCAGATCATGGATACAGCCAATGAAAACCTGCTATTCAGTGTACACACGATTCCAACAAAAACGAAACCATGACCAGCGAAACTGCCAACACAAAGCCCAATCAGATTAACGCTGATTTTTTCGGACTATCAGGAAAATTCGCACTCGTCACTGGAGCATCGTCAGGTTTGGGCTTGCATTTCGCGACTCGATTGGCCGAAGCTGGTTGCACCGTGATTATTGCCGCAAGGCGAAAAGAAAAACTCGACGCATTGGCAAGCTTGCTTAACCAGAATGGTCATACTGCTCATGCTATCGAACTCGATGTCAGCGATCAAACATCAAGCGCAAAAGCATTGAACGCAGTATACGAAGAAATTGGTACACCAGACATACTGATCAATAACGCAGGCATTGCCAAACCTGATCGTTTTCTTGATGCGCCTGCCAACGATACCAACGACGTTTTCAACGTTAATCAAACCAGTGTCTGGCACATATCGCAGCATGTCTGTAAACAGATGATTGCTACAGAAAAATCTGGCAGTGTGATTAACATTGCATCGATACTGGGACTGGATGTTTTACCCGGTGTTGGTAGTTATGCCGTAAGTAAGGCTGCCGTGGTTCAAATGACCAAAGTTATGGCACTGGAATTGGCGCGGTACAATATTCGCGTAAACGCTATAGCTCCGGGGTACTTTGATACAGAAATCAATCAGGGTTTTCTTGATAGTGATGCAGGCCAGAAAATCATTAAGCGCGTCCCTTTTCGGCGCGTTGGCAATCTTGATGACTTGACTGGTTTGTTGTATTTGCTTGCTTCTGAAAAAAATGCCTACATGACTGGTGCAGTTATACCCGTCGATGGCGGACATCTGGTGGCAGGACTGGGATAGATGGCCAACGCCAACATGCACCATGCCTTTGCATTCAATCAATTTCTCCATTCAACCAACAAAACGATATCAGCATGATTGACTTTTCACTCAGTGACGCACACGACGAACTCAGGCAATCGGTTCGTCGGTTTATTGAAACCGAGGTGTTGCCGCTGGAGGCGTCGGCGGATAACTATGACGAGCATGAAAACATATCACTCGATGTTTTAAAACCAATTCGCGAAAAAGCAAAACAGCAAGGCTTATGGGCTCCCCAATGCCGTACCGATCGTGGCGGTCTTCAATTACCGCTGACCGCGTGCGCAGCCTTTTATGAAGAAGCCAACCGTTCCATATTCGGGCCGGTTTGCCTTAACTGCGCAGCACCAGACGATGGCAACATGCGCGTCCTGGAACTGATTGGAACTGAGCAACAGAAAACACAATGGTTACAGCCTATTGTTGATGGCGACGTTGCATCCGCTTTCGCCATGACCGAACCTCATCCCGGTGGTGGTTCAGACCCTGGCATGATCAACACGAAAGCAACTTTAACTAACGGTGTCTGGCGTATCAAAGGTCGCAAATGGTTTATTACAGGCGCAGGACACGCACACCATTTTATTTTAATGGCACGCACCTCAGATGATGCACGCAAAGGCTTGACCGCATTTCTCTTTCATCGCGATCAACCTGGTTGGCATATTGAACGTCGCATTCCCATCATGGGGCCCGAAGAGCATGGTGGGCACTGCGAAATCGTATTCGACGGCCTGGAGATAAAAGATGAAAACCGGCTGCTGGAAGTCGGTGATGGATTAAAGGTGACACAAATGAGACTGGGACCTGCTCGATTAACGCACTGTATGCGCTGGCTCGGGTTGGCTAAACGCTGTATGGAAATTGCCAACGAGTACGTTCAAAAGCGCGAAGGGTTCGGAGTTAAACTAGGCGACCGGGAATCAGTACAGTTAAAACTTGGAGAGCTTGCCCACGACATACAGGTTGGTCGTCTGCTCGTAATGCATGCCGCGTGGAAACTCGATGCCGGCGACTATGCCCGCAAAGAAGTTTCATCAGCAAAAATTCATGTAGCAAACACATTGCATAAAGCGGCCGACACAGGTGTACAACTGTGTGGTGCCCGCGGATATTCAAAGGATACACCACTGGAATGGATATACCGGTACGCACGCCAGGCACGACTTGTCGATGGCGCTGACGAAGTACACAAAATGGTTTTATCTCGATTTTATCAGCAGAGTGGTGATGATTTTTGGCAATGGGGCGTTTAGCTCTGGTCAGTATCCATGACCTCAATCGCAGCTCTATTCCCTCTTGATTATCGTTAACTCAAAACCCTCATCACTTACTGGTGGCTCAAAATATTGGGAGATAGCATCGAACATTTCAGGAGTATCCGTACCGCGTCTTTCCGGCTCTTTGCTTACTCTTTCACTTAATTGGGCTTTACATAGTTCGTTGGAGCAATCTAGATAGTGAAACTCATAAAGTGCATTGGACTCATCAATAACTTCCTTCATCCACTTTCGCTGATTAATTGTGTTCGCTGGAAAATCAAACACTATCGATGTGCCGTTTTGAAGCAAACTGACAAGGATTGGTCTTATCGCAGCTTTCAGATTCGTGGAACACCGAACATAGCTCGATACATCACTGATCTCACCAGAATACAACTTTCCCAGCATTTCATCCTCGCTGATAAGCACTGAGGATGTCTGGTTAGATATTTGCCTGGCAAGAGTGGATTTACCCGCCGCCATCTTTCCACAAAAAAAATATAGCGTGCCTTTTTCCGTGTTTTTGTCCGTCATTTCAAATCAAGCAACCTGATTATTATTGGCTAGCAATTAGTTCCATTGTCAGCAATAGCGCATCGCTGTGTTCGCATCATCACACGTTAGTTTATGAAGGTGGTTACACAATACAAAGTTCTAATATTAATACTCAAAGGTTGCAAGGGCAATTAATCCTACAGCAAGGCAATGACCCAAATTATTTAGATGATAAATTCGATTTTAAGAAAGCGCAGCGCAGCGACAGAGAATCATTTAATAAAATGCGTGCACTATCAGCAGCGCGTTACCTGCTTAGAGTGATTGACACTCAAGGACGAGATATTATTCATCAATTGCGATTTTCAAGCTCGTCTAACAAACAAGTTGCTGCAATCTTCCCAAACTCATTAGCTGCCAGCGGGCTATCTCCTGACACTAGTTTCCTGTCAACGTGGCAAGCACCAGATATCTTTTTATTCAAAATTGTTGTGCCAAAACTGTTTAAGCGTTCCCCTAAAGCCCATGGCAGGTGGCCAGGCATGTATCCCATCAACGGTGTTTGCTTATCTACTGCATCTGGAAACGCCGTCATTTCGTAGTCTTTATAAATGAAGTCCTTGGCATCAATGCCGATACTTGCAGCCAGCAATGCAGCCGGCCCGTGGCAAATTGCGAGCATGTACTGACTTTGTTTGTGCGACCAGCGGATAATCTCTCCAACATCCGCATTGTCAGGCAGACCCAACATGGCGCCGTGACCGCCAGGCAAGTAAACACCGATATAAGGTGAGTCTTCAACAAGTGAATTTTTCACAAAATCCATGACGGAACCGGGGTTGTCAAACTCGTGCTTGTACTCTTGATAGATACCTTTTACTGCATCGTCGTCCTGCGGCATTGCCCACATTTCTATTTGCACTGGTTTGCCAGTTGGGGTAACGATATCAATATCAAACCCTGCACTTTTTAAGTGCAGCATAGGCACTAGCATTTCAATGGGATGATTCCCTGTAGAAAACCGCTTGCCATTTTTCATGACCATGTTTTTCTCTTCCGTGCAAATCATCAGAACTTTAAGTTTATTACCGGTATAAGCGTTTTCGTATTGATCAAAGCTGTAATCAGATTTCTTGACCGTCGCGAGTTTTAACGCTAAAGGTGATGGCGAATAGGAACCATCCACTTCCTTCTTTGGGGATAAAAACATGATTTTTTCAAACAAAGACATACTGATGGCTCCAATATCTAATTTTATTTTTTTGATGACTATGGTTAGCTGATGGCTATATTTAGTCAATCAACTGAACAGGCACTACTTAACAGTTACCACTATTTTTCCAACAGAGCGCCCAGTGTCTAGTCGATCGTATGCTTCGCTAACCTGTTCAATCGAGAAAGTACTGTCTATAACTGGTTTAACACTGCCAGAGTCGATCAAAGCAATAAGCTCAGCCAACATGCTCCCATCGGGCGACATGAAAAACCATTCGAACCGCACACCATACTTCGACGCAAGATCTTCAGTGTCCTGGCCTTTAATCGAAATCAATGCCCCACCCTTTTTTAACACTTTAAATGATTCGGTAATGGAATCACCGCCCAGCATGTCGAAAACCAAATCGTAATCGTTAAGCTTTTCCTGAAATTTTTGTGTTTTGTAATCGATGACTACATCGGCGCCAAGGCTTTTTACGAGATCGGCATTTTTAGAGCTTGTGGTGGTAGCGACATAGGCACCGAAGTGTTTGGCGATTTGTATGGCATAGGTACCAACTCCACCTGAGCCGGCATGGATAAGTACTTTCTCACCCTTCTTGAGATTGCCCTTGGTTACTAACGCCTGCCACGCAGTTAAACCCGCTAACGGAACAGAGGCCGCATTCGTGTGGCTCACTCCTGCAGGCTTGATCGCTAGTTCGTTTTCCTTTAAGCGCGCAAATTCGGCAATTGCACCTGCGTCTTCTTGATTGGGGCGAGCTAAAACGGCATCGCCGATCTTGACACTTTTAACCAATTTTCCGACTTCAACAACCACGCCCGATACGTCGTATCCCATCACGTGCGGGAAGCTTAGCGGCAACATATCCTTCATAACTCCTGAGCGGAGGATGTTATCGATTGGGTTCAGGCTAGCAGCATGGACGTCGATGATGACTGAGTCATCTTTGAGGCTTGGTTTTTCAGTCTGTGCAAGCTCAATAGCAGTACCGTAGTCTTGGATAATCGCAGCTTTCATAAGTGTTCTTTTAGTTTCGTTTAATGCAATATTTGATGATAATATGGTTACAGATGCTTGATAAAGCATGATTTTGGCTTTCAGATATGTCTTTTAGACAACAATAGCAGTGAGGTGACGTAACTTATGGATAAGCTCCGCGCTCTGCGGTACTTCGTTCATGTCGCCGGTTCGCTGAACTTCAGCGCCACCGCCGATCACTTTCGGGTACCGTCCTCTTCTGTTTCTCGCCGTATCAAGGATCTTGAGCAAGAGCTTGGCGCAACGCTGTTTGAAAGAACGACCCGCACAGTCAGACTGACCGACTTAGGAAATGTCTATCTGGGTGAAGTAGCCGCTGCGCTTCAGGCAATTGAGATGGCCGATGAATTGATCAGTGCGCAGTCTAAGTCACCGACCGGGATGTTGCGAATTACTGCCATGCCTGGTTATGGTGAACGGTTTGTCTTACCCGCATTAGAAAAATTGCGCACAATGTATGAGGACATCGACTTCGATGTGAACCTTACCGATCAGGTGATTAATCTTGCGAGTAATGACGTCGATATCGCGATACGCGCTGTCTCAACGTTGCCAGATCAGGTCATAGCTCGCAGGTTGGCCGATCATGACTTCGTATTAGTAACCACACCAGAATACGCCGCTGAATTCGGCACACCTAATTCATCAACCGACTTGGCTGATCACTCGGTACTTATGTATCGCGGCCCAAATGGAATCCTGGATTGGCTTGTGCTCCAAGACGGTGTTTTAAAACCGATTGGACTAAATCCAAGCTATATAACCAACCATGGACAGTCGTTACTCAACAGCATACTCGCTGGTCATGGGATTGCATTTCTCCCCAGTTGGGGTGTGGCCAAAGATATTGAGACAGGCAGATTGATAGAGTTGGTGCTAGAAGATGGTCCTTTGACTGTTAGTGGCAATGCCAGAATGGGTTTGTACTTGCTTTACCATCCACCGAAGTTTCGATTGCAAAAAATCAGGGTTGCAGTTGATTTTCTTGTTGAGGAATTGGGCAGCGAGCCGCTCGTTGTATAAGTCTCAAACAGCCGCGACACTATCTGAATCATCAAGTCTTCATTAATACGAATAAATGCTGATAGACGCAGACGCCGTCAGACAAGATCATAAGTGTTCAAGCAAGATCAGCTAACCCCGGTAAGTCCGCCCCTCTGCGCGTACAGGTAATCGCTGCAGCACGTGTTGCAAAAGCAAGGCTTGCTTGTAAATCCACACGCCCTTCAATGCTAGCGCCAGCATTCAAGTGATTCTCTGTGGCTAACCAATGCAGGATAGCAGCTTGAAACGTATCGCCAGCACCGACAGTATCGACGACTTTCACGTTCACCCCGTCCGCTTGAGCACTACCGCCCTCGCTATCGAACGCACTTCCTCCGTTAGGTCCACGCGTTATGTAAACAAGCTGCGCGCCGTGATCAAAACAGTCAGCGACAAATTTCTCTTCTTGCCCTGCACCGTAGAGCGATTCTATGTCTTCGTCACTGGCCTTAACCAAATTCGCTGTGGCACAAAATCGGGCAAACGATGATCGCCATGTTTCAACATTGGGTTCAATGGACATTCGCAAATTGGGATCGTAGCTAATAATACGTCCAATGGTTTCCCGTTCTGCCAATTGTTTCAGCGCTTCAGCGCAAGGCTCCACCGCCGTAGAGTACGAACCAAAATGAACAACTTGAACTGCGTCTGGTAGTTTTTCCGGTAGCTCTGCCGGAGCAAGGCTGACATCGGCGGAGTTGTGAATATAGAAAACATACTGTGCGGCACCATCGTCTGCGGTTTCCACCATAGCAAGCGTGGTGTTCAGATCTGTTGGCGCCGACAATGTGCGATCAATCTGGTTGTTATCCAGAAAACGTGCAATGCGCTGGCCAAAAATATCGTTTGAAAGCTTGGTCAGGTAACGACTGCTATGTCCCATACGTGCAAGACCCAAAGCAACATTCATCGGTGAACCACCGACCACACCGCTTATGGCAATACGCGTGTTATCAGCCGTACCGGCATCGGTTCCCAACTGTTTATCGCCTGCTTGCTCAGCTACAAACATGTCGAACAAGGAATCTCCACAACTTAAGAACACGGTTTTTCTCCATTACTCACAATATTTAAACTCGCGGTCAATTGTAGCGAATTCCACACGAGAGCCCCCACGAATAAACTCACAATATTCAAACAATTCGCACGTCGACCGTATTTGACGCTTCGGTGTGAGCGTGCGATGATAAATTCGTATCAGTAGGATGACAGCATGACATCGAATTCATATAAAGCCCGTAAACTTGGCAACACCGATTTAAAGCTAACCGAGCTTGGGCTGGGTTGTGCTGCCATGGCAGGTAATCACCGCCCGGTAGGTAATCGCGATATTCACGATGCAATAAAATCCGGACTGGCCGCAGGCATTCAATTTGTCGATACGGCGCCTTTTTACGGGTTTGGTCGCAGTGAACATTTCGTCGGTGCGGCGGTGCGTGGCAGAGATGACATCGTGTTATCGACCAAAGCCGGACGCCTGTTGAAAAAAGAACCTATTCCACCAGAAGTTGCCGCTGACTGGCCCGGCAGTTTTCCTTTTAACCCTGTGTACGACTACACCTATGATGGGGTTATGCGCTCCTTTGAGGACAGCCTGCAGCGTCTTGGCGTTGACAGAATCGATGTGCTGCTGTTGCACGATATCGGCGAGATGCAACACGGTCCGGAACTGAACAAGCGCTTGTTCGCTGATGCCATGTCAGGCGGTTATAAGGCACTCGATGAACTGCGCTCATCGGGTGAGATAAAAGCCATCGGCCTTGGTGTCAATGAGCGAGAAGTCTGCATTGCTGCTATGGAGCATGGCCATTGGGATACGTTCCTGCTAGCAGGACGCTATACCCTGTTGGAGCAAACACCGATTCATGACTTGTTTCCAGCATGTGAAAAAGCCGGTACCGGTATTATTCTTGGTGGGCCATACAACTCAGGCATACTCGCCGGAGGTGATACCTGGAACTACGCCAAAGCACCGGCGGATGTTATCGATAAAGCAAAAGCGATAAGCCGTGTGTGCGATTCGCACAACATCCCGTTGTGCGCAGCAGCACTTCAATACCCGCTTGGCAGCCCGTTAGTCGCCAGCATTATACCGGGTGCACGTTCGCAACAAGAAATGGAGCAGAACATCGCGTATTTCAATACCAACATTCCTGCGTCCTTGTGGAGTGATCTTCGCAGTGAAAATTTACTTGATGAACAAGCACCGATACCTACATAATTAAACTATACGTAGTTTAACCTACAGGATATTGATCGCTAATCTACAGTATTTATTCGCCAGTAAAACTACCTAGATAATTACACTGAGAGTCATAGTCCACGATTCACAAAATCGTTTTACAGATGGTTACATTCGCGCACACTTTGCGCTCGAATTCGACAAAAGCTCAATTGGTTTTAAAGTATAGTAGAACCGTTCAGCCACAACCAAAACGCTCATTCAATGCTTTCATTAAAGTCCGGTGCAATGCAAATGTATGTTCTGGTCGCACTCCTGATCGTCTCACTGCTTATTGCTCTTACCGTTTTGTTTTTTCTTGACAGAGCGATGCTCAAGCGCACTATCAGTGAACGCGAAGCAACCAGCCTGAACCGCACGTTAAACGCAAATACAAATAATAATCGCCAAACTAACGTATTTGAAATAACACGCACTGGCGAGAGCGGACAATCCAATATCATTGATCTTGAAATCTTGGGAAAAGGTGGTATCGATGAGGCGACAGCACGGGATGCGCTGCGCAATGCACCGGCAGAATCTATTCAAAACGCGATCAGGGAAAAGACCGGTAAAAGTGTCGATATCGGAAAGATAGAGCGAGCACGAACCAAAGCCCTTTCATCTGAAGGTCAGCAAAAGATTAACGAAGCACTGCAACGCCGCGATGAAGTTGATCTGTCAAAAATTCGCAGCAAACTTCAGCAGTAATTCAACCGTCCAGCATGTCGAACATTTTTTGCGCTGACTGTGCAAAGTCAAACTTGGGTTGCCACCCCCAATCTTCTCTGGCAGTTTGATCAATCAATACATTCGGCCACGCATCGATCAGCTTTTTGACGGTCGGATTTATTTTGAAATCGTAGTCAAACTTTGGATAACGCTTCAGAATTTCATCGATAACCATTTGCGTGGTCAGATGATAAGCGTGCAAGTTGTATGCATGCATGCTCAACTTCTCACGCGGTGCATGTGTGTAGTCGACAATGCTGCTAATCACATCATCAAGAAATATTGTAGACATACCACATTCAGCATCAACAGGAAAACTGAAAGACTCACCACGCATAGCCGCACCAAATGCATGGGAAGGAAAAGCAGTCACAGCTGTCGGTGGAGCAAACGGCGATATAACCAATGGAAAACGCAGGATGCGAAAATCGAGTCCGTGCGTCTGTTTGAAGAAAACACCAAGTCGTTCAACCGCTACTTTGGTTGCACCGTATATATTCTCTGGCCACTGCTCAAAGGTTTCGGGCAGCGGGTCTGCCACAATGCCACCGTAAGATGCGTTTGTGCTGGCAAAAAAGAACCGGTTGATCTGATACTCGTTAGCTAATTGCAGCAGATTGAACGATCCGGTTGCGTTAATATCCCACGCAGCCTGATGATCTGCGGCCGAACTGCCTGAGAGCAACGATGCCAGATGATAGATAGTGTCGGGCTTGTGATCGACGAGCAGCGCTCTGAGCGCGTTGTGATCTCTCATATCACCAATGACAATGGTTTCGTTCGGGTGTTTTTCGGCAGGCTCGGTACCCGGAATGTCGAACTTGACAACCTTGACACCGCGCTCAAGTAACTGCGCTGCCACCAATCTGCCAAGGTTTCCGTTGCCGCCGGTCAACAATGCCGTTTTAATTTCATTTGCCATAATCTATTGCCTGCTAAAGACTGAAGTTTTTACGTGCTGCACCCCTTTTATCTTATACTCCACCGAGCCATCAAGTCTGTCTTTGGAGCACTTTTTCGTATGTCAGGGCAATGTATTATCGTTGGTGGAAGCCATGCCGGAGCACAGGTTGCCATTTCACTTCGGCAAGAGGGCTGGGAAGGCAATATTCTGGTGATTTCAAACGAATCATCGCTGCCCTATCACAGACCGCCTTTATCCAAAGGCTTTGTATCAGGAGACAAAACACTTGATGAGATCCTGCTACGCCCGGCGTCATACTTTGACAAACATCAAATTGAATTTCAATTTAACACCGAGGTTAGCGCGATTGATCG
>CALJNA010000131.1 GCA_937981955.1 uncultured Granulosicoccaceae bacterium
GCCGTGATTCAGAACCGCTAACTCAATCCAGATTTCGTTGAGCGCAGGCTATCGACACCGTAATCAGAAACTTTAATTTGCTCCTTTATTTATACGAGCTGCACAACATTCAATTCTTGCTAACACGTTACTCGGACCAACTGACGAAATGTGAACCTAATTGTATAAAAGTTAGCCTGTGTTGTGACGATAACAACATTATCGCAGGAGAACTGCGTTTCATTAACTCTAATTCACATCGGTAGTTGCTAATGCTAAGCAAGATCCTCAGCACAGCCATTCTCACTCTGGTGGCTTGGGTGTCAGTGCAATTGGTTCATACTCAACAAGCGCTTGAATCCGCACAAGCTAACTTTCACAGTGAGCTGGCAATTGTGCGCGCCGATATGAAAAAGACATCCAAACAAAGCGAATCGGTTGGTGAAGATGTCATTCAACGCATGGAAGAACTCTCCGCTGAGCAAATCAAGATCGCAAAGACAGCAGCAAAGACAGCAGCAAAGGGTGACCCTAAGCTACTAAAAGCAAAAGATCAAAAGATAGCTCGCTTAAACCAGACGGCCTCGCTGCAAGCAGTTGTTATGAACGTGTTAAAAGCCGATTTACTGACTAAAGACAAGCAGGGTGAACAGGCTGCGGAACTACTGCTGGCAACCAAGTCCAGCATTTGGAAACTCAGTGGCAAATGGGCCAAGAATAAAGATGCTCTTCGCGGATTAATGGCTCCGATTGATATATTGGCAGGCCGTTGGAAGCGAGGGGACTACTCCGGTGACACGAAACCCATCCTGCAGGTTTTGCAGGATGTATTAGACGCGCAAGCGCAGTCCTAGGGTACTGAGTTGCTGTGAGTAATATACTCGTTAATACAATGCCATCACCAGATGCACGAGCAAGGAGTATTTACATATTGCTGGTCGCCTGTTTCCCGGTGGTTGTTGCTGGCATACTCAGTTTTATGGTGTTTGCCAGTGGCGCTGTGAAACGAGACGATGGTGTTGGTCATAAAACGGAGTTTGCCCAAATAACTTTCCCGCAACCCGGTGATATGGTTGGTGAAAAGTTTGAATTGAGAGGCCGGATAACGTCTGTTCCGGAAGGTGAATCGGTTTACCTTGTAGAAGTGTCTGAAGGTCGCACATGGCCCAAGCTTCATTTAGGTTCATCGCCAACCAGTTTTTCGCGACAACAGTATGCCAGCGCTGGGTCGGGATATAAATATTCTGTTGAGCTTCTATCAGTGAAGCCGGCAGGAGAACAACAAATTGAAAACTGGTTTGAAAACGGACGCTCAACTGGAAAATATCCTGGAATAACCGATATTGAATCGTCAACGGTACTTGTGCGTACTAGGGTGATCAGGCAATGAGCGTTCAGAGCGACAACATTTCATCCGGTCGCATGAACTGGCTGGACGGTGCTCGATTGGCGGCCGCATTTTGTATTATTGGTATTCATACATCAAGTGATCAGCTGGGTGGTGCATATAAAACCGCTGAAGCGCATGATCGTGTTTTCCCGGTTTTGCTTCGCAGTGTTTCGGAAATGGCCAGTACGGAGTTTTTCATACTGGTATCGCTGTTTTTGCTTTCAATGAAGCTGTCCAAATCCGCAACGCCTTTTATTCCTACCATGCAACTGCAAGCTAGAAGGCTGCTGGTTCCGTTCGCGTTCTGGACTGTTTTCTATGCGTTTTTCCGATTGTACAAAGCCCATCATTACGGCTATGACCATGCAATCATGGACCAGGTTAGTTCGATAAATCACTGGCTTGGTTACTTTCTATTAGGAAATGTGAATTTCCACATGCATTTTCTACCCACACTGTTTTTATTACTGATGTTTCATCGAATCTACAAACTAGCCATACCTTATCCGTTACTAGGGTTGCTGGTGGTACCGATGTTATATCTGAATTTTTCTATTGGTGAGTGGGTATGGGGAACAATAAAGGACCCGGTACTCATCCAGTACATGGTGCGATTTGTAAAAATACTCACTTATACCGGATACGGATTTTTTGCTTATGCACTTTATGGTTTTTGGCAGCGTGGTATGTCCACCGAACAGGCAAAAACCTTGTTTGGATTCAGTGTTTTCATGGTCTTTATAGGCTTTGTGGTCAAACTTATTTATGCACAGAAAGTGGGCGTTGCAGGTGAATATATTGTTCGTCGTGAAATGATCTATTACGGGCATTATCTGTTGCCGTGCGCCATGTTGTCAGCCTTTCTTTGCTCATGGTATTTACCCTGGCCTGAAAAGCTCTCTCAGTGGTCTCGTTTCTCTTTTGGGATGTACCTCATACATCCGGCGATTATGGACCTGTTCGATGTTGCCATGCAAGGCATCAGCCTACAACCGGATTGGTATGTGCTTATGAAATATTGCGCAACTGCATTCTTCTCGCTGAGCCTGACGATAGCCATTGGCAGGGTTAGTCTGCTCGCCTGGACCGTAGGTTTAGGGCCTTTACCAGGGGAGCGAGTGAATAAGACAGCGAAGGTGGTAACGACGTGAAGACGAAAGAACAATCGAAAAGTATGAAAACTGAAGAAAAAAAGTCGCGTATAGCCTGGTTTCGCGAGCGAGCCGGAAAGTCTCTGCCAGAGTCCTTACTTGCTGTAGCAGGCGGTATTGTGGTTGCCGGTATAATTGTTTATGGTTTGACGCTGCATTCGCACAAGCATGGAACAGGGGGCGCGTACCCTCATGATTCGGCCAGTGCCTACTTCACCGATTCAGCGTCGTCAGGTTACCCCATGTCACCGGTAATGAACAGCAGCTCCCGATTTGGCAAAAATGCAAATGCGCTTGATAGTTTGATCAAACCATCCAACAACAGTTGTCTGGTTGGTCGCGGTGAGTTATCTCAAGCTGATCTTCGTATGGCACGTATAGCCTGGACCTATTTCGAAAATAACTACAATCCTGAAACGGGTCTTGTAAACGCAGTAAACAATTTTCCATCTACCACTATGTGGGATACCGGATCTGCTTTGGCTGCTACCGTTGCTGCACTGGACTTTGGGTTTATCGATAAAAAAGATTTCGATGACAGAATAAGTGCTTTGCTCGGATCATTGTCTCGGATGAAGCTGTTCAACGACGAGGCACCGAATAAAGTGTACAACACCAAAACCTTGGAGATGGTTAACTACGCGAACAAGCCTACGGAGTTTGGTATTGGTGTTTCTGCGCTTGACCTGGCGCGGCTAATGTCGTGGACACGTACATTGACTTGTATGCATCCTAAATTTCATCATGGCGTAAAATCAACGCTGTCAAGATGGAAATACGAACGCATCATTCAGGACGATCAAATGTATGGTTTGGCGCGCAGTAAATCAAATCAGGAGGAGATAAAAGTATGGCAGGAAGGACGCCTGGGCTATGAGCAGTACGCCGGGAAAATATTTGAGCGATATGGTTTCAAGGCACCAATTGCCGCAAGCTATGACAACAAATACCGTGGTAACGTGGATATTATGGGTGTCAACATTGCGCATGATACTCGCGACCCACGGGACTGGCACGCGAATAACTATGTTCTGACTGAATCGTACACAATGGATGCGATGGAACTGGGTCTTGACGATGACAACAGGGAGTTGGTTCGAAATATCTTTGAGGTTCAGAAACAGCGTTGGCTTGATACAGGCATTGTCACTGCTATTTCAGAGGACAACATAAATCAGGAACCATGGTTTCTGTATAACACAATATATAACGCTGGGCAGTTCTGGCAAACAACTAACAGTAGTGATGTAGCCTATGACCATCTGAAAACAGTATCTACCAAAGCCGCTATTTCGATGGCGTTATTGTTTCCTGAAGACGAATACAGTGCAGTACTAATGAGCGCGGTTGAGTCAGCCTACGATATTGAGAAAGGTTGGTACTCGGGTATCTATGAGAGTGGTGCCGGGTATAATACTGTTACCACTGCCAATACCAATGGCGTAATCATGAGCGGCTTTCTATATAAGAAATACGGCTCTCTCTTCCCGCACTGCCAAAACTGCAGTAAGGACATTAGTCTGGAATCAAGCCTGCTTAAGGCACCGGAATTGTCTGATTGTGAGATATGTTCAGGCAGATAAATGGGGCGCTTGTCAAATCACAGCTCTGTGGCTTGTTTATTCTCGGTTGTGGCCAGGCGTATGCGAGCAGCGAACAGCCCAGTTTGCTTGTATTATCCAAAGAGCTTGAATGTGCAGCTTCTGAGCGGGAAGCGGCAGAATTGTTGGGGCAGTTTAATAACATAGCAATACCGGAATTGCAGTTACCGAACGAGTGGTTTTCTACAGACCGTCCTCCATCATTGCATGCAGCATCGTTAGATATAGCCTTAAACACTCTGTCGCAAACCAGTATTCGTTACCCTGAGTTGAAACCAGATGTGGAACGGGTCATCTTGCAATGGAGCTATTGCGAGGTGCTGCTTGACAACACGTTCTATGATTTTATTTCAGCCGACCAAAAATTAGAAAAACAAATTGCCGACGCATTATCTCCGATTGACTGGCAAGGATTTCACGCAATTGGATTTTTAGGTGATCATGACTCGCGTTTCGTAATTGATGCGTTTAAGCATGACGATTCCCCATTTTTATTTTATCAAGTTGATTATTCAACTTTGTTTCGTCGGCAGTGTTTACCCCACCCTCAAACCAGTGAACTTTACTATAGCTCTGATACATATTTTCCTTGGCGTGTGGTTCATAAAGGTTACGACCAAACAGAAAAGTACCCATACCAGTGGACAGCCGGATGCACCGGTGACCCTGCTGTAATTGAATTGGCCGAGAATGCAGGTTCTGTAATTAGTGATACCGATGCGGATATAGGGCCTGTTGAGGAAGCGCAGGATACAGAGCTATCTAAGGAGACTGTGCAAGATAAAAACATAGAGCTCGAGGAAGTAGTTGCAACGGAAAATAAAACTATCGATCAGGCAGTGGCTAAGCGCGAAGCGGGCTCTAAGGACGAAAAGATAGCTAATCCACAACAGTTAGCTAAGCCAGAAGAGAAGGCTAAGCCAGAAGAGAAGGCTAAGCCAGAAGAGAAGGCTAAGCCAGAAGAGAAGGCTAAGCCAGAAGAGAAGGCTA
>CALJNA010000132.1 GCA_937981955.1 uncultured Granulosicoccaceae bacterium
AAAACGACTATAAACCGTAGTTGCTTTTTTATGTTCAGACTAATCGATTGTATTGCTCTATTGGAAATTCGTGTTCCATCCATTTTTTCTTGTAGCCCTGCATACCATATTCTTCATATATTTTGATCATTGAAGCTCTTATCTGTTCAACAATCGAATTGGTATTAACGCAGACATATAGGGCAGTATCGTATAGGTCGGTATTTATGAGCCCCCAACTCTCCCAATCTTCATAGTGCCTTATCGTCACATAAGACATTCGACCTTCAACCGATACATGAATTTGATATTCGCCAGGTTCTTCCATGAGTATTACCGGTTTTGGCGGCTCCCCTTCAGATAACGCAATCGCAAGATTGGCTAAATCCAACAGTGAATCGTGGAGGTAAGAAACACCCATTTCCACAAATTTATCGTTAACACCAAACATCGCGGTGGCCCAACCCGCATCGTCTAATTCATAGCTAATTGTAATATCTATTGAAGAACCCTCAGGCAAGACCAGATAGGGTTGATTTTCTATACATCTAAATGGTACGCCCCATTAAGTCAATCTGATACCAGTACGGAAATATAAAATAAAATAGAAAGTAGCAAATTCCAGTGCATAAAACTAATGCAACGCCAAATACAAAGCCCTTTACTCCTTTGTATTCAGTGTACAATTTTATTCCAGCTGCAACTAGAAAGCCCACAGCAACCAGCTGGATCAGAACAAGCGGAATACCAAGAATCTTATTGGGAAAAATGTTCGGGCCTCCCGGCCAGTCAATATTTAGCCAACGCACCCCAACATAGTCGAAGATAGCGGCTGCCAATGTGCCACCTACAAAATAGCTTAATGAGTTAAGCCACATTCGAACAGCAGAATATGTTTTCAACTTACTAAACATAATTGTAAATTCAATTCCGACCTATAACATCTATACGATTGGTCCAAACAATTCCTCCATATTGTTCTGGAATGCTATCAACATCATCAATGCTGCCATTTCCATCTCCTTTTTTGTAATCTCCCATCAATATCGGCTTGCTTCCAGTTTTTCTCAAACGATTTTTAAAACGATTGGGCCAACCCCATATAAGCCATTGATAGTTTTTAGGCACCGGAACATAGCTATTGTGACACTCCCGAGGCACATGACCGCTCCAACCTAGCAGAAGATATTTCTTCAAACAGGTTTCAGCTGTTTTTCCGTGTAAGGTAACAATATCGGGGTTTAGTTCAGCGAATACAGGAATATTGGCGCCACGACCATAAACAGATAATCGTTTCAGATTTGCGTTGTTATGTGCGTGAAGGTAGTCCGTAAGCAGTCCGGCTATTTTTACGTTACCACTTTTTATATTAATCAGTAACTGCTCGTCTGGGAATGCGGTTAGTACTTCACCTAAAGTTGGCATAGCACCCACGTATTTTCCACGAAACGGAAAAGTCTGACCACCATCAGCAGTATACCCGTATCCAATATCCAAAGACTTTAGATAAGCGGTGTTTTGCCTTTGAACTACGCCTATTCCATTGGTACGACAATCCAACGTCCAGTCATGGAAAACAATAAATTCACCATCTGTGGTTGGATGTATATCTATTTCAACCATGTTTGCACCAAGCTCAAATGCGGCTTTAATTGATGCTAACGTGTTTTCCTGATAATCATGGATAGGTGCATCGATAATGATCGCAGTACAATCCATCCTTTTTACACCAACCGGACTAAATGTCTGGTGTAATCCGCGGTGGGCTAATAATATTCGCTCATCTGGATTTGAAGAAACAAGCAATGAGGTATTGCCTAAATACAGACCAATTAATGCAATAGCTCCAATAATAAGAATTCGATGTCTTCTAGTAAAATTCAAAGATATTCCATTGAATAGGATCGCTACTAACGTCCAAGTTGTTCTTATGATATTCGACAAGCTCTAAACGAGAAGCAGCGATATCCCTCATCATCCGTTTTTCGGCCTGAGTCATCCAAACATTGTCTTGAGTATCAACCATAGCAATACTTTGGTTTTGTATCGTGCAAGACATAAAGTAGACTTGGCCATGCTTCAATACGCTGATCCTTGCGTTAGCAGCATATTTCACTATTCAAAGCGTATCGGTTCAGATGATGGTAAATGCTGTTTAAGGTAACTACTAAGCTTGTTGGGTGCATCACCCATATTGACCAGCATTGTATTCCTCCAACAATTCACTTCGAAGCAGACTATTTCCATTTCCCACACACAACCCACTACCTCCCCAACGCCGGTTTCGAATTTTTCTGTATCGCTCCATTGCGCACGCATCTGCTCTACATTTGCTAAAACGCTTCCCCACATCCAATAGAACACTGGAGAAACTATCGCAACCTCTGCGAAATGGACAATTTGAAAGCCTACGCCATGATTTCGGTCAACATCACCAAGTTTCCCAGCAACCGGCAATCGCTCCAAAGCGGAATCCAGAGCTAGTGAAACTGATTTTGAGTCATACTTTCTGTCTTTAGAAAGTATGACATAGCGTTTTAGCTGCCAGTCATTACGTTGAGCAGTTGGTAGGGCTACAACTGTCCGCGACTGATACGATTGCAAGTGTTCCACAAACGAACCTAATCAGAAGACTTAGAAACCATATTGGCATACTATGCCACGAAGTAACACACCACAATGGGCATCAAAGTCCACGTCCTTCTGCATGGCTTTGTGACATGACTGTGAAATAAAATTAGTATTCTACCGATGCTTATGATTGTTCAGTAAATGATGATCGAATGAGACCTATCCCAGCCAAAGCGAATAATCCCGCTACAGCCCCCTCAATCCAATGGCGACAATGTCTATAGGCATGCATAACACCTCCAATAGAAAATATTACCGAATAAAGAACATAAACTAGAAAACCTACAGCCATACAAACAGCAGCAGCAATGGCAATTGCGAAAATATCATCATTTGCATTAAGCCCCACCGAAAGAGCAGCCATCCACGCCAGTACGGCTTTTGGGTTCGATAAATTTAGCAGTAACCCTTGCAAAAACCAATTTGTTTCACCTGAATTGATCGTGCTCTCTGCCTCCGGGCGACATGCTGATTGAGCAGAACGATATGCAAGCCATAGAAGATATAACCCGCCTAGGAACTTAAGTACCGATAATAGATACACTGAGCTTTGCAGTACGACACCCATCCCGCTAGCTGTGACCAGCCCCCAAAAAGCAAGGCCACAGGTCAAACCGCAGCCGTACTCCAAGCCTGCTTTACGCCCGTGATGCATGGCGACAACTGCATTTGAAATAGTGGCAGGACCAGGTGAAACAGCAACAATAAAAAATGTCAGCGCTATTGATGCCAGGGAAAATAAGTCAATCATTTTGCAATGCTAATTCAGTTAAGGTGTAGGGAATTTCATTTGCAATCGCCTTAGCGTCTTCCAATTTCCAGCTTCTATCTTGCACATTAACTCCATTCTTGATTGCAGACAGTAACTGCATTCACCTGTGCCTGCAGTTAACGTGCACTCTGAGAAAGTCATCATTGTGCATGATCTGTCAGTGTCGATTGAAAAGCAAATTTATACCTTATCGCAAATATCCATCTTTAGTTTTCACAAAATCGTTCGATTATTTTCGCCGATTTATTAGGACTTGATTGAAGAATAAAGTGATTTCCTGGCAGCGCTATTTCACTAACATCCACCGATGCTCTCGAAAGTAACTTCATTGACTTCTTTGGCACTGCCCAGTCTCTTGTGCTTCTGAGCATTGCTACCGGAACGCCAATGCCGGGAACAGCCTCGATAACGTTTACGCTAGCAATATATCCTAGTCTCGCATGAATCAGTTCAGGGGATAATTCAGCAAGAACATCTTGAAGTGATCCAGCGACATTTATACCCTTCTCAGACTCAGAAGATACTAATTTAAGCAAGTACCTGGGTGGGTTTTGCAATAGCGCATTCGGCACGGCATGAATAAATTTACCAAGAAGCGGTCTTGGGTCCGTCAGAAATGTGTTTACCAAAATTAGCCCTTTAAGCCCCGTTGGATTTCTTGAAGCAATATCCACGGAAATGGGCCCCGAAAAAGACTCACCTAGTAACACGTAAGAACTATTCGAGGGTAAGTATGATTCCGCAATCGCCAGCAGCTCTGGGTAGCCCAATGATGGATTTTTTGTGTATTCACATACTATTGGGTCTATTGAATCCGTAAAACAGTTAACTAATGGACGGAATAATTCGCCGATTCCATCGAGCCCAGGTAGCAGTACAAGTTTCAGAGCTCCACCTCAATTCCTCACTCGGCCGACAATCGAAACCACATAGTACATCAAATGGAAGAGTGCTCAACCGTAGTAACAAGAGACTAACAAGGTCAGTAACTTAGGGTCGTAACTACCAAATGTTCTGGTTTAGCAGTTTGTTATGCGTTCGAAAGTGTCGAGCTAACTACACTGTTAGGCGTACCCCCGAGTGATGCTAAGCTATCCATCTCAGAAAATACTGCTTTGACACACACAGCAAGCCATTCAAGTTGATGAGGTCCACCATGTCGAGGCCAGGGAAAGGTTGGCGGATTCCAAGAATGCTGTTTTTTCAATATCTTTGTTAGCACCCACCACAACAATTTGAACACAGCCACGTGAGCGCAATTCTTCTTTTGCTCGCGTCAGTAGATTACCGCCAACGTCCATCCAGCGGTCCTCCGCAACACAAAAATCATCTACAAGTGCCGTAGGGCCGCCCGGATTGTAGACGGGTGGTGCTGGAACATCACGAGCAATCAGAAATCCAACTATGGCTGATTCTTCTACAGCAACCAGGCTGAGCACATCGGCATCACTAAATAGAGTTGTAAACCAGTCAACCGTGATGTTTCTGGAATCGTCCGCACGCCTCCAAAACTGCGGTTCAAATTTTTCATACCGCAGACGTCGAGCCTCTACGAGTTCGACGCATTCTGCAACGTCACCTGTTTTTGCTTTGCGCAGTTCCATTCGAGTATTTTAGTGGACAGCGTTCACGAATGAAATATATCCAAAATGATGAATTTTATCTAATCTAAATACTAATATACGCGGTACGCCGATCATCAATCAAAAATTGTGTTGGAGGCTGGTGCAGGTTTCGAGCAAAGCCAACCTAACAGGTAAGCGCCCAGCGTCCAGTGCTCCAACCCGTTAGGTATTCGTCACGAGCTATGCACGCTTATCGATACATCTGAAACCCCAGCTATTCTAGCTTTTACAATTTAGATCTGTTCAAGCGCTGACTTCAATTGTTTAGTAACACTATCGAAGTTTTCCATGACAACTGGGGTTATCTCTTTTGGACCTTTAAACTCGACGTTTCCATCCTTGATATATTGGAGAGAAGTGATATCTGTTTTTTCGAATAACGGAACAATGTGAGCATGCACATGCGCAATATCACCACCGGTATACAGAAATCCAACACGCTCAACGGGATACAGCATTTTTTGTGCTTTTGCTATTTTCTGTCCTAAGTCGATAATATTATGACTGATAGACTTCGGTAAATCATCGAAATAATCGAAATGTTCTTTCGTAACGATCAGTGTATGTGATTCCCGAATGGGATCAAAACTTGGAAATGCTATCAACTCAGCGCTCTCATATATAATTTGGGAGGGCCTGTAGTTGTTTACGATCTTGCAAAAATGGCAATCATTGCTGGATGTCATACAAAACTCCTTTACCTATCGCATTCGTAAAACACAACGAGTAACTATCAGCTAATACCGCTTTTTCACTAGTTTTTGTAGTACAAATAGTATTCCCAAGATCTTCCGTAAACCGTAGCTTTCCGAGACCGACCAGAGCGCAGTACCCGGAGGGCTTTGTTACATTGTCGGTTTCACAGAGCCCTTAGGCTGGGACACAGTAATCTATAGCTTCCTAGCAATGATCTCCGTGGGTTCTACCAAGCCATCAAACACAGCCTGAGCAAAATTTTGCATTTTTTCCTTAATGCTAGGACCAATTAATAAATGGAGACCCATTGCGGGAGGACCATCAGAGCTCTTGGCGGATTCCTGCATTTTTCGGAAAAACGATTTCGCAAATTCACCCCGTCCCTCTGTTTTCTCAATACTAAATCCCGCTCCTTCCAGACAGTGCTTGTAGTGCTCTATTGGCTCTACAAAACTCATAGATTCGTTACTGGCCCACGGTACCGGAAATTGTATTTGAGCCTCATCTTTCTTCATGACATCGTATATCGCAAACTCCCCGCCTCTTTTCAGTAATCGAGCAACTTCCGAGAACAATGCGGCTTTGTCACTAATATTCATTCCCACATGGAGCATCACAGCGAGATCAAACACCTCATTCTCACTCAAGATGTTGTTCGCATCACCACACTGAAGAGTGATCCGGTCCTCCAGAGAAACCCACTGGTTCAATATTATTCCAGCCTCTACATATTCTGAGGTTAGATCTATTCCACTAACTGTCGTGTCAAACCTGTTCGCTAGAAATCGACTGGTACCACCGATACCACATCCAATATCCAATGTTTTTTTGTGTGTATCAAATTGAAGATCTTTTAGTAGATGCTCGGTTGCTATTCGACCGCCCGTATGAAATTCATCGACAGGACCCAGGTCATCGACGGATACACTGGCCCTCTCGATTCCAGCCCTCTCTAGCCCCAAGAGGATGCTATCCACTATTCTGGTATTTGAATAATGTGAAGCTACCTGATTACTTGTCATCGCATTTATCTCGCAACTTGAATCAATAAGCGCATTACTATCTCATTGCGTATTTCAATCATTCGGATAAGAATGGCGTCAAAGGCAAGTCTAACATTGGATGCAAGGCTCCGTTAGGTATCTATCTTTGCCTGAGTACACTTGAAGTCCACTATTGAACATACCTTTTTTGTCGAGAATGATGGGTTAGTCGGTCATTTCATACCTCGCCAATTTTACTAACTGCATTTGTCTTAACTATGTAGCAGAAACGACAACGTATACGAAAGTTAGTGATTGATACTTCCAACATCCCCAATATGAAACAGTTGCGTTCGGGGTATGGTCTAAGACAATCAAGCTGCACACTGAGCCCAACCGTTCTGTGTGCAGTACTTTTAGTACGTGCTTTCTCCATTAGATTATCTAAAAATCACCTCTGACCCGAAACGGACTGTCACTACACGTTATTCATCTGCATCTTGCAACCGAAAGACCAACACGTCGTTCTCAATGGAAGATAGTTGAATCATGTTTTCGGACAATTCCTCAAAACCAAATTCCTGGCCTTTTAAAAACATTATGTCAATATAAGTGATTGCTAAATCAGGCTCTATTGCTTCGCAGGGCTCTGCTAGATCGGGACTGGCTACACCTGGGCCAGTAACCGCGATGAATATACCATCGTTCAAGGTGAACGGAATGCTATGCCTAGTCTCACAAGGATAATCGATTATCAGCGCCGCTTCTGCGCCAAAATCTGTCTGCGGCACAAAAGTAACGTCCCAATCTATGCCATCTTCACTCCGGAATTCTGCACCATCTGAGTTGTAGAAAACATCCACAATCCATGCGCTTCCAATTAAATTTCGTACTGTAGAGTAGTTTTTGCTGGGTTCGAATAGTAAGTAATTTTGAGATATGTCATCAGGAGGCGCACAAGAAGCATTTGCACCACATTCCGATATTACGTCGCTACCTCCACTGCATGAAGCAAGCAAAATAAAAATACAGTAAACGGTGGCTCTGTAGAAAAACAACCTGATTCTCCTTACAGCTAACTCTGGTTAAAGGTTGGTAAGTGGCCGAAAGTGGCGCTTTGAGATTTTTTCTTCATAAATATCTTGCTGGCACATCCAACACCGAGTTTAACGGCTGCTTAAGCGCCGCGTGGCTTGTGGTCCATTACCGCGTTCCATGCCCTTTTCAAGCTGTCCATCTGCTGCAAATGTTAGGCGCGTTGCACGCGGAGCATTTGGTTTCCACCCCTCTGAACTTCATATGGTACTTGTACTAGTTCTGTATCATAGCCATCCGACGCAAGTTCCTTACGAACTGTACTGAGGTGGCGTGACTCTAAGGACCCTAGTTCGAGTATAGGGAATATACGAACTTGATTGGATACCCTGCACATTTCTTTTATGGATTCCATATGAAAGTTAATATTATGTTGGCTGCTGTAAAGAAATAGAAAGTGTGAACACAGCGATAAGCCGAACTCTTGCTCCGCAAACGGTAACGACGGTAAAGATGAACTTAAATATCTAACCTTGGACTGCTCCGAGGTGAAGTCATCAATGAATAGCTGCATAGCGTATTCTCTTGCTTGCACAAGTTCATCTATTGAAGAAAACGTAACCCAGGAGAATTCGGACTCATTAGACTGTATTTGTTCAATTACAGTGCTTTTTGTTCTTGATATACGCTCTTCAATTTCAGACGCTTTGTAAGAATAAAGTGGATCAACAGATAGTACTTTTACCCCCTGGGCAGTTGCTTCTGCGTTAAAGGACGCTGGCCCATCTGCCACTCCCAATATGTCCATCTCTAGATCTTGAGAAGAAAGCGCAAACATGGATACATACTCGCTGAATGTTCTCCCCCAAGGCACCACTTCTTCTAAGGTAAAAGCCATTTTCTCCCCTTACAATATACGTCATCGACAATTGCGCTCAGCGCATGTTCTGAGGTAATCACGGTTACGCGCTCTGCTCGCAACCGTTCGTTTACACGTTACTTGTTAGGCGTGCGATCGGGAACGATCACGTTTTCCGATATAAAACCAATTTCTCATAAATTACTCAGTTCGCGATGCTGCAAACTCCGATGTAAGTACTTTATGATATCTACCTGAATCAGGTTTGAACGATATAGCCTGACCACTCACAAACTTGTCTATGATAATCCTACCGCATGATTCACACTCACATATATCAACTAAGTACTTTAGAAATTGCTTGTGTATTACTTCCATAATATAGTCAGTATGATCATTCTCATCTGAAAAGCCAGGGGTATTTTCGTTTACCCATTCATCAATGTTTCCATCAGATACCGATTGAAAGTAATCACTAATAATTCTTCGACTATCAGAATGCATCGCCTCATCATCCTGTTGCTTGAGTACTCGGCCTATCCAAGCTTGGTTGTCTGATATATTGTGTATTGTAGAACCACAATAACACCTTCTTTTACTCATAAATTATTTTCCATTACCCTTGCTACAGTTAATTGATTAAGTTGCCACTTACTAGAATTTCCAAGAAGAGGTTGTCCAAGTTTCTTATTTACCTAACGCAATCTACTAAAACTGCAGTATAGATCAACTAAATGGCCAAACACTCTGCTAACCCTACTTAAAAACATAGACCAATAGTACGCCTAACACCTGACCTCAGCCGCACCTGACAAATGACTGTGTTTCGGCTGGACGGCTCCGTGAGGCCTGCTTCATGATGTACCATTTTTGTAGACGATGGTATTAGTCAACCCTTGGTTTCCTTCCGGCTTTCGGACGCTCTACCGTAAAAACTACGTGTGACCACCCAGAATCCGAATCATGGTAGGTCAAAAACGAATTCTTACCCTTAGTGCATTCCCCAGAGTAATTTTCAAACCCCTCCACTACTAATGGCTCACACTCGAATAATTCTCCAAGTCGATGAACTAAACGATGTATCGGGTACTCCCTAAAAATTAGATGAGCACTTATAACTACGCCAATCCCGTCGACCGTCAAAGACAGATCATGCAAATCAGGACGACTAAACTCTAAGTCAAATGGGAGAGTTGTAATATCCACTTCATAGTGGGCTACCCAGTCAGTGCTACTGTGCCCAGCTTTAGCAGTAGAAAAATTAGATGATAAGTCCGAGATACTCGTAACGCCCAACTCGATACCAAATGGCCTCAAGTCAAAATTCTTCGAATAGCCTAATCCAGGTAAAAGAGCGCAAACTAGTATGAATCGCTTAATAATCCTCACGTCGGTCAAACTCTCCCAGTCAACAAGAGGGACAATGATGCTTCTAGCGCTAGAAATCAGGCAGTAGGCCTAACAACGAAATGTGAAACAGTATCGCTAAGAGTGTGTTCTGGCGTTGCGCGCTGAGCACGACTGGTTCTTCCATCGCCCCAGTTAGATTTGCGCCGAGAGGTAACCTTAATGCAACCAATTGCCTAAACTGACACCAAACGGAGCGAGAATTTTCAAATCGTTACATGGCTGATGCACTACTCTCTCGCCAGAGTCGCTCAAATTCTTGTTTATCTATAGCAACACCATCGAATTCCGTATTAGAGTTTATATCTTCAAGACAAGGGATTTCACAAGTTCCTAAAAATGTTCTTTCGGTACTTTTCTCACTTGATGCAAATCCTATTTCTCCATCTCGGAAATACTCTATCTTCCTGCATTCATAATTATTTGCTCCGATCTCAGACACAAGCCTTATCGGCTCATCTGGGTGATCGTGAGTCCACTTAACATCGATATATCTCATCCCTGTTCCACATAACCTTTCGAATCATTAGAATCTGTTTTGTCGGTATAAATGACAAAATTGAATTTGGTGAAACGGCGATAGTCCGCACGCGCGCCGATCAAGTTGTTCCACTGTTGAACCTTAATATCACTAAACAGCCAGACAGTAAATCTAACATAAACCATAACTTGCGCTGGAGGCTAGCTTGGGTTGTGGGCAAAACCCACATTCCGTGACAAGGCCCAACGTCGAGTGCATCGGCCCGTTAGGCGCACGCCCTGAAAACACTAATCTCTTTATCTTATAAATGTTTCTTATTCCACTACGCAACCTCTCTGCGATTCCGCTTGTGTTGTTAAGCTCCATCAATCGAATCAAATATAGACGGGCAAGTGGTAAGTCACGATAAGCCTGGGTACTGACTCATGCAGCGATCAATCTCCTGGTCAGTTGCCTTCCAGTTGTCGCCGCGGAAGGAATGCATTTCTACCAGAGCTACGAGTTCCACTGGGCTTGCTCCATGATAAGTATTGCCTTGCCTATTAGCTGTCCACAATGTTCCATTTTGAGAAGTTGTGATTTGAAATCCTTTTTCTTCCAGCATGAGTATCATCGGTATTTCCGTATTTCCAGCACCTGAGATATTCAATTTATTTTCGTTCCATTGTTGAGGTCTTAATAATTAGTTCGTGCGTATTTTTAGAAGAACGTGGAGAGTTGCGAACCATCCGCTACAGACCGGCAGCAGAACCTTTTACAAGTCAACCATACAAATAGTTGTATTGCATGCCTAACATCATCCGTCAGCGACGGTTGCACTCAGCTCGTGTATTGAGGTACTCAAGTTGCGCGCTGAGCGCAATCGTTCTCTGCACGGTACTGTTAGAAGTCTGTTCGCATAAGCTATTAGGACTAATTAGATACTTAAAGTTATTCAGTTCTCTAAAAAGAATCGCGTCAGTAATATTGTCGAGTTGCCGTAGGCGAATACGTGTTTGATTTTATACGACATTGATATAAATATCAGTAATTTATGTGCTCGACGCATAATCTCGCGTACGAATGACTTCATAATGCAAATCTGGTGTATGAGCCAGTTTATTGTGGGCCTGTATGAGAAGTAGTTCGTGTATCTGGTAGCTAAAGCAGTGACCTTCGTTACAGGGGTTACTTCAAATAGAAGATTTCATCCCCGGCGGTCGATAAATGAGAATTATTGGGCGTTTACCCGAAGAGTTTGTATTTAATGAACAGACCTCCTATTGCCACCGTGGCAAGTTCCTACAATTGTGTGCAAGACATTGATCTTCTAGCAGACTCTTTGCTCGAGAAAATGGATAGCATGCCTGATATGATCATCGCTAGCTATTCGAGCCTGTCTAATTCTTCCGAATTGTCCAACAGGCTTAAAACACTATTTCCGGATAGTGCAATTATTGGAGCGTCCACTTGTCGTGGAGCAATCACATCGCAGGGTCTATGTTCTTTTGGAAAGTCGAACGTCGCACTATGGGCCCTAAGTGATAAACAAGGTAGCTATGGAGTTGGATTTTCATCCTTTGCGGATAACGGAGACAGAGCTTCAGTTGAGAACGCAACGCGTAAAGCTTTAGAGATTGCGCTTTCAAAAAGTAGCCGGATTGGAGAGTTACCAAACTTAATCTGGATGCACGCATCTCCCGGGTGCGAGGAAGCCATTGTTTCCACGTTAGATGAGGTTTTTGAAGGGGATGTGTCCATTGTTGGCGGTTCAGCCGCCGATGAGAATCTTGAAGCAAAATGGACGTGTTTTGCCGAAGATGTGATCGGTAGTAGTGGTGTCGCTATTGCCGTTTTCTTTTCAACATATGAAATCGGAACCAGTTTTCAAAGTGGTTATGTCCCCACAGACACACAAGGGCTAGTGACTAGAAGCGAAGGTAGAAAAGTTCATGAAATAGACGGTAGGCCAGCTGCATTAGTCTACAACGAATGGACTAGTCAGCTGGTTAATTTGAACACAGCTAATTTACCAACAAACGTGCTGGGTTCAAGCACACTGAGTCCGTTAGGTCTTGCTGTCGGCGATGTGAGTGGTATTCCGTACTATAGTCTTGCCCACCCTGAAACTTACACCGAAGATCTTGCACTTACTTTTTTTTGTGAAGTCGCGCCAGGGCAGCAATTGACACTGATGTCTGGTTCCACTGACAATATAATAAGTCGACCAGGTCGAGTTGCCAACGAGGCAATCTATAACGCTGGTGCGGACAAAGGAGACGTTGTTGGGGGATTAGTTATCTTCTGCGGTGGCTGTCTACTTGCAGTTGAACCCAGAGCTGATGAAATTAGTGGTTACCTAAACGATGCGTTGTGGGATCAACCGTTTTTAGGTGCGTTTACCTTTGGTGAGCAAGGCTGTCTTATGGGCGGTGAAAACAGGCATGGAAATCTAATGATATCCGTTACCGTTTTCAAGCAGTAGTTTCCAAAAGACCATAGCACTTGTGATGCAACCTACTGACTCAAAAGAAGAACCGCTTAGAGAGGCATTACTTAACGTACAACGACTTCGTGAAAAAGAACGAGCTGCTTTGGAGCAATCTGAAACGCTTATAAAAGGGCTTCAGATTCTTAATGAAAGCAACAGCGTTACAGATATTTTTCGCGAAATTCTTGGCACTCTGCAGAGAGTTATTCCATTTCATAGTGCTGCCGTTTTAGTTGAATCTTCAGAAGGTCAGCTCAGTACGGCTTTATGCACTGACAATAGGCTTAAATTTTCGAGAATTCCCATAGCCGGTGTTTTCAAACGTTGTCTAGAGGGTCAGGCAACGGTTTTGACCAAATTAGAGCTCATAGAGGACTGGCCTGTTGTTGAATCAACATCGGGCGACCCATTATCATCTGCACTATTGGTATCGCTTACAGGATTAAAGCAATCAACTCTAATTGTGTGTAGCAGTACAAACGAATACAAGCTGCGTAGGCAAGATTTAAATTTGCTGATGACCTTTGCTCCTCTGGCAACTCAAGCCGTGAAACGGGCTGGTGAGCTTGAAAATTTGAGCATGTTGGTGAGCAAACTGGACTACTACGCACACTTCGATATGTTGACCGGGTTGCCGAACCGAACTTTGTTTGATATCCGGCTTGAAAAGGAATTAGCTATTCCAGAAAATGATTTTGCCGTTTTGTTTTTAGACCTTGATCATTTTAAATATATAAATGATACATATGGTCACAACACGGGTGATGTCCTGCTCAGCGAAATTGGATTTCGTATATCTGGAATTATTGGTACAACTGATACTATCGCTCGCATGGGCGGTGATGAGTTTGCCTTAATAATCAGAGACAAGACGGATGTCGAGTCGTTGTGTGCGCTCAGTGACCGCCTTATCGAAAGAATATCCAGACCACTATTTCTATGTAAAAATTGCCTGGAACCATCCGCAAGTATAGGTATCGTCTCGTCTGCCCAGCAAGTCGGTACAGCACAATCTATTATGCAGAATGCAGACATTGCTTTGTATGATGCAAAAAATAACGGTCGGCAGTGCTTTAGTCTATTTAACCTTGCGATGAGAAATCGCCTAAAAAGACGTAATGAAATTGAGAGAAAGTTAAGATTAGTTCTGGATAATCAGGAACTAAGACTTGCTTATCAACCAATATTTTCAAGTGATACGCTAGACTGCCACCTTGTTGAAGTTCTGGTACGCTGGGAAATAGACGGCGTCACACAATTTTATCCTGATGAATTTATTCCAGTAGCCGAACAAAATGGAAACATGTGTGATATCGGTCTTTGGATATTCATTCAGGCATTGACTGACCTGTACAAATGGTTACATGATGATAAGCGTAGAACGGTAGCGATCAATCTCAGTGATGTGCAACTTCATGATACGAATTTAGCCGATCAATTGACAACGCTAATGGTCTCAACTGGTGTAAATCCTCAGCAAGTTGAACTTGAATTGAGTGAGCGTATCGTAGCCGCTGATATTAATGAGACCGTATCAACTAATTTGAGTGCGCTTCAGGAAAAGGGATTTAGATTTTCTTTTGATGATTTTGGTACTGGACAATCCTCATTTCTTCATCTGCAAAATTTTCCTGGCACCACACTTAAAATCGATAAAACGTTTATTGATAATTTAGTAACAAGCGAAGATCAGAGAAAGCTTGTTAAAGGTATAGTTAATTTTGCGCATAGTCTTGATTTGCTTGTTGTAGCCGAAGGTGTTGAAACCGATCAACAACTGCACATACTATCTGAAATGAATTGCGATCTTTTACAAGGCTTTCTGCTCGCAAAACCCATGACCTACATCGAGTTTCTCGCACAATACAATAGTGAGAAAAGCGTACTTCCTCATACTGCATTGTTGAAAAAAACCGGCTAACCAAAGGGTGTATAAGACCATGAACTTAATGGATAAACAGCCAGGGATATACGAGGAACACTCTTTCGAAGTAGATGAATTCGATCTAATTTGCGGACCGGTTTGCGGTGGTAAAATACATTCTGAATCTGATTTCCTAGAGGCTCAACAACAATTATCTTTCGGTGATATATTCGCCGATGAAAGTACTCGCGCCATATTCATGATGTTGTTAAATCATGTTCGTACTACATCAGAAACCATAAGCTATCCGTACCGGTGCGATTCAGAAACACACTGTGTCTATCTACGGGCAGTGATTTCCAAATCTTCCACCATGCATGTGGGTTTTGTGAACAAAGTGTTGGGCTATGAGCCAAGATCAGAAAATGCGAGATTGATACGTGATTTTAACTGCGACAACCCTGATTTCATTGTTTGTAGTATTTGTAACCGTTTAGAGCATGGACGTCAATGGATGGAATTTCAGGAGCTTGTCGAAATTGGTATTTGGCCTGCCAACGGTAAAGTCATGAAATGTCATTTCGGAATCTGTGCAGAGTGCGAGCACGCCATCAACCAAAGGGTCGCGGAAACAAGTCGGTCCTATCATACAAAAGTAGCTTGAATTCAACTTTGGCGAATTATTTAAACATATCCAATTTGTAAGTGCACGAATCAATACATTTCTGCGATCAATCACATCTACTTTTTTAGAATTCGGCTTACCCACTATCTGTTTACTAATTTCAGCGTTGATTATCTTCAAGCTAATAGTTTTGACTTTCTTTACCTAATAGTTTTGATTTTTTATCGCAAGTAAAGCAACTCAACCCATTATCTTAAGACCCCAACCAGTAGGTCTAACACCTAGCTCACGCGAACTTGACAGCGACTGACCGGAGCGGCAGCGCAGGGATTGAGCTGTCACGTTTCGCTTGCAGCGCCTTGTTAGGCATCACAACGCAGGATGCTCCTGAATAATTGCTTACGCCACTCTAGCAATAAAGTTTGATACACCATCTATCATTATACGTACTTGTGATAATTCGTACGCACCATCGTTTCCATGCGCAGCCTCATTCCGAAGTCCCAACCATGACGTCACATTCTTCTGATCCAATTTGTTATACACCCTCTCTTTTACAAGATCTGAGTTCATCACATCGGCTTTTTTTGAAGCGAGTTTGTCGCCTCTCTGAACCGTTAATTCGACCTCATGCTTTTCGCAGAGCCTCCGAAGATGTGTCTCTAGAACGATTCCTGCAGATACCGCAGCAGCATTCTTGTAGCCGTTATCCCATAGATGATCAGCCATTTCTAACATGTCTGTAAAAATTGATGCTGAGACGAGATCTCCTACTGTTGACAACCATCCTCCAAGAATATCATCTCGCGCAGCCTTTAAGATCTCAAACGCGCTCTGGGCGTTGGTATCGAATTCACCATCTGAATGACGCCGGAACTCTTCGAAGTAAACATGATCCTGACCAAACACGCTACCAATAAAAGCTAAGCCAGCCACACGTAATCCAACCATTTCTCCGGCATCTACATAGACAAACGTATTTGGCTTTGATTCACTCGTAGCGATTACATCTTCTGCTTTAGCTATCAGAAGCTCAATTTTCGAGACTAACTGTTCAGTATCCATACATTCCTTGGGTTTCTATTCAATGATCTGAAAGATGAAGCCTAACACCGAGTTCAGCAACAGTTGCGCTCAGTGCGTGTTCTGAG
>CALJNA010000133.1 GCA_937981955.1 uncultured Granulosicoccaceae bacterium
ACGTGTTCGGTCATGCTCCGGTTCACTGAACAGTTTATCCGGGCTCGCTTGCTCGATAATTTTTCCATTATCAAGCATGCAAACCGTGTCGGCAGCCTCTCGGGCAAAAGCGATTTCATGCGTTGCCAGAATCATCGTCATACCTTGCCTGCGTAGCTGACGCAGTACATCCAGTACTTCTTCAATTAACTCCGGGTCGAGTGCTGATGTTACCTCGTCAAACAGCATAATCTGCGGATTCATCGCAAGCGCCCGGATTATAGCAACTCGTTGTTGCTGGCCTCCCGAAAGCTGATCAGGGTAATAGGACATACGATCAGCAAGACCGAATTTGGTAAACAGTTCTTCAGCTTGCGAGCGCAACTCGTTTTGTGGCAATCGCAATACTCTACGCGGTGCAAGCATCACGTTTTGCATTGCTGTCATGTGGGGAAACCAATTGAAACTTTGAAACACCAGTCCGATTTTTTGCCGTACCGGTTGCGGATCGAATCCAGGTATCGAAATATCTTCCCCGTTAAACAGAATTTGACCGTTGTCGATTGGCTCCAGCAAATTAATACAACGCAGTAGCGTCGATTTACCTGAACCGGACGGTCCTATCAAGCAGACCATTTGGCCTTCATATACTGACAAATCAATGCCATTGAGTACCGGTACATCGCCAAACGACTGATGCACACTATCGAGCCGTAGTTTCTCCAGCGCCATCAGGAACGCTCCCGATGTTGTTTGGCTAATAAATAATCAGCGTAGCGGGTAGCAGGAACCGTTACCGCTAAAAATATAAGCGCAGCACCCACATAAGGGGTGAAGTTCGCAAGTAGTGATTTGTGTACACCGGCTTGTCTGAGAATTTCAACCGGTCCAATAAATGAAAGCAGCGCCACGTCTTTTTGCAAGGCAACAAGCATATTCATGTTTGCTGGTACAACTCGTCGCAATGCCTGCGGTAAAACCACGTAGCGCATCGTGTCAGTGGAGCTTAATCCCAGAGATTGCCCTGCGGCTCGCTGACTCTCGTGCACCGACTCAATACCACTTCGAATAATCTCCGCAACGTAGGCAGAGTAGGTTAAAACCAACGCCACCGAACCCCAAAGATACGGACTGTTCCATGGCCGCTGCAGCCCGAGCCCCGGTATGCCGAATCCAATAAGGAATATAGTCAGAATAACCGGAACACCGCGAAATATATCTGTGTAGAGAATACTCGCGGCTCGCAATGGAAACATGGACGGCGACTTTTGATCACGGGCGAGCGCAACAAGCAGTCCCAATATGGCGATGGCCGGTAACGACCAAAGAAAAATTGCGATATCCAGCAGAAACGCTTTTAACAACGACGGAAATGTTGAGACCAGAATTTCACCGTCAAAGAAACTCTTTTGGACTTTCTCCCAACCCGGAGCCAAGGGCACCAACACGATCAAGGCCGCCAGCACTAACAGCGAACTGAGCCCGGCGATCAATAGACCTTTACGTTTCTGTTTTTTCTCGTAAGCAATTCTTACGACGCTGCGATTGCTCATTCTAAGCTATCGAAGCTATTGCGCATCATTAACAACGAGTTCATGTGAAGTTTGTTAACCGTTATTCAATAACAGGCACACCCGTAGTCTGTTGCAACCACTCAGCTTCAATCGACGCCAGTGTGCCATCTTCTGTTAGCGATAGAACCGCCTCATCAACGCAGGCTTTCAATGCACTACCGTCTTCCATTAACAATCCGAACTGGTCAGGATTATCCGAGCGATCAGCTGGAAACTGGCCCAGAACGACCCCATCGTCGAGTACCACGGCACTTAAGTACATTGCGGTGGGCAAGTCAAACAAGCCAGCATCAATCTGGTTTGCCTTCATGGCTTCGATAACATTGACGTTATCATCGTAGAGCAGAGGGTCAGTTTCGGACTTGATCGTCTCACTGAGCATGGCCATACCGGTCGTATTAGAATCAATGCCCCACTTTAGTGTTTTCAATGAGTCGATAGAGGCAGTTGCGCCATTGTCTACAGTGCCTTGCCTGACGAGTACTGCCATAGGCGCAGAGTAGTACGGTTCAGAAAAATCTACGACCTTCTCGCGTTCTTCGGTTATTGAAAACTGCTGCAGGTTAAAATCAAAGTCTTTCGCACCGGGCTGAATAGACTGATCGAACGTTGCCGAGGTCCATTCTACTTTGTCTTTGCCAAAACCCATTCGATCTGCAACAGCGTAAGCAACGGCTGCTTCAAAACCTTTTCCTGAATCGGGCGCGTTGTCCATCACCCACGGGTAGTAAGCGGGATTGCCGGTAGCAATGGTCAGCACACCGTCTTTGATGGTTTTTCCTGCGGCGCATTCAGCAGCATGGACGTTGGACCACATTGCAAGGGCCGCTCCGGCTACAACGAGCTGCAGCCACTTATTCAAAGGTACATTGCGTGTCATAGAGATTCTCCAGGTAGTGGGAACAGGCATCCGAAATCTGCCAAGTCTTTTCCCGTTATAGTGGTTTCTGGTTCGATAATATTCGCTTTTGAATGGCGAGGCAATTCAAGGTGTGGTAGACGAGCAGCCGCTTTCCAACGGCCATTGATAAATACCCATATTTTATTAAATTAGCAAAAAACGCAAGATAAAAATCATGTTAATTTAAGGGCGCTATAAATTGAATAAACTGGGGCTAACCTACTGTGAATCGACTATCTGGGAAAAAAGCGCTGCTAACCGGATCCGCGCGCGGTATCGGTAAAGCGTTTGCGCAGGCATATATCCGGGAAGGTGCAACGGTTTGCATCGCCGATATAAACCTGGATGCCGCGCAGAGAACCGCCATGGAACTTGGTGAAAGTGCCATTGCGGTTCATATGGACGTGACAGATCAAAACAGTATCGACTCCGCTGTGAACGAAACCATTCAGAAACTTGGATGCATAGATGTACTCATCAATAACGCTGCTCTGTTCACTGCGGCACCGATTGTAGAGATAAAGCGAGAAGACTACGAGAAGGTTTTTGCAGTCAATTTCTCCGGTACATTATTTACATTGCAGGCTGTTGCAAAACACATGATCGATAGAGGCGAGGGTGGCAAGATTATCAACATGGCTAGTCAGGCCGGTCGAAGAGGAGAAGCACTAGTCGCTGTGTATTGCGCTACCAAGGCTGCGATTATTTCTCTGACCCAGTCTGCGGGTATGGACTTGATTAAACACCGAATTAACGTTAACGCTATTTCACCAGGAGTAGTAGATGGGGAACATTGGGATGGGGTTGATGCATTTTTTGCTAAATACGAAAACAAGGTAGCCGGACAAAAGAAAAAGGAAGTGGGTGAAGGTGTGCCATTCGGACGTATGGGATTAGCCGAAGATTTAACCGGCATGGCAATATTTCTGGCATCCAAAGAAGCTGACTACGTTGTAGCGCAAACTTACAATGTTGATGGTGGTCAGTGGATGAGCTGATCTAACACCGCTTTCATTGGCGATAGAGGACGACCTTAAACCATCACCTACAAGTTCAAGGTCATCCACTACGAATAATTAATTGGTGGCAGATTCCACCAGAATATCGCCAAGCACACTCGCTGCTTCTTCCAGAATAATATCCGGGTAGTCCGCTTCAGTATCGTCGTCACCGGAAGAGGCACCAAATGCCTTACGAATCAGAACCATTCTCTCTTCACGATCATCGTCCTGTTCATTGATTTCCTGTTTCCTGATTGACTCGACAAGCGTTATATCGCGCTCATCGCGTGACTCACGTTGCGATTTAAGCTCATCGAGCAGTAAATCAAACGACCGGTTATCACGGTACCGCGATTCATGGCGAGCCATTGCACCCGAGTAATCAGGCTTTTGATCTATCCAGGCATTGTATTTAGTGGCAGGAACTTCTGCCCAGGGCAGAGCGTTGTCGAGTCCGCGCTCGCCCTGTGCATCTGAATCTATAGCCGTCGGGAAAACGATGTCAGGTACCACACCGCGAAACTGCGTACCTTCACCATTGACTCTAAAAAACTGCGCAATGGTGACTTTTAATTGACCCAAAGTACCCGCTCTATCGAGTGGGACAACATTCTGTACCGTGCCTTTTCCAAATGTTGGCTCACCAAGAACCACACCGCGCCCATAGTCCTGTATTGCCGCTGCGAATATCTCCGATGCCGATGCGCTATAGCGATCGACTAAAACGGCCAGAGGGCCGGCATAGGCGACAGTGGGGTCGTCATCCTGCTCCAGGCTGACCTCACCGAGCACGTTGCGGATTTGAACAACCGGTCCTTTCTCAATGAATATTCCGGTTAGCTCGGTTGCCTCAACCAACGAGCCGCCGCCATTACCACGAAGATCAATGATAACGCCTTCAATTCCACCTTCTACTGAATCGAATTCAGCCAGCAGGTTCTTCACGTCTCGAGTGGTACTGCGGTAATCTTTCTGACCTTGTGCGCGTGCCTGACTATCAAGATAGAAAGTGGGCAAGTCTATTACACCGAAGTTTTTTGTTAAGCCATCTACTGATGCCTGAACAATCGAGCTTTTGGCAGCCTGCTCTTCAAGTTTAATCTTGTCGCGAACCAGCGAGACAATTTTTGGTGGCGTACCAATCGGTGCAGCATCGGGGAGTATTTTCAAATTAACTGTAGACCCCTTAGGACCACGAATAAGGTCAACAACATCAGAAATAGACCAACTCACTACATCAACAATCTCTTCGCCTTCATCTCCAACGCCAACAATGCGATCACCAACACTCAACTGATCGCTTAGAGAAGCCGGCCCACCGGTAATGAGTCGTTGTATAACGGTATACTCATCAACCGTTCTAAGTGCCGCGCCAATGCCTTCCAAAGACAAACTCATTCGAATCTTGAATTCCTCTGAGTTTCGCGGAGAGAAATAGGAGGTATGTGGCTCTACTGAAGTGGTATACGCATTGATAAAAAACTGAAACACATCGTTTTCTTTTAACTGCGTGACTCTTTCAGCCATACGATCATAACGGCTTTCCAGAGTTTCAATAATCTTGTCATCTTCCATGTCTGTTAATCGCAAACTCAGAACATCGTTCTTCACGCGTTTGCGCCAATACTCATCCATGGCCTGCTGGGAAGGAAACCACGGTGAATCTTCTCTGTTATATGTAAAGGATTCTTCTTTGAGGAAATCGAATTCACTATTAAGCAGACTTTTTGCGTATTCCGCGCGTTCTTCAATTCTTGAACGGAATCGGTTGAACACCGCAAACACCGGTTTCAGTCGTGCGTTACGTATTGCATCATCAAACCGGGTCCGAAAGCCCTCAAACTCATCCATATCGCTCTGAAGCAAGAAGCTCTTTTGAGGATCAAGGGAGTCCAGATAACGATCGAATATCTGTTCAGACAAATCATCATTTACAGATACGGTTTTATAGTGGTAACGCTCCATCAGATGATAGATGGCCGCAGTTGCATCTCGATGATCCGATGTGGGTTCAAGTGTGTCGGTATCCGCATTTGCAGAAACGCTGAAAAAAGCGAGTGTGGTAGTTATTAGGGCGGATAAAACGCACTTACGCACTTTAACTAACATTGTCAGACCCGAAAAACAGCGCTGATTCATCGATTTTAATTCTCATTTTGTTTCCCCTGGACCAAATTCGATTAAGGCAAGTCGAACCGGGAGCACAGGCGGGTTAGTTTCTGGCCCTAAATATGATAGTCAAATATCTCACAAGTTCAGTGAAACGGTACCATAACAGGGCTGTTTAGACGATTTTCGTGCCAAAGTGCCGACAGTTGCAAGCCGTTACACCTAAAACACTACTTATGCGACAATTCCAGCGTCCAATTACGTCATTGCAATAGCTTTTAATTGTAGAAAATATGCACAATTCTGACCGACCCGATCATCTGAATTATCGGAATCTAACCTCATCACCCATCAACGATACCCAATCAGTTTTATCTATCCGGTTTGAAGATCGACAAAGTAAGCTGGCGCTATTATTAAAACTCGAATGATATCGGTCTTATCATTAATGAATAACTAGCTAGTAAGAAAGTAAACCTCTACTAAAAATGTAAAGGCCAAGCAGAAGCAGAGCCAGGAAAAAAGTTCGTCTAAAATTCTCTTCGGATAATCGTCGCCTTAATTTTGCGCCTAGTACCATACCCACGATTGCTGGAACAACGGCAATGGCCGATAGCACAGCCAGCTCTGTGCTTAACAAACCGGTGCCGTTCAAAGCCAGGGCTAAAGCAACAGTCGATGCGGTAAAAAGCATACCCATGGCCTGTAGCAGAGAGTCGCGCGAAAGACCAAGCGATTGCAGATACATGACACCTGGAACAACAAATGACCCGGTCATTCCAGTTAGCACACCGTTGAGAACACCTGCTAATGGCCCCATCCATCGCTCGTGATATGTGGGCGTATTTAACCGATAACCTGTTATCCCTGTGAAGGAATAAATAATCAGAAGCAAACCGAGAATGGTAGTTAGCACAAACGTATCAACTCTAACTAAAACGATTGCGCCAACCCATACAGCACCCCCAGCACAGGCAAGAAAAATCCAAATTCGCTTTAAAATTATCCACGTTTCTTTACCATCAAACATTTGCCATATATTTGTGACAAGCGATGGAACGATCATAAGTGCCATGGCACTCGGCAGATCAACAACCAGACTCAAAAGCGCCAGTGAGATTGTTGGCAAACCCAGACCGATAACGCCTTTTACAGTGCCTGCAAGAACAAATACCAAACCGATAACGATGTAGGTCATAGATGGCTACCGGAATACTGTTTTGCGAAAATAGAAATAGGACGACACCAGTTATGCTCTCACTTCATCTCTGGTAGACAATATCACTATTTAAACAATCTCCAACAACCATCTCGAGAGCTGCATTTGTTATACACCCAGTTCGCCGTAACACCTGTTCTCACAAAATAGACCAAAATGCTTTAGCACTAGCACAATACATTGACGTTATGGGGAGAATTCCGTAGCACCAATGTCCGCAGCGTAATTACCATCACCATTTCCGTCAATGATAACGACTCTATCCGGGTAATAGTTAAACAGAGACGCTTCGAATTCTGCCAACGAACTATTTGGAAATACCTTTGACTGATCAATGGCGGGCGAGCCTGATTGCAATGAATATTGATGCGCGGCGGGATTCAACAGCAAGGGATCAGCCCAGATGGTCGTGACATCGTTTGTCATGATGTGCTGGGCGTAATTCGGACTTTGTGTGCTGTAAACAATATTGTTAAACGTATTCAGACTATTCACATCCGAGCTGAGCATTGAAACCGCATCGGCGTTTAGCATGCGATCGGTATTATGAAAAATATTGTTGTAGATATTGGACGTATGCTGAAATGAGCTACTTGCGTCGTAGTTAAAATTGAAGACAGCTGCAACGTTAGATACCGTATTGTTACTAAAATTAGTCAAAGCAAAATCTGTATAACTCCTGTCAAACAGATTTCCTCCGGCAATCATGCCATTTTCGCAATTTATATCACTGAACGTATTACCTTCAATGAGCGAGGCACGAAATTCAGTTGCAGAAAGTAACTGGTCACATTGACTACCCCATGCGGTACCAAAACCAGTAACCTCATTGTTGATAAAACGATAAGACGCATCTCGTGCGCGTGTTTCGCTCCAGTTTGCATAGACAGGGCTGACTAATAAGCCCGTAATTTCACCATCTGCTGCTGATGGTGAAAAATGGTTTTCAGTGACAGTTAGTTGATCGCCAGTATTGAAAACAATCGGTGCTCCAGGCCCGATAAATTCAATATTTCTTATAACCGTTTGATCACCAAAGTCGCTGAGCGAGGATTGGGTATCCCTAAAAGTATGAAGCCGAGTCGGATTGGCGTTACCACTACCAGCTATGGTTAGTGTTTTGCCTCCCGCATCAATTCTTCCATCATAGTTGCCAGGTGGTAAGAGCACAGTGCCACCATCTGGAGCTGCATCGACCAACGGCTTCAGAACCGAATACGCCGACTGTGCTTTGGATACGGTGGTAGTGGCAATATTATTACCAAGCTCCAGCTCATAGGGGTAGGCCACAACGGTCCATCGAAACTGTACAGCTTCACTGGCGACCATCGTGAAGCTTATCTCCAAATCCAGAGTTTGTCCGAGGCGCATGGTCGGGACACTGCAGACAATGTTGTCTGCAATATCACAATTGGAGTAGCTGGCTCTGCCATCCAATCCAGCTTTTGCTGAGGATATGGTTACTCCAGAAGGTATCGCAATTTCAACAGCAGGCTCGTAGCTGGTTACCGGAAATCGTTTAGTCACTCGAGCGCGGATTGTATGTTCTCCGAATGATGGCGATACCGATTCGCTCGCTACAACCATCTCATGGTCCACTTGTGTTGCTGCAAAATCAACATCGAAACTCTGACTATTGTTTGAACTATTAATGTCGTATTCGGTTTCAGACATTGCGCTGTACAGAGTGACAGGTCCATCCTGACGCGGCCTGAATGAAACACCTGATTGGTAACTTCTTGATTGACAAACAAGCTGATTATCAGCGTTAACAGAACAATGCTGATCTACACCTTCCCAGTCACCCGGTGAATCAAAGTACAGAATAGTCTCACTTTCGCCATAACCCGAATCGTAATTATCCGTGTAGGTTGTGAAATTGATGGCGATAGTCCCGTGGTAGAACTTGGTGTGCGTGATTTCAATATCAATACGCCGGTCTACTGTCGAGCCTTTTACTCCGCTTAATACAGGATCCCCTCCAGTTTCAAATTCGACAAGAGCAGGGCGAGAGTCTTCATCCACGTCAGAGTCTGCATCCGCTGCATTCTGATTGTTCAGCTCAACCAGAGTTTCCCAACTATTGTTCATGCCGTCTTCATCATCGTCTGCTAAGTCAAGAAATGCACCCCATTGGAATAGCTCACGGTTGTATTGCAATGCTCTGGGTTCAGAGAAGTTTTCTCCTGTGAAGCTGATTTGCGCAGCGTTGACTGACAATTGGCTTGATGAATCAACGGGAGCAAACATGGAATGCGTTAATCCGACGCTGATCATGTCGTCAGCACTGGAAATTTGAACCTCGCCCGCGGTACTTGAAGTGTCTGCAGATTCCGGGGTATACGGCTGATATTTAGGATGACTGTCTATATTGTGGCCTAAGGGCTCCACTGTACTTACATGAATAGCGCCGTACTCGGAGTTGTACAGCTTTCCTTCGAAGTAGTTTGTATCAGAAGCATAGCCATCACAACTCCTGTCACTTCTGTCGTATCTACCCAGTATAAAGTTTTCGAGAAAAACCGAATTTCCAGTACTGGCGTCTGTTACAGATAAATAGTGTATTCGGTCTCCTTCAGGTCCACACGCAATGGGATCTAAAACTTTCATTGCACCGGTTACGTTAAACGTTCTGCCAGCTTTTAACAGAGTGACGTTGTCATAGGCTACCAACAAAAAGTTGATCGTCTCGTTGCCTTCGCGGATAAACAATGCCTGAACCGTACCGGTGTAACGAACATTTCTGTTTTTTTCTTTGCAGTTCCTGTATTCAAACGTGTACCAAAAAGCTTCCTCTCTATTTTCAAGATTAGCGGCTTTTCTGCTAACGGTAGCTTCACCAGCGTTTGCATTTTCCGGGTCGCACTGATAAGTCGTATTACCAGGCATATTCCGGCGTTTGGCGTTGACATCGAGTAATGGGATTTCGGTGGTCAATGCAGTCCACGGCATACCCAGCCAATGATAGTGATATCCAGGATAGCGTTTTATGTCTTCCTGATTTGCGAAAGCACCAAACAAAGAATTGGTTATGGCAGTAGATGCCGACTCATTCGACGGAAAGCCTTTCTCCGCAGTTTCTCCCCGATATTGAGACCCGGCCTTTAGAGCAATATCATCAAATAAGTAAAAGTCTACCGGCTCAGCCAACACCCGATTTGCAGCTGAAGCAGCACCGGGATTATTTGCGTTTTCAGATGTACTGCTGGTGTCTCCACTGCATGCAGTGAGAAACAACGAAAGTGTTAACAAAGCCAGCTGAAGTTGATACCGAGAAAATCGAAAAACATGAATGATAGCGAGGAATATCCGTTGTCCTGTGCAATACATTGCTTGTCATTCCATTTAGTCCTGTAGTAGTCAAATAACGGCAAACTGGTGGATTTATGCAATAGATTGTCAGGTTGAGGCATTCCGTGTGATGTAACTCACATAGAACGTTCAGTTGGCTATTTTAATCAGATCAATTCAATACCTTTAGCACAGCTTTAGGTATCCGATAAACAAGAAAGTACTTATCTCTTCGGGCAACCAGGTCTTGAATCCCGTACTAACCATGTCGTACCAATTTCTTCATGGACAACAGCAGTATTTCGAATTTATAACTCAATGTTTAAACCAGCTAAAACCATGGTCCATGAAATAACAAGGCCTGGATAAAGCCGGCCAAAAAAGCTCAAGTTAGGCAGCCAAAAAGTCGATAAAACCGGAGAAATATAGACGGTAAAAATCATCTTAAAGTAGGGCGGATATACCCAACAAAACACGCACAAAACATACTCGATGTAAGGCTCATAAACGGTCTAAAAACGTTGAATTTATGGGTTGTTTTTGAGCTATAAAAACAGCCCGAAAACTCACACATAAAAGGTCAAAAAACAGCATCAAAAACGCGATAAAAACCACTATAAAAACAACACAGAAATACGTATATAAATTCGCTTAAAAATAATTCTTTATGTGTAAATCGTTGGGTTCAACAACGTAAAGGCCGTATAGGCCTATCAACAACGCATCGATCAGTCGGTTAAATAGAACTCTTAGGCGACAAACTGGATGTAAAGCAGCACCAATCCAGGCTCACTAACGTAAAAACCGCGCATCAAATATACTCAAAAAAACACCTCAAAAACAGGCCATTTTTAGGTCTATTTTAGACCCCAAAAAGCGGCCCAAA
>CALJNA010000134.1 GCA_937981955.1 uncultured Granulosicoccaceae bacterium
AACAAGGGCCGCTTCGGTAATCGAAGCGGCCTTTTTTTTGCGGTTAACTTACTTCTGACAGCTGGGGTTGAGTTACTATTTCAACAGTAGCGTACTGTGTGAACGTATTTTTATTGTTAACAGTGCGTTTTTGCAGCTGCAAACGACCCACTTTCCGAACCGACATTTTCGCCATGTTAAAAAACGACCATTTAAGCCAGTGGGACCACGATCATTTTTTTCATCCGTCAACCCACCTGGGGCAGTTTGCGCGTGGTGAAATGCCTAACCGCATTATTACCGGCGGCGAGGGCGTATACATTGTCGATCGTGAAGATAACCGACTACTGGATGCGTTTGCCGGTTTGTATTGTGTGAATGTTGGCTACGGTCGACAGGAAATCGCAGAAGCGATTGCTGCTCAGGCTAGAGAACTCAGTTACTACCATTCCTATGTTGGGCATGGAACCGAAAGCTCGATCACGCTGGCGAAAATGATTATCGAGCGAGCACCGGAAAACATGAGCCGGGTGTATTTTGGTCTTGGGGGGTCAGATGCGAATGAAACCAATATAAAGCTGGTGTGGTATTACAACAATGTGCTCGGACGCCCTGAGAAGAAGAAAATAATATCCCGTTGGCGCGGTTATCACGGGTCAGGCCTAATGTCTGGTTCGCTAACCGGACTTGAGTTATTTCATAAACAATTCGACTTGCCATTGGCTCCGGTCCTGCACACCGATGCACCTTACTATTATCGACGTGATGATCTGTCGTTGTCCGAAGAAGCGTTCACAGCACAATGCGCTGAACGACTTGAAGCATTAATCCTAAAAGAAGGGGCAGACACCATCGCGGCATTTATCGGTGAACCTGTTTTGGGAACAGGTGGTCTTGTCCCACCGCCTGCCGGTTACTGGCAAGCTATTCAAGCGGTGCTGGATAAGCACGACATTTTACTAATTGCCGATGAAGTGGTTACCGGTTTCGGTCGACTGGGCACCGCGTTTGGCTCAGATCATTATGGTATGCGACCAGAACTCATTACCATTGCCAAAGGACTCACCTCAGCCTACGCGCCATTATCCGGTACCATCGTTAGCGAGAAAATGTGGAAGGTATTGGAGCAAGGTACCGACAAGTTCGGACCGATTGGGCACGGATGGACATATTCAGCCCACCCGATATGTGCCGCCGCTGGCGTTGCCAATTTAAAGCTGATTGATCAACTTGGATTGGTTGAGAAAGCAGGTGTAATGGGAGAATACTTGAATAAAGCCATGCGCGATGCACTTGCAGACCATCCTCATGTTGGTGAAGTTCGGGGTGAGGGAATGCTGTGTGCCGTTGAGTTGGTTGAAAACAAGGAAGATCGAATCTTTTATGATGCCTCGAGAAAGATCGGTCCAATGGTCGCTGCTGAAATGCTAAAACGTGGTGTTATCGCTCGTGCCATGCCGCAAGGGGATATTATTGGATTTTCTCCTCCGCTGTGCATTGAGAAAAGCGAGATTGATATAGTGGTTGATGCAGCGCAGAATGCGATAGCTGTTTGCTGTGGCTAGTTTCTTCTAATTAACTATGCGCATGCCATTTTTTAACTGGCTTACAGTGAATTGATATAGCCAAGTGTTTCTAAAAATGCAATGAGCTGCCTTTTTTCTGTTTCAGTAAATACAAGTTCTGGCGTTTCTGAATCAGGTGTCGGCGGTTTTAAGTAGTGCTCCATGACTTGTTCTAGCGATGTAAACCGACCATCATGAAAGTATGGGCCAGTCTTGTTGAGGTATCGAAGACTCGGTGTTTTGTAAGCACCTTGCATGTCGTTGTGTATTTGGCGTGGTAGGAATCGCAGTGCATGGCAGTCTTTTGCATCTGCATCAGAATATTCACCCATACAATTAAATTCATCCTGGACGACAGCCTGTATGCCAAGAAAGCGACCGAAATCCAGGTTAGCTCCAGTAAATGTCCCAGTGCCGATATTATGAAATTCTGAATTGCTTAATAGCGGCCCGTTGTGGCATCTCAAACAATGAGACTTTTCCTGGTCAATAAACAGATTTAATCCCGCTTTCTCCTCATCAGTGAACAGCTTGCTGGCTTTTTGCTCACCTTGTTCAAGTAGCACCTGTACGTATTCATCGAATTTTGTCTTGGGAACAGGAATAGTGGTTTCATACGCGGCAATTGCTTTGCCGACATTGGCGTAGGCGCGGTTAATTTTTCTTTGCATATCTACTGGTATGCGATACCAGTTATCGCGGGTTTCTGTATCTCCCCACGGGCCAGCGTTTTCAGCGATACTTTCATCTAAAACACTTATTGGAAAGTCTCCGAAAAGTATCTCGTACTGATTCCTTAGCTCAGAGTCTTTACCTATGACTCTCAAAACGTGTACGCGACTGCTCGCCATTTCATTGGCCGATTCAAATGGAACCAATGCTTGTGACCATAGTGAGTCTTTTCTTCCGTCCCAGTAAAACCACCGTTGATATGCTGAACCGATTAATGACTGAGTGTTTCGACCCGTCTCGTTTATCCCTTTGCTTAAACTTAATCCGTCAGTAAACGCCTTTTGAGGTTGGTGGCAACTTGCACAGGACAATTTACCATTCGAGCTAAATCGCTTGTCGAAAAAAATTTGTTGTCCAAATGCAGACGCACCCGTGCTGTGGGAATATTGATTTGATGGGTCATTGGGCGGGTTTTGCACACCTGCAATACTTAACGATTCAATTATTTTTAGCTGACCATCGGTCCACTTGTTTTCAGTATTATTGCAAGCGGTCAGTGTCAGCAGACACAGCAATATGAAACTAGCTGCTGACAGAGAATGTAAAGTCAACGACATCACTTTTACCTTCGGCAACAATGTTTATGCGAAGCAACCACTCTCCACTCATGGTAAACAACACACCTTCAACCAGGTAATGCCCATTACCCAAATTCTGACTGACTTCAGGTTTTGTTGGCAGCCCGTGACCGTGCGCTGGCATACCGCCCGTTACTGCAATTGAAGCTGTTTGTACCGGAACCGAATCTCGATCGGTTAACGTTATCGACCAGTCGTGATAGTCACCGATGGGTGCTGGGGATTTATCGGCAGTGGACAGTTGCACGTTGAACGATCCACTTTCTGTTTGTTCTGTGAACTCATACACTTGATGAAGCTCACCTTCATGAGACTTGTGTGCATGTGATTCGCAGCTCACGAGTATAGGTAGTGTTACCCACCACGCAATCTGAACAAACAGTTTCGTTTTTGAATGCTGTTTCGAGACGCCAGTCATTATCCGCATTGAACCTTTCCAGTATTTTGATTTTGCAAAACGGGCGCTGAGTTATAAGCGCCTGCGGATGTTAACTCATACAACGATCGAAACTGTTGACCCGATTAGCAAAAGCACTTTAATCGAACTGCTTCACATCTAATCATCAATTTCACAGGGTAGTTCGTGTTGTAGAACGGAATTGAGGTGCGTGTGTCTATATTTTCATTTTTAAGGGTTGGTTTGTTCCTGGGTGCTATGGCTGTGTCATCGGCTGCCTGGTCGCAGTTTAATTACAGCGTTTATCATGGCGCTTTTGATTTCCTACCTGATTTCAATACGCTAAACCCGGTAACGAGTGGTGTTACAGATACCATAGATGTTTCGGTTCGAGATCGTGATGAAAACTTCGCGCTGGTCTTTAGTAACCAGATAACGGTTACAGAAGCTGCTACATACGAGTTTCAAACCAGATCCGATGATGGATCCAAACTTTACATTAACAATACCGTTGTCGTAGACAACGATGGTCTACATGCTCCTGTTACTGTCACGGGGCAAGTCTTCTTAAATCCGGGTACGTATTCGTTAAGAGTAGAATTTTTTGAACGAGGCGGTGGTGAGACACTGGAAGTGCTTTACCGTATAGCTAACGGAAATTTTGCGGCAATACCACCCAGCGGGCAATTAGTGGGAAATGGTCAGTCGCAGTTTAACTACAGCGTATATCATGGCGCATTCGATTTTCTCCCTGATTTTAGTAGCCTAAATCCAGTTCTTAGCGGTGTAACAGATACCATAGACGCATCGGTTCGAGATCGTGATGACAACTTTGCCCTGGTCTTCACCAATCAGATAACGGTTTTTGAAGCTGCCACTTACGAATTTCGAACCATATCGGACGATGGGTCAAAGCTTTACATAGAGAATACGGTCGTCGTCGATAACGACGGGTTGCATCCGGCTGTCACTGTTACCGGGCAAATTTTTCTTAATCCGGGTACGTACTCGTTAAGAGTCGAGTTTTTTGAAAGAGGTGGTGGCGAAATACTCGAAGTTCTCTATCGAGTTGCCAACGGGAGCTTCGCAGCAATACCTCCAAATGGGCAACTAAATGGAAACGTACCTACTCGGGCTAATATTGGTGAGTGGGGCCCCGTTATTGATTGGCCTCATATCGCAATTTCCGCTGCCAACCTGCCAGACGGTCGAGTATTAACCTGGTCTTCTACTGAGACAAATGCGTTTCCTTCGAATCGTCAATTTACTCATTCTGCCGTATTCGACCCTGACACGAATACTTTCCAAAATAGCGACAGTAATTTTCATGACATGTTTTGTGCCGGTATTTCCACATTAGAAAATGGCGAAATAGTAGCCTCTGGTGGTAATCCATTTGATAATCGCACGAGCATGTTCGATCCGGATACCTTGGGTTGGTCGCCGCTTACAGACATGAATGACAGCCGTTGGTATGGCACCAATCTTACGCTGCCAAACAACCAGATTTTTTCAACGTTTGCCAAGCAGTCCGGAAACCGCTCTGAATTGTTTGATCTGGATTCCAATAGCTGGACCAGAACCCCGAATGCTGACATGCAAACACTGGTAAATGAGCAAAACGCGATCAATGCTGCGGCCAATCCCACAGGAGCAATGAATCTGGAGTGGTGGGCTCACATGGCTATTACACCTGAGGGTAAGGTGTTTCAAGGTGGTCCAACACCGACTTTCCATGTATTTGATCCTGTTTCAGGTGCGTCTAACGAAGTGTTGGGTGAAATGGCCGGTAATCGTGCACGTATGTACGGTAACGCTGTAACTTATGATGTGGGCAAAGTGTTACTGGTTGGTGGAGCCGATCGTCGCGAATCTCAACCAACTACCACAGCAAATGTTTATTCGGTTGATTTAAATGGTCCCACACCAGTAGTAACCCAACGCGCGCCCATGAATTACCCTCGAGCATTGAGTAATTCAGTGACTTTGCCTAATGGTGAAATTCTGGTGGTGGGCGGTAATACCGTGGCAAAATTATTTACCGACGAAGGTTCGGTTCTGCCGGCCGAAATATACAACCCTTCAACTGATAGCTGGAGGGTTGTTGATGACATTGAAATTCCGCGCAACTATCACTCCACCGCATTATTGCTCAAAGATGGTCGAGTGTTGTCTGCTGGTGGTGGTGCCTGTGGTGGCTGTACAGCAAATCATCTGGATGGACAGATCTTCACTCCACCGTACCTGTTTGATAGTAATGGTAATGCCGCCGTACGGCCAACCATTAATCAGGCTCCTCTGCAAATCGTAGCCGGGCAGCAATCCGTAGTTGCGGCAAGTTCAAGCGCGACCCGATTTAGCATGGTGCGTTTGTCAGGCACGACTCATCACATGAACACAGACCAGCGTTTTATTCCGGTTACTTCGCAGAATAACGGCAATGGCACCCACTCGTTAAGTTTCAACGCCAATCCAAATGTACTCATTGCTGGCTACTACTGGCTTTATGCGGTTGATGCGAACGGTACGCCGTCAATTGGTCATACCATTCAGGTTAAACGACAAGGAACTCAGGTCGTGGATACCGATGGCGATGGGGTCATAGACAGCGAAGATGCCTTTCCAAACGATCCAACTGAAACCAAAGACAGTGATGGAGACGGCATTGGAGATAATGCTGATCCAACACCAAATGGTGAATCAACCGAGGGATACCGGTACTATCGATTTACCCCGACAAAGTTGCGTAACGATACTGCTGGTAGTGTTCAGCTTTCAGAACTGAGTTTTTACTTATCCGGTTCCAGGTTATTGAGTGCGGTTGTAACCAACCCGGGTGGCAACAACCCAAGCAACGAAACACCGAATTTGGCGAACGATAACAACACTGCAACCAAATGGCTGGATTTTAATAAGGGTTCGCTAGTTTACGATTTTTCAGATAACCAATTTATCGATGCTTATAATTTTACGACGGCTAATGATGTCATTGATCGTGATCCGGTTCGATGGATACTGGAAGGCAGTGTAAACGGTGCGAACTGGGTGGTGATTGACGACCGTTCAGGTAGTGACTTTACAACACCCGTTGCACGATTCACGCAAACCGCGGATTTTGCCGTCGATATTGGAGCACCAGTTGAGCAGGTGACACCACTTCCGGAATATCCTAGAAATTCATCGACGATTCTTGTTGAGAACAGTGCTGGGCAAGAGCGTATTTGGAACGTGAATCCGGATAACAATTCGGTATCTGTTTCCAGTAGCAGCGGCTCGCTCATTCGAGAGATTGCAGTTGGCGACAGCCCGTTTGCGCTGGCAAAATCGCCAAACTCAAATCGTATTTTTGTTACCAACAAACGCTCCGATTCGATCAGTATTATTGGGACGGGTTCCTTGCAAGTTGAACAGACAGTAAACTTGTCGTTTAACTCGCAACCGCACGGTATCGTTTTCAATAGCTCAGGTACACAGTACTTTGTTGTACTTGAAGCTGCCTCCCGAATAGAAAAGCGTGATGCGTCCAGTCATGCCGTGTTAGCGAGCACGCAAGTAGATGGCGCGCCCAGGCACGTATCAATCAAGTATGACGGAAGTCGACTACTGGTCAGTAACTTTATAACACCTGGAATTCCTGGTGAGAGCACCGCAAGTGTCAATATGCAGGCTGCTGCCGCCGAGGTGTTTGTTTTGGCAACTGGAAATCTTGCGTGGGTTAATACAATTGATTTGACACACGATGATCGGCCGTTAAGTGAGAGCGCAGGACCAGGAATGCCGAACTATCTCAACGCACCGGTTATCTCCTTTGACGATCAGTATGCGTATGTTCCTTCAAAAAAGGACAATGTTAATTCTGGCGCAGCGCGCGGTACACTCGGTATGACCTTTGAATCCGCTGTTCGAGCACAGGGTTCGCGTATTACTCTGGGGAATGAAGCTGAAGACGCTGGCTTTCGAGTTGACTTTGACAACGCGAGTGTTGCAACCGGCGCGGCTCTGACTGGGGATAATCGATATCTGTTAACCGCATTAGAGACCAGCCGGGAATTGTCGGTGTACGACACCGTCAACGATTTCGAACTCATGCGTTTGCCAACAGGTCGTGCACCTCAGGGAGTCGCTTTATCGGGTGACAGCAAAGTGGCCTATGTTCATAATTTTATGGATAGATCGATTTCGCGATACGATTTAACCGAAATGTTAGAGACGAACCTACCGGTTACGAATCAGCTGTCGACAATCACTGTTGTTAACAATGAAGCACTAGCTGCGAACGTATTTAATGGAAAGCGGTTGTTTTACGACGCAGCTGATAATCGACTAGCGCGCGACAACTACATGAGTTGCGCTTCATGCCACAACGATGGTGGTGATGATGGGCGTGTATGGGATTTTACTCAGTTTGGAGAAGGCTTAAGAAATACAATTTCCTTAAAAGGACGTGCCGGAACCGGTCATGGACTGTTGCACTGGTCTGGCAATTTTGATGAAGTGCAGGACTTTGAAGCTCAGATCAGAAACTTCGCCGGAGGCACAGGTTTAATGAGTGATACGGCCTTTTTCAGCGGAACTCGAAGTGAACCTCTTGGTGATCCGAAAGCAGGATTAAGTGCTGATCTGGATGCACTCGCTGCCTATCTTGAATCACTGCGATTAACTGATACTAATTCCCAACAGAATGCAGGTGGGCCGTCAGCCAGTGCCTTACGTGGTCAGTCGGTGTTTGATGCGCAAAACTGCGCCAGTTGCCACAGTGAACCACTGGGTACTGACTCAAACAGTGGACAACGGCACGACATTGGTACTTTGACGGCAGCCAGTGGATCGCGGCTAGGGCAAAATTTGGATGGTCTTGATACACCAACTTTGTATGGCTTGGGAAACAGCGCTCCTTATTTTCATAATGGTTCAGCATTGACCGTGGAACAGGCTATTAATGCCCACTCTGGTGTTAATTTGTCCGGTACCCAGTTGTCTGATCTTGCCAATTACCTGCGCGAGTTACCGGCAGTCGATACGCTGACCGCAAATACCGACCCGGTTATTGTCGGCCCAGGCTCGCAATCCAATAATGTGGGTGATGCAGTCGCTGTGACTATTGCTGCCAGCGATGTCAATGGTGACACACTGAGCTTCACAGCCAGTGGTTTGCCAACTGGCCTTAGCATTAATAGCGCTTCTGGTTCTATTACCGGTACAGTAAGTAACTCAGGAACCTTTAATACAAGCGTTACGGTAACTGATGGCCGTGGTGGAAGTGCTAATACCACTTTTGTCTGGTCAGTTACCACGGTGACAGTAAACAATCCTCCAACAGTCAATGCGGGAGGCGATCAGGTAATCACGTTTCCATCATCAGCCAATTTAAATGGAACTGCCAACGATGATGGCTTGCCGAACCCTCCGGGTTCGCTAACGTACAATTGGTCCAAGTTAAGTGGTCCGGGTACGGTAACATTTGGTAATGCTGGTACCAGAAACACAACAGCCAGTTTTTCAATTGCCGGAGTCTATGTTCTTCAATTGTCTGCTAGTGACTCAGTTCTTTCCAGAACCGATAATATTCAAGTAACTGTCGAGGAACCCGCTGGTGTTTGTCCTGCCGGATCAATTGATTTTAATCAGCTTGCCATTGAATCCTATACCAATCAGGATATTGCTGGCTCTGCCATTGCCTCATCGGATGGAACAACTTTAACCATTACTGGTAACGCCTGGAAACGCTCTGGTCAATCCTATGTTGTTACGCCAAACACGATGCTTGAATTTGAATTCGCCAGTAGTAGTCAGGGCGAGATTCACGGCATTGGTTTTGATAACGACCTGGAAATAAACAACGCACAGCGGGTATTTGGAATCTGGGGAACGCAGAGTTGGGGTGGAATGATTAACTACTCACCAAAATATGTGGGTAACGGTGCATTCCAAAGCTACTCTATACCGGTTGGAAGAGATTATGCCGGTTCGAACATGCGCATGGTATTCGTCAATGATAAAGATAGCGGTACGACAAACAACGAAAGTGTATACCGATGTGTTCGGGTTTTTGAACGGCAGCCAGAGCCTTCTGTATGTGCAGTGACTGAAAATTTCAGTGGCGGTGCGGGCGGCTGGACAAATTTGTCATCGAGTACCTGTTCCACAGGTCGTTATGTTGTCGGCACTCCGACTGAGCAGGTTAACGGTGGCGTTAGAACACAAGTGGGCGGAGACCATACCACGGGTTCGGGTCAGGCATTCTACTCAGCAAGCAATAGTAGCGTAGGGCGTGATGATATTGATGGCGGTGCATGCATAGCAGAATCACCGGTCTACAATGTTGCGCGTGATTCTGATTTATCAATCTGGTATTTCCATGGCCAGCGTGACTCCGGAGACGATGCTAACGGAGACTACTTCAACCTGGAATTGTCAGTAAACGGTGGTGCTTCCTGGACCTCGCTAGCTTCAAACGGGGATCAAAGAAGCATTGCGCAATGGGCCGAAGCCACGGCGACGATTCCAGCAGGCTCGTCCGTAAAGCTAAGACTCGGTGCATCCGATGGCCCAAATACAGGTGACTTGATTGAAGCTGGCGTGGATGATCTCAGAATTTGCGAGTAGGCAAGGTCGATCAGGCTCGCAGGGCATTCGCATAGCGATAAGTTGGTAACGAATTTTTAACAACTTCTGAAAATGGGTAGTGCCTGACGGCTAGCTTATTCGTTGCCAGATTGGTTATCAGACCTGGATACAGATTCGGTATCTGTATCAGGTCTATTTCCAGTCTTTTTTTTCAACGGAGTGTATAGCTGTCGAACTCGATCAACATCGCAGGAAGATAGCTGTCTGCGTTGTCCAATTTTGTTGGTGCCTTTAACTTCAATGGTTTTATACCCTCGAGCTATTGCAAAGGCATGTTCTGAGTAGTGCATGATAGAACTATAACAATATGAATCTGTTACGGGGTGGCCAGACGGGTGTTTGTAAAAATTGCGTTCCTTACCTAATAGTACGTTTTTTAGATTAACGTTTACATAATCATCGCGCATATGTCTATTGTGTTCATGAACTAAACCCAGCGTATGGCCAATTTCATGTAAAACTGTTCCGTACGAGCACTGTTCGCCTAGTAATATAAACTGCATATCTCCAATCATTCCCAGATTGGATCTGCAGCCATCGCCTGTACTAAACATAAGTACATTCTCATCGTTGCTTCTGGCTTTTGTAAAACGCACTGGCGTTTTTTTCTCATATTCCTGTATGGCTTTTAAAATTAAACTCTGTTTTTCTTGCGATAATGATCTGTTGATTAAATAGGGTACAACGGCATTGTCCCAAAGCCGCAAATTGGTAAAATCCAACCCAGATACTGCCGCCTCCAGATCACCGTTTGTATTAAGAATAATATCGTCCTGGTAAATGATCGTACCTGTTGGCGTAACTTCAACATGAACATTCTCAGGTTTCCCGTTCAGCGTGGTTTTGATTTCCAGTTGTTCATTTGATTGGGCTTTGTTAGTTCGTTCATTTGGCTTGGGTTGGTTCTTGCGCTGCTTGCACCATTGATCCATGCCAATCGGTCCGGTTTTATTTTTCTTATAGAGTAAATTCTTTAGTGTATCGAATGCTTGAGAGCGATTGTCAAATGATTGTCCAATAACATCTTTCATTTCGTATCTGAATGAGCCCAGAATACCTATGTCGTTTAGAAGCACATCAATTATTTTCCAGTTTGCATTGTCGCCGCGTTTAATCAATCGAACAACCATTGGGATAGAAGCATCGGCATTAATGTACGAGACATCAACATCACGTATCTGAGAATTTCCTGAGGTTCTGACATCGCCAACTTCAAATTGGACATTCACAACGGTATGGGGATAAACGATATTTAAATGAGAATTAAAAAAGCGTAGGCCAAGCAGGCAACTGAGGTAATCACGACGGGCACTATTAAAATGGTTGATTTGTTTCTCCAGAGTCAGATACGCAATTGCCGACTCATCAAACAACGGATAGTAGTCATTTTTCAACTGTTGAAGCAGGGGCTGGCTTCCAGTAACTGAGCCTTGCAATGAAAGCAAGAAATTCAAATCCTGAAAGGCGGACTCGACCACGTCTAAAACATCACTGTTTACGTTGTCTGTATCTGAAGAATACTGTGGGTCTGGAGTTTGAGCGTGCGATGGCACTGCGACCAGTCCAAAAAAACAAAACAGCAATATCGTGAGTATATTTGAACGATTATTCATTCGTTACCCATGAGTTCTCTGATCGAAAAGACGATACAACTAAAGACATATTACGACCAAAATAGTTCGAAATAGGATTACCAGATAACAATTACTGCTAAGACCCGTTACTCGGTGTTGTGTTCATTTAGTCAAGGAACCCGGCCGTGATTTGAAAACAACGCCGTTAACCACGGCCACCCCGGCCGTGCCAAATAAAAGTGCAATCAGGTTATAGGCGGAAGGCATTTCTTTTAGCCACACCCACGCGAAGAAAGAGGCCAGAGCAGGGACAAGGACACCGAAGCTGGCAGCCTGTGCTGAACCCAATCTGCCTATGGCAATGGTATAAAGAAGCACGGCAACAAAACCTGATAAAAAACCTTGCGCTATTGCATTGAATATAAGTTGTTCTGTGTTTAACGCTAATAGTTGATCACCCGTTATCAACTTTATAAACAATATTGAGACAGTAGAAGCAACGCAAACCCAGGCGGCCCCTTCAGCAGCGTTTAGACCGGTATGCCGAAACGACACCACGTATGAAGACCAGCCGGCAGCTGCAAGCAACATAAGAGCAAGATTATAAAAACTGATGCCGCCACCGAATAGCGCGTTAAGCATGATAAGAAATGCGGAAAACAGGATTAGTGAAAAGCCAATGAGCTGCGCACGCGAGGGTTGCTGACCGAAAAACAGTTTCTCTGCCGCCACAGCAAATAATGGCATGGTGCAGGGCACAATAGTGGCAAGGTAAATAACATTGGTGTTTTCAAGTGATGCAGTAACCAGCCAAACAAATGGGGCACCCCAGCCCAGCATTGCGATTAAAGCCCATAGTGGTGCTCGCGTTAGTTTTCGCCACGTTGCCAACCACACGGGTAACAACAATAGTGCAGGTACTGAGTAGCGCAAGAGCGCGACATCAATTGGAGCAACATCCTGTTTGGCAGCGACTCTGGTTGCACACATCCACCAGCCCCAAATACCAACCGCAATTAAAGCGCAGGTTATTGCGAGCCAGTCCCGTTTTTGCTGTTTGCTATTTGAGTTGGTTAGCACGTCTTTCCATATTGGCCAAGGATTGTCTTACACAGTTTTTAGCGGCATAACCACCAGTCGTTCCACCAGTTCATGCAAGGTTGTCATATAGCCGTTACTGCGGGCACGTTGTGAGGTATTTGAGGTAATGGCAACAGTGAGTTGCAAATCAGGTATTACGTGTACAACCTGACCACCATAGCCACGTGCGTAGGCAGCTGGCAGTCCCGCCATTGGGCGCAGGAACCAGCCATAGCCGTACCCATCTCCTGAGAAGAGCGACCGTGTACGTGGGGTAAATGTATCGCTGACCCAGTTTTCATCGAATACGCGCTGGTCATTCACCAAACCATTATTCAGGTAAAGCTCGCCTAGTTTGACAAGATGCAGTGGCGATAATGCCATTTCATTGCCGCCAAGAAAATAGCCTTGCGGATCGCGCGTCCATGCGGGGAAAGCGATGTTCAATGGTTTGCCCAGCCAGTCATTGGCAAGTGAATGCAGTGAACGGCCGGTTAGTTCACTGAGCACCGCACCCAATACGTGGGTATCACCGGTTGAATACAACATGCGACCGCCTGGTTCATCGACAAAGGGTCGTGTTAGTACATGCTGAATCCAGTTGTTGCTATTGACCCAAACACCGTAGTTAGCACCAGATGTGCGTTGCAGACCAGCCCGCATGGTGACAAGGTCGGTCAGCGTCAGCTTGCGAACTCTTTCATCAGCATTCTTGGGCAATAGCCCTGGGGTCAGCTCTTCCAGTGTTTGATCCAGCGACTGTATCACTGAGCGATATCGCGCCGCTCCTAATAAGGCTGCCACAACAGATTTGGATACCGACTTGATATTGACTGCACGATTCACTGGTGGCCCACGAAACGCTTCGGCGAAAATGGTCTCACCACGCAACGAAATTACGGTAGCTTTCAGGCGTTCCTGCTGTTGTGCTTCGGCTCGAAACAACGCAAGTATGTCTTCAAGTTCGGCATCTGATTTTGGCAAACTAACAGCGTCTGCATTTGAAGAGTCAGTAGTAACTGCGCTTGCACTTGTTGCATTGGCCTTAGTGCTGGCGACGCCAAGCAGAGTGGTTGACAGCAGATGTTCAAGAAGGCGTCGTCGAGTGATCATAGTAAGTTTACTGTAAGCGTTGAATATCTAAAACCAATCCCAGTGAAAAGAGGCCGCTCGGTGGAAAATCTGACCCACAATGAATTTTACAGTAGAAATTTCTACAATCGGATAACCGATCAGAATTACCTGCCTTAATTGCAGATTTTAATCGGGAGTCAGAGAGCAATTCCTGTATAGAGCGTCTATCTGACTGCGATTGCCGCTTTTGGTACTGGCGCGGTAAAAGTACCAGCTCTATTCACACTTTCGTGACATCTGTCATCTCTTGGCACGTTAAAATAAACGAACAAAGTACGGCCTGCCGCGTAGACGACTCCATGAATAAAACTGCCCAGTCTCAATCAAAGTTACTGCCCACACTCATACTCGTTGCCTTTGCTGCTTTGCAAGGCTGCTCCGGGTCAAGTGCGCCAAGCGATAGTCCTGTCGGCACCGAATTGGCTGATGGAGCTAATACAAACTTTTCGAATGAAAATCAGAACGCCGATTCAGCCGGTAGCATCACCACCGGGTCTCTACCTGAAACCGTGATGGAACAGACAGCGGTATCAATGGACGAAACACCATTGGCGGATACGGGTTCGAATATTGATGTGAACTCGGGTAACGATGGCAACACAGGTAGTGTGGCTGACACCAATACAGATTCCAATATTGACGCGCCCGATCCAATGATTCAGAACCGCATTGATGTCAGTTTTGAAGTCACTGTTCCAGCTTACCAATCGAATGAACTGCAGGTGAAACTAAGCTGGGGCGATTTCAATACGTCTCTTGCCTGGATTGGGGACGAACTGTGGTCTACTGATGCTAACTTGCCAACCGACACAGAAGCGCTTCTCTCCATCGTGTTCTATGACGACAATGGCAATTTAGAACTAGGCAGTTATGAAAAGACATACCGCAGTGGAACCAACGCAGCTGAAATTTATCAGGTTTCGGCAGATCAGTTCGACACCAGTCGATGGGATGAAGACGGTGACGGTACCAGTAATCTGGATGAGCTCATTGCCGGAACTGCTCCAGATGTTGACGAAGACAGTCTTCTTAAGATAATCGATGAAAGGCGGATGGGCCTGCTGTTCATTGCAAACTATTTTGAAACCATAATCGGTAATGAAAGACCTAATCAGCTTGCCGTTGTAGAAGATTTTGAAGAGTGGGTTGGTCGAGCAGAGAGAGCAGATATTGATGCCAACGGTAACGGCACAGCGTCTTCAAGCTATTGGCACTACGGTGAAAGAGAAAGTCGCAGTGCGGTGCGTACAGTTTCAGATAACAGAGTGCTTTGGGAAGGAAGCTGGAGTTTCTACAATGGTGATTACGGTCTTTGGCAAGAGTTCAACAGCGAAGTCACTGTCAATGGTGATACCCGCACGTTGGTGGAAACTGGCACAGGTTCCTGGATAGGTACTTACAGCGATCGATGGGAGACCAGCGTTAACTTAACTGGAACTCCAATTGAAGGGTCAGATTACTGCACGCCCGAAAGCGGTACGATCATTCAAATCAATCGCAGCAACCGCGATGGCGGTACCGTCAGTACGCTTACCGTTACAAGAGAGTCGGGAAATGATCTATGGCGTGTGAATTCGAGCTTTGAATCAATTAACAATACAAACACCAGCGAGTACTTTGCGCGCGAGCTCACTATGCACCAGATCGTGCTTGGCTACCAAAGGAAGGTTTCAGAGCACGATCACTTTTTCTGTAATTTCGCTGATCTTTGATTCGATCGTCGCGATTACATCAGAACAATCGGCCTACGTACTTGAATATATCCTTGATATCCATGAGTGTAACTAAATAATCTGCCCACCCCTGTTTCTCGTTTTCGGTATCGTTTTTTTCGAATCGCCACCAGACAAATCCCACTGCCATGGCCAACATGAAAGCAAACACCGCGGGAACGCCGAGTTTGATGAGCACGACCAGTGCGAACAGTAGAGTAGAAACTGTTGATATGAGTAATAAGATGCCAGGCATGTTTATTCTTATGAGTCGGACCTGAACAAATGTCGGCATAGCCACACCCCACCTAAAGATGTGTGTTGTGGTCAGGTTCCTATTTGAATGCGCTTGCAGGTATTTATTTGAAACTGAGCACAGATTTCAGGTTGATTGATGTATACCCGCGCCGTAGTAGTTTGCTAGATACTTTTCTGAAATTCCGCCACGAACCTTTCAAGCGTTTTACGCTCGCTAGAGCCTGAATCCAATGAAACATCGGCGAGTATTCCGGCGATCAAATGAAACTCTGTTTCAGACTTGATCGCGCCTCTTTTCAAAATTCGCTGATACGAACGACCGTACCGACGACGAATCTCAGAGAAGGCAACTAAGCCAGCCTCTGTTAGAAAGTGATCCAAGCCCTCAATAATTTCCGGTGGTGCATCAACGTATTGTTCAACCGTATCGTTGGCAGCTTGCTTTAATCCCTGAAGTGCTTTCGATCGGCCGTGTTCTTCCGCTATACGCTCTCCAACAATGGTTGGGTGGATCGGATCAGCCGGTTCAATGTCTTGAATGTTAGTTGCAAACCAGTCTATGAAGGCGTGGAGTTCTTCATATTCACGTTCTCTTTCGGGCGACATGCGACGGGGCATCGGGAAGGCCTCCAATAGAATTGTCAGACTGAGCCAACATCGCAAATGATATTGCTCGCGGTGTGGAATTGTCAATTGGCACAAGTGAGGTATTTTCGACTGGTATGGGCACACGCTGGTGCATAACATCAGTAACAAAACATGTATTGTTCATTGATTCAGGAAACCACAGAATTTTTGAATCCCGCGGTATCTGGATGCATATGGATGAAAGTAAAAGCCACAAAAAAAGCCCGCTTAATGCGGGCTTCTTCATGTTGGTGGAGGAGGGGGGAGTGTTTCCAAGCGGCTAAGGCCGATTGAAAATCGCTTCGCGACCTGCATCGTAAACGATGCAGTCCTGCGCAACGCTGTCGCGTCGCTTGTCAAACCCGAGGGTTCGCCTCCCCCCAAACAAAAAAGGCCTCGCGTTATGCGAGGCCTCTTGAGTTTGGTGG
>CALJNA010000135.1 GCA_937981955.1 uncultured Granulosicoccaceae bacterium
GCAGTTGAAGCTCGTAACCCCGATACCGGCGATTTAGTTTGGAGCCGTCCAACCATCGAAGGTCATATGGGCACTTTGAATGGGGAAGAGAGCACCATGACCGGTACCCGCAATGAAACATGGGCGGGTGACATGTGGCAAAACGGTGGTGGAGCTCCATGGCTTGGTGGTACTTACGACCCCGAAAGCAAGCTTGCCTACTTTGGTACGGGAAATCCCGCTCCCTGGAATTCCTATTTGCGTCCCGGTGACAACAAGTGGACATCAGCGCGTATTGCTATTAATCCGGAAGACGGTGAAATTGTCTGGGGTTATCAAACCACGCCACACGATGGCTGGGACTACGATGGCGTAAATGAGTTCATTCCATTCGACATGGAAAAAGACGGCAAAGTGGTTAAAGCCGGTGCATCAGCTGATCGAAATGGTTTTTTCTATGTGCTTGACAGAAACAGTGGTGAGTTCATTTCAGCAGCCCCGTTTGTACAGAACATCAGTTGGGCTAAAGGCATAGATGAGAACGGCAAGCCTATTCTTGATCCGGATAATCGACCCGGTAACCCGGCTGAATCTGCCGATGGCAAGAAAGGTAAATCTGTGTTTGCTATTCCAAGTTTCCTTGGTGGTAAAAACTGGATGCCAATGGCTTACTCACAAGATACCAAGCACTTCTATATCCCGTCGAACGAATGGGGCATGGATATCTGGAACGAGCCGGTTACTTATAAAAAAGGGGCGGCCTATCTTGGTTCTGGTTTCACCATCAAGCCCATATTTGACGACTACATTGGTTCGTTGAAAGCGATCGACCCGGCAACTGGCGATATCAAATGGGAATACAAGAACAAGGCACCGTTATGGGGTGGTGTTCTGACCACGGGCGGTGGCCTGGTTTTTACAGGTACTCCTGAAGGTTACCTAAAGGCGTTTGACGATGAGACTGGTGAAGAGCTTTGGAAATTCCAGACTGGCACCGGTATCGTGTCCTCTCCTATTACCTGGGAGCAGGATGGTGAGCAGTGGATTGCCATCGTTACCGGATGGGGTGGTGCCGTACCGCTATGGGGTGGCGAAGTTGCCAAAGTCGTCAGCTACCTGAATCAGGGTGGTTCAGTTTGGGTATTCAAAGTACCTGAGCAACTGGCGGCGAAATAAACCGGTCTATTGGTTGTATCAAACTCCTGGTCGCCACCGCGGCGATCAGGAGCAAGTTTTTTGGCGCTGGATTACCGGAAACCCTTTTATATTGCCTGAGAATCGTGTAGAACTAGGCACCATGACGTCGCTTAGTAAAGTACTCGTTGTAGATGATCATCCCCTGTTCCGCGAAGCTCTTAGCACTGCGGTAGCGCTAGTATTCCCGCATTCCTCGTGTAATGAGGCGGCATCTATAGAAGAAGCACTCGCCATTCTGGACAATTCCACTGGCTTTGACATAGCCCTTGTTGATCTGAAAATGCCGGGGGTATCAGGCTTCGATGGACTTATTCAGCTGCGAACGCAACACCCACGTTTACCCATTCTTGTTGTCTCCGGATTAGAGGACATGCACATTGTCAAAGAAGCCATGACTTTTGGAGCAGCGGGCTATGTGCCGAAATCGGTTGGTAAAGAAGGCTTGGGTGTGGCTATCAACACAGTGTTGCAAGGTGATATCTATTTGCCGGAGCAGTATAAGGCTCAGCCTGCCTACTCCGAGTCGGACGCTGGTAATGGTGCTGCTACTTCACTTGCCGAGAGAGTCAACAGCCTCACACCACAACAGCTGCGCGTACTATCCATGCTGCGTGAGGGTCTATTGAATAAACAAATTGCCTATGAGCTGCATGTCGGCAACAGCACGATTAAAAAACACGTCTCAGAAATTCTCAGAAAGTTACAGGTAAATAGTCGCACACAAGCGGTTATCGAAGTATCCAAACTTGATCAGGGTTTGTTTAGCGCAGAGTCCGGAGAATTCGCGAACCGCGCGTAACCAAACGCCACGCTAATGCAGCAAGTCAATATCAAAGAACTGACAATCTGCGATGTTAGTTTGATGCACGAGATGCTCGATGTGTTCGGTCAGGCATTCGAGCTTGAAGATGTTTACACGGGTTCAAGGCCATCCGTTTCCTACTTCGAAAAACTCTTGTCAGGCCCTTCTTTTATTGCACTGGCGGCCATGCATAATGGTGTTGTTATTGGTGGACTCGCAGCTTACGAATTACAAAAATTCGAACAAGAACGCAGCGAGATTTACATCTATGACCTTGCAGTTCTTTCAGTACACCGGCGGCAGGGCGTTGCTACCTTGTTAATTAGTTCATTGCAAAACATCGCCAGTGAACGTGGTGCCTATGTCATCTTCGTGCAGGCAGATCAGGGAGACGAGCCTGCTATCGCGCTCTATAACAAGTTAGGTGCGCAAGAAGACGTGTTGCATTTCGATATTGAACCAACTTAGCGCCCTACAAGTTAACGATTGCAAGGGGCCGATAACAGTGGGTCTGTGTAGGTCGGAAGACTTGCACGAAAACGAAAACATAGTGCGTATAAATGAGTGAATCATTGACTTAGAGCAGTTTGTTAAGGATGTAAATTATTGATTGGTGCGTTTTGTCGCGATATTCAACTGACCGACTGCAGAAGACGTCCGAACAATCTTGAAAATGCCAGATGATCGGAGTACAACAATGGAGGAGATATCAATAGATATCCGACACTAAGAACCGACAAACTGGAGGAAATTGTGGCAAAAACAAAGTTGACTAAAATTGCAGCATTTGTAGCCGGGCTGGCAATGACAGGAAGCGTTGCCGCGAACATAGGAGTGTTCGCTACATCTGGTAAAACGATGGGAGACCATACGTTTATTGAGCAAGGTGGTGAGAAGGCGGAAAATATCAAAAAGATTCTTGCCAACATCAAAATGCCCGAAGGTTTCAAAATTGATCTGTATGCGATAGTGCCTGATGCCCGCGATATGGCCATGGCTCCGCAAGGTACAGTTTTATTCGTTGGTACTCGCAAAGACAAAGTTTGGGTGGTTTCCGATCGCGATCGAAATGGCGTGGCTGATGAGGTTAAAGATTTCGCTCCTTCATTATCTTTCGATGTGCCTAACGGGGTTCAGTTCAGTAAGGATGGATTTCTTTACGTGGCCGAACGTAATCACGTGAGAGTGTTCCCTGCAGCGGAATTCTTCTACGAAGGCCCGGACGTGGTTGCGGAGGATGTTGTTCCAAAAGGGGAGCTAATCCCGGTGGAAGAGGAGAGCTATAACCACACCGCACGAGTCGTTGATATTGGCCCCGATAACAAGCTCTACATTTCCCTTGGACAGCCATTCAATGTTGCACCTCCCGATAAAGCCGATCTTTACAAGAAAACCGGAATTGGTGGCATCATTCGAATGGATCGAGACGGTTCTAATCGTGAAGTGTATACCTATGGTGTGCGAAACTCGGTGGGTCAGGACTTCCATCCTGAAACCGGTGAGCTTTGGTGGACCGACAACCAGGTCGATGGAATGGGTGATGACATCCCTCCTGGTGAATTGAATCGACAAACTGCACCAGGCCAACACTTCGGTCATCCGTGGTTTGGTGGTGGTACGGTTCGCGTTAGTGACTTTGGTTACGACAAAGAGGAAGTGCCCGATGGCATCATTCATCCGGTTGTTGAAACCACAGCACATTGCGCTGATCTTGGCATGGCTTTCTATACCGGGTCACAATTTCCAGACAAATACAAAAACGGTATTTTCGTGGCTCAGCATGGTTCGTGGAATCGTACCGAACCATGTGGTGCGCGATTGTTGTTTGCCTCTATCGATGATGAAGGCAACGCAACCATGGAACCATTCGCAGAAGGCTGGCTGAATGAGAACGGTGAGTATGATGGCCGTCCAATGTCAGTCACCGTTATGAAAGACGGTTCACTGCTCGTTTCCGACGACTATGCTGGCGCGATTTATCGCATTACATACGAAGACTCATAACAGGTAGTTCCAAAGTCCCGGCGTTTAGCCGGGGCTTTTGATGGAGACTGGTTTTGTGAAACAACTGTTTGTGGCTGCGAGCTTTATACTGATTTGCCTGCCTGCTTTCGGGGGGGATTTGGCGGCAGGTAAAGCATTGTCCTCCCAATGTTCTGTGTGTCACGGCAAAAACGGCATTGCCAAAGATCCGGAGTCGCCGAATCTTGCAGGGCTTAGTGCTCTATATATTGAGAAAACGCTGGTCGATTATCAAAAAGGCATGCGTGAAGATAGACGCATGAGCATTATCGCGAAAACATTATCCATGGAAGATATTAAAAATCTCGCCGCTTGGTACGCTGCATTCGAAATCACTGTAAAAGAGCCGAGCATGTGAAACTGGTTGTCCGGTTTGAACGCCACCGCTCATCGATTATTATCAATAGATTCCCAGCCTTAGTTGGGTTATTGCTTGCTCTGCTGATTCTCCCTGCAGTCAGTCATCCTGTTTACTCCGCAACAGCGGTAATCACAAACGAACGCTCGGGCGATCTTCTGTTCATGAATGAATCGGGCGATACCACGGAAGTGTTACCACTGTGTGGTCGTCCGAGGGGCATGGCGCAGAACAAGGCCGAACAAGTTCTTTATATTGCTTGCTCGGACGATGGTATGGTGATGGAATTCGATCTGAATACAAAACAGCCAGCAAGAATTTTTACAAAGCTTACCGGGGCCATGTCGCTTGCCGTGCATGCGTCATCCAATAGATTGGTTGTCAGTAACGAGGGAGCTGCGAAAGCCACCGTACTAAGCACCACAACCGGTGAGGTGCTTGCGACACTGTCGACCGGGCACGAACCAGACGGCGTTGCTGTCACCATCGATGGTGGTTTGATTTTCGTCGCGTCTGAAAATGCCGGCATTGTTCATGTATTCGATGGAACAACCTACGAACCTTTAAAAAGCATCATAACGAACTTACGCCCCAGGCGTCTTGCACTGCGAGACAAAGAACTGTGGGTGTCATCCGAGATGGGTAGTCGAGTGGAAATATTCGATACAAGCTCGTTTGATAAAATTGACGAAATCGTATTTGCGCCACGTGGATTTCGAAGCGAGCAGCTAACACCCGTAGACATCTTGTTTGACGACACTCAAACGACCGCCTTTGTTGCGCTGGGATCAGCGAACCATGTTGTGATTGTTGATGCTGTTCGGCGAGAAATTGTCAAATATATTCTGGTTGGACATCGACCCTGGGGCCTGGGTCTTACGCCAGATGGCAGCAAGCTTTTTGTATTGAATGGATTGTCTGACGATGTCACTATCATTGATGTGCAGACTAAACGTCCGGTCAGAACGAGTCGAACAGGCCTGGTTCCGCACTCTGTGGAAATCCTGCATTGATCTTCCGCTACCTCGTTCTCTTGTTGTCACTGCTTTGCTCGGGCGAGGTGATGTCAAACTCTTTGGATATCACCATTGTTACATCGAAGTCGGAGAACAGGCAGTTTTCGGGTATGAGTTTTGCCGGCATAACGGTTCAACCGGACAGGCCGGTTCTGCGTGCCGTTGAATTAGCGGTTTATGAATCATCTGCTCTATTTGAAACGATGGGTATTCAAGCGAGTATTCACTCACTTGAACTTGATCCGGCGGCTGCTATTGTGCAGCAACTCCAGACAACTCCAACAGGTGGATTGCTTATTCTGGATTTGCCACTTGAGCTTATGGAAACTGTGGCTACTCAGGCCAACGAACTGAAACTGATCGCATTCAATGTTCGGCATAGTGATGCACATTTGCGAGAATCGCTGTGTCTTGATCATTTTTACCATACCATTCCATCCGATCGCATGTACTTTGATGCTTTGGGCCAGTTTTTGATATTCAGAGGCTGGCGAAAAGTATTGGTTGTTCAGGGCTCCTCTGACAGGGATTTCGCTCGTGCGCAATCACTGGTCCAGAGTTTAAAAAAATTTGGTGCAAGCGTGGTCGATCAAAGAACCTTCACGTTATCTCATCATCCGGATGATCGTGACGAGAACAAACCCGAGTTTTTAACTGGTGGCGTATCCTATGATGTGGTTGCAGTAATCGATTCGTTAAAAGACTACGGTCGATATATGCAATACAGCACTCGAAGTGCAAGACCAGTTGTTGGAGATGTTGGGCTGACACCCAGAAGCTGGCATTTTGCACTGGAGCGCTACGGCGCTCCGCAGCTGAATGAACGATATCGCGAATTTAAGGATGATGAGCTTTTGAGTCCGCAGGTAGCAATGACAGATGCAGAGTTTGCAGCTTGGAGCGCAGTCAAACTTATCAGCAACAGCATCAATTCCCGACAGGAAGAGACTAAGCTGGATGTGAAAGCCATACTTCGCGATTCTGCTTCACAAGTTGATCTTTACAAAGGCACCAGGGGTTCAATCCGGCACTGGAACCATCAGCTCCGACAACCCATTTTACTGTCCACTGCAGACGCAGTAATAGCCGTTGCGCCCATGCCGAAGTTTCTTCACCCCAAGCATTACGTCGACACGCTTGGTTTGGACGAACCGGAATCTGAATGCCAGCATCGGTAATCCGTCAAAACTGCTCCAGATGAGTGGGGCTGATTATCACGCTACCCCCACTTGGCAGTGTGCCGAGTAGCACGCTGTTGTAAGGTCCTGGGAGCAAGATTTAATAGCTTCAATCGATCACAAAACACATCGATGAAAATAT
>CALJNA010000136.1 GCA_937981955.1 uncultured Granulosicoccaceae bacterium
GGCACGCCATTAGAAAGCCCCAGAAACCAACGATAATGGTCATAAGACCAATTAGTGTTAAGGGCATGTTGTGTCCACCAAGATCGTTGGCGGAGCCATCACTGTTGTATTTGCCAAGCCGAGGGCCAAGATTGATTAACACACCCAAAGCGAAGAAACCGGCAATCATGTGTACGACACCTGCCGCACCAAAATCGTGGTAACCAAATTTGGTCACCAGCCAGCCATCGGCATGCCATCCCCATGCAGCACCGACAACCCATGCAAAACTACCAAGCACAATAGCCAGAATAACAAACGCGACCAGCCGAATTCGTTCAATCACCGCACCTGACATAATGGATGCCGTTGTCGCTGCGAAGAGTGTGAAAGCCCCCCAGAAAACGCCGTTTGCATTGTCAGCAAGGTTGGGGCCCATTGCTGTCCCGGCAGGGTTTGCAACAGCCATCGCGTATTCCCACCCACTGATACCAAAAGCACCTGCGGAAAAGTCTATACCAGTAGGAAAAGCCCAATAAACAAACCAGCCAAAATAATAAAAGGTTGGAACCATGAAGGCGAATGCAAGAATGTTCTTAACACCCGAAGTGAGCACGTTCTTATGCCGTGTTGCCCCCATCTCGTAGGCCAGAAAGCCCACATGAATTAATATCATGAGCGGGATGGTCAGGTAGTAGTAGGTTTCTGCAGCAATGGTGTTACCCACACCATTGGCCGCCTCAAGAGCTGCGATTTGACTCGTCAACTCTGCAATCTGTTCTTCCATTATTTCCTCCGATTTGGTTTACAACGAACGATTCTATTCTTTGCGATACGTCTCTTACTACGCGAATGCAATCCGAGAATAACAGCACTTATGTCGAGTTACCAATGGTTTGAGATTCTAATGTCGGGCGAACCTAAATACGCACAAACATGGCGCTTAAACAGCGATAATTTGAACCAGTTTTGAACCATATCATGCACTTTAACGGGTAATCACGTCATTATCGGTGCAAATCTGGCACGTATCGAAACGCCGCAATAAGCGACAAATTGACAGCAGATAAATCCCACTGAAGAAACCGCGCGTTCTTGCAGTTTGAAACTCCAACAGCATGCAACGTCCAATAGAGTGAAACATCTAACAAGATCAAACCTCCAACAAGCAAATTAAAAACCGCTTCGTTGCTGATCCTTTTTAGCCGTGGCATTTTGCCTGCCGTCAACAATATATTGATACCAAAGATTTGCCGCTTTAAGAAAATGCGGATTACGGCCGCGATGAAACCAACGACTGTCGAGCTGCGAATGATGGTAGGCGGTATCCCCTCTTGAATCTTCCAAAGCGCAATAAGCGGCCTTTGCTCCAAGGTAAGGCGCCAGCGCTACACCCGACCCAGAGTAACCCATCGAGAAATGAATACCGTCATTAACACCCACTTGTGGCATGTGATTAAACGTATATCCGGTGTTGCCGGACCAGCAGTGCGTCAGTTTTGTATCTTTTAGTTCAGGCCACACCTCAATTAGGCTTTGACGCAATCGTTGTGCAGCCACTGATAAAGAAACCGGCGTCATTGATGCTCTGCCACCGAAAACAATGCGCGTACCATCGGGGGATATTCTGAAATAAGAATGTCTGGCGCGCGTTTCGACCATCATGCGTTTGCCAGGTGCTAACGAATTAATCAGATTCTCAGACAATGGCTCTGTGGCAATTAAAAAGCTTGGCAACGGAAACACGCGTCGAAGAAACCAGCCAAATTTGCCTTGTGTATATCCGTTCGTTGCCATCAGGGTTTTTTCAGCACGCAACTCAGAGCCATTTTCAGCAATAGCTACAAAGCCCGTCTCCGTTCTATTTATCCGTTCAATCGGGCATCGTTCAATAACCGGAATATTGCGTTCAAGTACGGCTTGAAGCAGTCCATCATGGAATTGACGCGGATGAATCGATGCGTGATCCGAGAAACGAATAGCACCGAAATAGCACGTGGTGTTTATTTCAGAGGACAGCACTTCCGGCTCAACAATGTCCAGATTCATGTTTGTGGTGGCTTTAAGGTCAGCGACTTGAACGCGTTGTGCCTCAAAGTCTGCTTTGGTCCACGCTAACTGAATGCGTCCACACTGATCAAACTGACAATCTATACCTTCGTGCTTTATGAGCCCGGTAGTAAATTCAAACGCTGACTGAGCTTCGTTAAAAATACCCGATGCTGCTGATGCACCGAATTTATTCGCAAGTTGTTTGAACCCAAGTCGCGGATGTGCACCGAACATACCGCCGTTTCTTGTCGACGCACCCTGACCTGGCAAACCGGCATCGACCACAACCACTTTTGCACCAGCATCAGATGCAGCAATCGCCGCACTCAGACCTGTATAGCCTGCACCGACGATGAGTAGCTCGGTTTTTTTTGGTAGTTTGCTTGGCAACTCTGGCAGAGCAGCGCCATGTACCCACCAGTATGGTGTGCCTAAACGCTCTGCGCTGTCGGCAAACAGGCTCACGTATAGTTGCCTTTTACCCTTTCTTTGCCTGGATCAAAGTGTGGGAAAGCCACCACAGTCGCTTTTAATCGCTTCTGTTGCCCATCCAGCTGTCCCACTTCTATTGCTGTACCTGGCTCGGTGTGCGTGACATCGACTCTGGCCAATGCAATCACTTTTCCGAGTATTGGTGATTTAACCGCCGATGTTATTTGCCCGACCTGTGCCTTGCCAATGCGAATACAATCGCCCGAAGAAGGCACAACACCACCCTCTATATCCAATCCAACGAGCTGTCGTTGTGGATTTTCTTTTCGTTCAGCCAAAGCGGCGCGACCGATAAAGTCGTCTTCTTTGGATTTTAATGGCACGGTAAAACCGATGCCTGCCTCGTACGGGTTTGTTGTGTCATCGAACTCATAACCGGCGAAGATAAGGCCAGCTTCGACTCGAAGCATATCTAAAGCAGATAAACCCAAGGGCACCATACCCATTGGTTCACCCGCCGTCCACAGCGCATCAAAAACAGCGACAGCATCTTTGGGGTGACAAAATACTTCATAACCCAGTTCACCAGAATAACCTGTGCGACTGATTACCACGGGAACACCATGAAAATCATCTACGCGGGCAACGGTAAAACGAAACCAACCAAGATCACTTACCGTTGATTGGGTGGGCGATGTCCAGAAAACCTTCTCGAGAACACTGCGTGACAATGGCCCCTGTACCGCCACATTACACAGTTGATCGGTTGATGATCGAACCCAGGCATTCAGATTTCTTTTTGTAGCTTGCTCACGTAGCCAGAGCCCACTGTCGTCGTTACCACCAACCCAACGAAAGTTGGTATCGCCTAATCGGTAGACCGTACCGTCGTCAATCATGCCGCCATGCTCATAGCACATGGCTGTGTAAACCACCTGCCCAACCGATAACTTTTTCATGTTTCGGGTAACACAGGCTTGCATCAATTCTTCAGCATCCGGACCGGTCACTTCGTACTTTCGCAGCGGACTCAAATCCATGATGGCCACTTTTTCACGACAGGCCCAATATTCTGCAATTGCACCCTGATTACTCATCTGATTGGCCAACCAGTAACCGTTGTACTCAACAAAATCTTGAGTATGTCTGGCAAAGCAATCGTGAAACCCTGTTTGTTTTGTTTCTTCCACGTCGGCCTCCGGCGACTTACGCCATCCGATTGATGTTTTAAATTGAGCCTTTTCTGAATACAACCGCATCTTTATTTCGGTCGGGTTCCAACCGTTCGCCGGGTCGATATCGCAAGGACAAGCACTGGATACACAAACCAGGTCGGTTAATGCTTTGAGCATCACGTAGTCACCAGGACGAGACCAGGGCGCATCAAAATCCAATGCATTGCTGTCATCGAGCAGTGTATTAAAGAAAAAGTTAATAGCCGGCCAACCGGCTCTGGGCCTGACACTGAACTTCCCTAACTCTATGTTCATATTGTCAGAACAATTGACGTGTCCCGGATAACCAAGGTCATCGTAGTATCGTGCGGTACACGCAAGACCAAAGGTATCGTGCCGCCCACAGGTATCCTGAACAATTTGCACCAACGGTTCCTGGTCTACACTGAAGTATTTTGAAAAAATACCCGGTGCTGGATATAGCGAACCCATCAGTGTTCGGGTTGTAGTTGGGTCGATATCGCGCTCCAGACCTTTATCCAGCGCACGTGCCGAAAATGCCTGAAAATCTGAACACTCTCTGCCCTGCACATCCAGAATTTGGATGTACTGACCCGCTTTAACCTCATAAGCATAGGCGCTACCTGGATTGATATCGACATCGACAATTGCATCCGCTAGCGGGTCTGGAGCGACCAGTACATCGCGAGCTTCTTCGGGGTTTGCACGCCTTACATACATAATGAGTTCGGTCGGCGCGTTCTGCGCTTCGGGCAGCATAGGGCGGCCAACAGCGCAGGCGAGCAGCAAACCATCGATTGAGGCATTCACCGTATGCATGGCACCGGCATTGGATCCTTCACCAAATACCGGAATTGCCTGTGCCTTGGCCAGATCAAACCCGGATACCTTCAGCGCATTAAGGACTCTTTTTGCCGATGCATCATCAACACTCAACGCATCGATTGCTCCCAACGCTTGCTGGTATTCAGAGGCACCAAGCATGGCTGCTTCCGAGCGACCGTCAGGTGCAAAAAATACCAACTCACCGGGTTGCAAACCTTGCGGGTCCAACAAGCTGATTTCATCGCCTGCACTGACACTGACAATACGTGTTCCACCACCCGGGATGGGGTGCCGTTCAACACCGGCTTGCAACACAGGGAGTCCGGGCTCTACAACCCCGCTGCGTTCGTACGGTGTTTCAAAGACCGGTGACACAGTCACGGTACGAGTGACCGGTGTTCTGATGCATCCCAGTCCGGTTCAAAACCAAGAATGATCGTGTCCGGATGGAGTTCAGGATTAAACAAAAGATTGTGCCACCATGTCGATTGATAAAGCGGATGGTTCTTCGATAGTTTCAGTACCTTGCATTGCAAACGAAATTGCTGCGAATAAGCTTCAAACATCAGGCTGCATTCACCTGCTTCGATGAGTTTGGCAGCACCTGCTGAGTCGGGTACAAAAGTCGCACTTAAAGTGTCTGAAAACTCTCTGACCTTTTGATAGTAAGTGGATGAAAAATAGGTTAAGGCTTTTTCCCGTCGTTGCGCAGGGTCATAGGTTTGCTTATACATCTGCTTCAGTTCCGGTGTTTGGGAATGTGCTCCCCACTTCGAAAACACCGTAATGATGTGTCCCATCGGCTCGCTATCACCCGGCAAGGTAACGGCGGGTGTGATGGCATCATCGGGTCTGCCCTGATTCTCTCTCATAGCAAGCTGCCGTACGCGACATTGCCAGCGAAGAAACTGCTCCATGAGCGCATGGTTGCCAGGACTTTTCACCATCATTTCTATTACAGAGCTAGTCATGCAACACTTTCATGCTGTTTTGGCTGGAGCGCCAAAGTGTAAGGTTTATCGTGCGACAAACTCGGAATTCGGGCGCGTGTTTGTTTCACTTCATCGATGTTGATTGTGCATTGCACTACACCGGTTGTTGTACCACCATCGGCTAGAATCTCACCCCATGGATCGATAACTAACGAATGCCCATAACTCTCGCCACCACCGGGAATTTTGTCAACAGCGCAAGCAGCAATCACAAACGCACCATTCTCTATTGCACGTGCCTGATTTAAAATGTGCCAATGTGCTTCACCCGTTTTCTTTGTAAATGCCGCGGGCACCAGCAAAATTTCGGCACCAGCCTGCGCAAGGTCGCGATACAAGCCAGGGAAACGCAGGTCATAACATATAGATAAACCAAGTTTGCCAAACGGCGTATCGACAACGACAGCATCTGCACCATGCTGAACCTTCTCGCTCTCTTTATAGGATTGGGTTGGTGAGATATCAATATCGAACAAATGAAGTTTACTGTAACGCGCAACAACCATTCCCGCGTTATCGATGACAAATGTCTGATTCAGAAATTTCGGTCCATCGGCTTTTATCGCAACAGAGCCAAGTACAAACCAGATGTTGTTTACTTTAGCAAACGACTGTATCCCTTTAACGAATGGATGACTGTCTTCTGCGTAAACCGGCGGATCGAAAAATCGACCTTCCGTTTTTAAACCACCGGCGTATTCGGGTAGAACCAACAGTTGTGCACCGTTACCGACGGCCTCGGTTGCCAATTCCAGCGCGTGATTCAAAGCATCTTCGACATCTGCAAACGCTTTGGTTTGCAGGCAGGCAATATTGACGTGTCCAGACATAGCTAGCATCCAAATCAAATATGGGCGAGCCACCGTGGCAGCAGGCGTATACCCTGCCACCGCGGATGACCTGCCCAATTTATCAGGACAAGCACGAAAGCGCCAATCAATACTTGCAGTAAGCTTTACGCAAGGTAACCAGCGGATGTCGATCGGACATCTGGAACTTGATCAGCAGTTCCCTAGCGATCATGTCTCGATCTTGCTGATTGTCCGGCAATGTGATGCTGTCCGGTACTCGCACCCAGCCATTGATGTTGCGATCGAACACGGCCGCCTTTCCGTCTTCGTAGCCCATGTGAACATCTTCGAGCCAGTTCAGATCATCCCAGCCCATGACTTCCATATAACCTTTTAGAAAATCGGTTAAACGGGTGTAGTCAGGAACCAGGTTAACGTCATAGCGATAGCCAATGTGTTGCCCTATCTCTTTTTCACGTTCCGAATCAAGACCACCTTTGTCTTTAACAAACTGATCAACGTCTTTGATTTCGGAGCCACGATATTGTGTACCTGCCATCGTCTTGTCTCCTATAGGTGGTGATAGTCATCGATACCGACGGTATGCTCGGTACCAGCCAATGGCACACCGGCAATCGCCGACGCTTCCATGGTAAGTGCTGCTAAATCTTCCGGCTCAAGCGAATGCAAATTCGTCTTACCGCAAGCACGCGCAAAAAGCTGCGCTTCAATGGTTAGCGTGTGCAGAAAGTTATACACACGTTCTGCAGCTTCATCCGGGTTCAGACGTTCACGCAACTTGGGATCTTGTGTTGCAACGCCAACTGGACAACGACCGGTATGACAGTGATAACAGTAGCCAGGTTCTACGCCCATCTCTTCTTCGTAGTTCGCCTCCGGGATATCTTTGTTGCAGTTCAGCGCCATCATCGCGGAGTGACCGATGGCAATAGCATCAGCACCCAAGGCGATGGCTTTAGCTACATCGGCACCGTTACGAATACCACCAGCATAAATAAGCGTTATGTCACCACGCTTGCCCAGGTCATCAATCGCTTTACGCGCCTGACGAATTGCCGCCATACCCGGCACACCGGTTTCTTCAGTTGCAAGGTGAGGTCCGGCACCGGTACCACCTTCCATACCATCTATGTAAATAGAGTCAGGATCACACTTAACGGCCATACGCACGTCGTCATACACACGAGCTGCACCGAGTTTTAACTGAATGGGAATTTGCCAGTCGGTCGCTTCTCTTATTTCCTGGATCTTCAGAGCCAGATCATCAGGCCCTAACCAATCGGGATGACGCGCTGGAGATCGTTGGTCGATACCCGCAGGCAAGGAGCGCATCTCTGCAACCTGATCGGTTACTTTCTGCCCCATCAAGTGTCCGCCCAAACCTACTTTACAACCTTGTCCGATAAAAAACTCACACCCGTCCGCCAACATTAAATGATGTGGGTTGAAGCCATATCGAGACTGAATACATTGATAAAACCACTTGGACGAGTAACGACGCTCGTCTGGAATCATGCCACCTTCACCAGAGCATGTTGCACTGCCAGCCATGGTTGCGCCACGCGCCAGCGCTGTTTTTGCCTCAAAAGACAAAGCGCCGAAACTCATACCGGTGATATAGACGGGAATATCAAGTTCGATAGGTTTTTTACACCGTGGACCAATCACTGTTTTGGTTTCACATTTTTCCCGATACCCTTCAATAACAAATCGAGTCAGTGTACCGGGCAGAAAAGTCAGATCATCCCAGTGGGGTATTTTTTTGAACAAGGAGAAACCGCGCATGCGATATCGACCAAGCTCGGCCTTAATGTGTATGTCGTCGATAACACGCGGTGGAAAAACAAAGGATTCACCCAGCCGATTCGTGTCTCGCGCAAGTACTTTCTTTTTTACTTCATCCATTATTTTTCCCCGCCTTAGAGAATGAGTTTTTTCTCATTCGGTTCAAGATTGTCGTAGTTCCACAGCTGCTTACCAGCAACAATCTTGTGGAAGTGATCAACGCCTTTTTCCGGCATGAGTTCATATTGCTGAAGCTTTCTGGTCAGCCATGCCTTATCCAGATCGGTTAGCTCTGCATGGACTGCGTCGACACCCAGAGACTGAATATCACCTCCGATAAAAATGGTGCCGTCGTACATAGAGTCGCCCAGGTTCTTTCCGGCATTGCCACAAACGATCATGCGACCACGTTGCATCATGAATCCTGAAAGAGCACCAGTGTCACCGCCAACAATGATGGTGCCACCCTTCATATCTATTCCTGTACGCGAACCAACTGAACCGCGACAGACCAAATCGCCACCGCGAATAGCCGCACCAAATGTTGAACCGGCGTTCTTCTCAATGACCACTGTTCCAGACATCATGTTCTCGCCACACGACCAACCCACACGCCCTTTGATACGTACATTGGGTCCATCGATCAAACCAACTGCGAAGTATCCTAGTGAACCTTCGACTTCGAGTGTAAGGCGATTGAGAATGCCGACACCCACTGAGTGCATTCCACGCGGATTCTTGATAACGATGGTTCCATTGCCTTCGGCCATCGCTGAACGCATTTTCTCGTTTAGTTCAGTTGTAGTTAGGCCATCTGTATCAATTTCGATGCGTTTGTTATAAAAAACATCCGGTGCCCAAGGATAGGTATACCGTTCTTCTTCATCGGGGTTGAATTCGATAAGAAGAGAACGACCGAAAAGCTGTTCAGTAGTCAGACCAAGGGCATTAACGCGTTCTTCCTGCGTCATTGCCTGTAGTTCTGCATCGGTTACGCCTGCCATACTCGCACCTCCTCATCGTACGGGTCTGTAGTATCAATTTCTTCAGGTAAAATGGCTCTTATCGCGACCTCTTCCGAGGCCATTGCAATCAGATCATCACTTTCATATAAAACAAGCGGTTTTGCTGCCATGGTGTCTTTTGCCATACCAAGCTGATCTTTGGTCGCAACAAGATAAGTGAACACGCCATCAATTTCTTCAATTGATTTACGCAAGCTATCTTCCAACGAAACACCATTCGCCAGATTGTCAGCAGTATAAACAGCGAGTAGTTCAGAGTCGCAGTTGGACATAAAGCGATGGCCTTTATGCTCCATTTGACGACGCTGAATCCAGTAGTTTGTGATCTGACCGTTGTGCACAACAGACACATCGTTGTATGGAAACGCCCAGTATGGGTGAGCCGAGCGAATGTCTACATCGGATTCGGTTGCCATGCGTGTATGACCAATTCCGTGAGTACCCTGAAAGTCTCCCAGGCCGTACGTTTCCGATACGACTGTTGCGTCACCAAGGTCTTTGATGAGCTCAAGACCGTTCCCCATTGAGAGAATTTCCACACCCTCAAGTTCTTCGATATGACGCGCCATGTCTTCAGTATCGCCATCGTGGCTAATCAGGTATCGCAGTGCGTAAGCGGTGGCCTGTTCTTTTGCTTTAACAGTAGCCTTGTGTTCTTTCAATAGCGCTTCTACATCTTCAATACGCTTTTCAAGTACCTCAACAAATCCGCGGCCGCTCTCCATATCTTCGCGCTCAGCACATTTAACGCGCATAATGTAGTCACCCGCTGTTGGTTCGCCATAAACAGCGAAACCAGTTGAATCAGGCCCCCGATGCTTCAAGGCTTGCAACATGGCAGTCATTTCTGACCCCACGTTCGAGCGCTTTCCTTTGTGTATCAGTCCAGCAATTCCGCACATAAGCTGTGCTCCTTTATAACTTTAAAATAGGTCGAACTATCAGCCAGCTGTGCAAGCCGGCCGATAGTAAATTCAAAGAGAGAGTGGTATCTGTTTCTAAGGCAGATAATCCATATACGTATCTTGATCCCAATCGGTTGTGGTGTGCATGAAGCGCTCCCACTCATCCGTTTTATATTCATGGAACAGACGGTACATTTCACCCGGCATGGCACTTTGAATCACTTCATCCTGCGCCAGACTATCCAGCGCATCGCCCAAAGACATAGGCAGTTTTTCAACTTGCTTGCCTTCTTCTATTGCCGCGTAAATATTGCGTTCTTCAGGCTCTCCACACGGAATTTTATTTGACAGACCATCATCCATTGCCTGCAACAAGCCAGCAGCCATCAAGTATGGATTTACCATTGAATCAACGGAACGGAATTCAAATCGGCCAGGTGCAGATATACGCAAACCTGTTGTGCGGTTCTGGAAACCCCAGTCTTTGAAAACCGGCGCCCAGAAGCCGGTATCCCACAAGCGACGATATGAGTTAACAGTAGAACAACCAATTACTGTCAGTGCATCCAGATGCTTAACCATGCCACCTATCGCGTGTTGTCCAATCTTGCCTGGCATTTGTGGATCTTTGCCATCAGGCATAAATGTATTGGTACCACCGGAACGGTAACTGAATACTTCATCGGCGGCTGGCATGGTATCCAGTTTCAGCTTATTGACCTTGTCTTTTCCGCCTTTCCAAAGACTGATGTTGTGGTGGCAGCCACTGGCTGATACGCCCATAAACGGCTTTGTCATGAAACACGCTATCAGCCCTTCTTCACGCGCCACTTGTGCACAAATTTGTCGATAAGTGGTCAGACGATCAGCCGTTCTGGTGCATACGTCATAGGTGTAATTGAGCTCAAGCTGACCTGGAGCATCTTCATGGTCACCCTGAATCATGTCCAGTCCCATAGCACGACAGTACTTAAGGACTTTCATATAAACCGGTCGCAGGCTTTCGAATTGGTCGATGTGATAGCAGTAGGGTTCGGAAAAACCACCATTTGGTTTACCGTTCTCATCTTTCTTAAGCCACATCATTTCCGGCTCAAGACCAGAGCGCAAATGTAACTTGTGCTTCTTTTCAAAGTCGGCATGCAATCGCTGCAGGTTTCCGCGGCAATCTGAAGTTAAGAAAGCACCTGGATCTTCTCTTTCCTCACGGTTTCTGAATAAGGTGCACCACACCCTCGCAACACGTTTATCCCATGGAATCTGACAGAAGGTCTCAACTTCAGGAATACCGACCAGTTCGGCAGCTTCAGGGCCATAACCCATATAGTCACCATGCCGATTAGTAAACAGATTGATCGTCGCGCCATAAACCAGTTGAAAGCCTTTCTCTGCTATCGATTCCCAATGGTCTGCAGGGATGCCCTTGCCGCAAATACGGCCCGTGACCGATACAAACTGCAAATAGAGATACTCCACGCCAAGCGCATCGATTTTCTTGCGTACGTCCTTGACCATTTTGTCTCTATCAGCCGCTTCTACAAACGCCTCGATATCAGTCTTGCTCACTGTGCATCTCCTGTGTAGTTGTAAAGGCACCCCGCCAACCAGATAAGACAGGCAATGTGCTTGATTCGGATAACTCGCAATTCGGTTCCGGAACTTCTGTTTTTGTCGATCTCGCCCCTTCTCACTGGGACGTGTCGTGATTCGCAGATTAATCGCATCCATACCGACAAGCAACCTCTTTTGAGCCAATAATCGAATTTTGGTGCTTTTTTTGCCCAATTGGCTTAGTATTGGATTTAAAAGACCAGGACCATTACTTTGAATGAGACCAAACGCACTCGAGTTGGCTCGGCTGAAATAGCCAGTTTAATCAGACGGGATATAAAGAGCGGAGAGCTCAGCCCAAAAGAACGCCTTCCTCCAGAACGCGTTCTTGCGGAGAACTACCAGGTAGCAAGAGGTACTGTCAGAGAAGCGCTGAACAAACTTGCCGAAGAATCGCTTGTGGAGATTCGCGCCGGAAGCGGAACCTACGTGACTTTCGATCCAAGCGAGTCAGCCGACAACGTCATACTGAGTGCGCGGCCGCTGGAGTTAATCGACGCAAGATTTGCATTGGAACCACATATTTGTCGTTTGGCGGTACTGCATGCCCGCCCAAATGACCTTGAAGAAATGGAAAGTCTGCTGCAAACCATGGAAAACAGCGTAAACGATCCGGCAATGTTTTCATCTGCAGATACAGCGTTTCACAGCGTGCTGGCCGAAACCACCAATAACAATTTATTGATCTGGATTGTGTCGCAGATAAATTCTGTACGTAGTCAAAAAGAATGGTCAAAGATGCGACGGGTCATCCTGAACCCTGACACTATTAACCTCTATAACCAGCAACATCGAGCCATATTCACCGCGATTTCACAACGAGAACCAGAACTGGCTGCGGCAAGTATGAAAGAGCATTTGGAGAGCGCTAGGCTATCGCTGACCCGAAGTGCCTCTACGTGAGTAAATCAATCGAAAATCGAGTTTCTGTCGGTTGGAAATTGCTAACACACTTTTTCAAGATGAGCAACGAACAGCGCGCAGGATACGCAAGATTTAACAAGGTTT
>CALJNA010000137.1 GCA_937981955.1 uncultured Granulosicoccaceae bacterium
CTACTGTTACTCCAGTTGAAAAGGTTATCTTTTACGCTAATCTACACTTTGCCGAGCAGGACGACACCCGAATTACCCTTGATCAACTTAATCAGTTGTCGATAGATATTCTGCCTGATTTGGACAGGTTGATGACAACCAGTCTTGCATCCGATTCGAAATCGATCTGGCATTGGCAACGTTGGCGTGAAAATCAGATTGCCAGGTACTGTAATCGTAAATGGTACGAAATGAACGTGTCAGCTATCCGTGCTTGTGCTTGATTTCGAGTGCTTGTGCTTGAACTCGAGTGCTTGTGCTTGAACTCGAGTGCTTGTGCTTGAACTCGAGTACTTGTGCTTGATCTCAAGTACTTGTAGGTTTAATTCTGAACTAGCGTAAATGCCGAGTTAGTGCTTATTAAATTCATCGAGTGCAACCAGGGGCAATGCACTACTTGGAAGTCATCCTGGTAGCAAGTGGGCGTCAGCCGTTTTCCAACTTAAGTAAAAAGCACCTCCAGCAGTATGATCGAGAGTAATCAGTTCTCGTTCCTGCAGTTGTACTTTGAACTCTGTGCCTTGTTTAGTTTCCAGAAAAAGCGTGACTACTGAACCAATAAATTCCTCTGAAATTAATGTGCATGAAACTGTGTTTTCAGACTCAGCAGGTGTTCGAGAAACAGTGACTAAATCGGCGGCTATCACAAATGTCGCTTCATCATTGACGTTTTTCACGCGCTCGTAATCAGTGACGGTGAACAGACCATCCGGTGCTTGTATCGCCAAATTCCCGTTTTCGTTACCTGTGATATTGCCAATAATAATGTTATTGCGTCCGACGAATTCAGCAACAAACTGATTTGCAGGCTCGCGGTATATATCCCTGGGTAGACCCACTTGCGCGATTTCTCCGTTCGACATAATCACCACACGATCAGCCATAGCAAATGCTTCTGATTGTGAGTGTGTGACGTAAACAAAGGTAATCCCCAATTCACGCTGCAGGCGAGTTAATACCGATTGCATTCGTATAACAAGATGCGCATCAAGTGCAGACAAAGGCTCATCGAGTAACAGTAATCGCGGCTCCGTTACCAGTGATCTGGCCAGGGCGACGCGTTGCCGTTGGCCACCAGAAAGTGTTTCAACGTTGCGTTCAGAAAATTCGGCAACGCCGAGTCGTTCAAGCCAATCCATGGCTTTGTCCCGGCGCTCCTTCGCGCCCTGATTTCGCATTTTCAGTCCGAATTCGACATTCTCTCGAGCATTAAGGAACGGAAACAAAGCAAGTGATTGCCATACAAGTGGAGTATCGCGTTTGTGCGGGCCAACATTGTTCATTAGCTGCCCATCGATATGGATAGTGCCTTCGCTTGGCTGATCAAGGCCAGCAAGCATTCGCAAGGTGGTGGTTTTCCCACAGCCTGAAGGTCCCATAATCGCAACGAATTCGCCAGCGTCGATCGTTAAATCCAGGCGCTGCACAGCGGTGAAATCGCCGAAGCGCTTTACTACGCCATCAAAAGTGACTAATGGACTCGTCATGACATCATTTTACCTGCGCGCAAGGTGAAAAATATCTGTGCCACGATAACCAGTGTCATCGATACCAGAAATACAAAAGTCCCTATGGCGTTGACTTGCGGGTCGATATTACCTTGCACGATTTCAAGGATTAATACTGGAATGGTTTTATTCAAGCCGGACACAAACCATGCGATAGCGAATTCATCAAATGATACTGCAGCAGTCAGAAACAACGCAGAAATAATGGCAGGTTTACAAAATGGCAGAATCACTTCTCGCATGGTTCGCCATTCGCTGGCACCCAGATTCCAGGCTGCGGACTCGAGGTCTTTATCCATTTGATTCAGGCGTAGTCGAATAATGGCCATGGCAAAGGGAGCTGTGAGTACACTATGCGCGATAATAATCGACCAAAGTTGACCTGATGCGCCAATTTTGGAGAACCAGGCAAGCATGGCCAGAGCCATTATTATTAGCGGAATAGTTGGCGGCAACAGTACCAACGCCAAGTAAGCACTTTTAAATCGAAAGTTGTATCGGTAATCACTATAGGCGGTACAAAAGCCCAGAAAGGTTGCTAAAACTGACGTGCAGGCCGAAACGATGAGACTGTTACGTGCGGCTGTCCAGACGTCAGGGTCGTTCCAGATGGTTTTGTACCAATGCAGCGTAAACGACTCGAGCGGTATGGTTGGAAAGCGCGCAGAGTTGAATGAAAAAACGACACTGAAAAGTATGGGTGAAAAAATGAAGACGAATAGCAACAATACATAACCGCGCAGTGACCAGTTTATCAATCGTTGCACAATCATCTGCTGGCTCGTTTGCGGTAGGCGAGCGCAAGAGATGCAAAGGCGATAGTGATCAATGTCAGCATCATGACTACAGCTACCACCGCTGCTCGTGGCCATTGCTGTCCAGACTTTGTTGTATCGATAATCAGTATGGGTAGTGTTGGCGGTTTAGAGCCGCCGAGATAATAGGGGCTGACAAAATCACCAAACGACAATATAAAACAAAACAGGGCGGCAACAATAAGGCCGGTTTTTGCCAAGGGCATGATGACCGTATAAATGGCCCGTATGGGAGAGCAGCCAAGATTGTGTGCTGCCTGCACCAGATTGCGATCGATGTTTGCCAGGGCAAATGTTTGCAGCACCACAACCAGCGGTAAGGTGAGTGTCATATACCCGACCAGTGTGCCAAACATGGTATTCAACATGGTATACGGGCCGAGCCCGATCTGAGCGAGAATGGAATTGACCACGCCACTCTCTGCAAGGATAACGTACCAGGAAAATATTCTAACCAGATAGCTGGTAAAAAATGGAATGATCAGAAGAAACAAAGCCCAGCGTCGAACGACAGGAGATACTTTGAAAGCAAGTGCAAAGCTTGCTGGAAACGCCAATACCGACGCAACAATGGTAGACAGCGTAGCTAATATAAAAGTTAAAGCATAGCTATCCCAGAAATAACCGCGGGTCAGCATTTTTTCCCAGTTTTTGAATTCGAAGGCTTCCACCATTCGATAGTTCTTGACCAGGAAAAACGACATGGCCACCATGAAAAGTAATGGGCCTACGAAGAACAGCACCTGCCAGACAATAATCGGCATACGCCAGGTTAACGCGAATCCATTAAATGTGTTTCTGGTTGAAGGTTGAGGCACAGGCTTTTTGCTTTACCTATTGACTAAACAGTAGCGGCTTTTCAGTAGCGCTGGTTCAAGGCAGCACCGATCTGACGTCCTGGTCAGGATCGGTGCGGGAACCCGTTATTCACGCGATGATTTAATCATGCGACAGTAAGTTATGCGTTTTTATACTCGGACCAGAAATCGTTCCAGTCTTCCAGCGATTGTTGCTGTGGAATATCACGATAGTGGATTCGACCGTCGTTGATCAGCGCGATTGGCTCATTTGCCATACCTTCAATTTGGTGTGAGCGTGTTGCTTCTGCTTTATCGACTTCAATGAGTTTGGCTCTTCCGCCTTTGGTAACGCAAAAGCCCGGATAGGCGGCCATTTGTGCTGACTTGACCTGACCTTCCGGAGACATCATGTACTGAATGAACTTTTTAACTTCATCAGCTTTTTCAGAGCCTTTGCCGATGCTGTAGCTTTCTGTGAATTGAATGCCGCCTTCCTTGGGAATAACTGATGCGACCGGCGCACCGTCTTTCTCCAATACACCGGTTATCCAGTCACCAATGCCGCACATGGCTTGCATCTCCCCGTTTTTGAGTGAGTTAAATGTGCCACCATAGTCGAAATAGCCACCCACTTGTGGTCTGAGGCTCATGGTGGTTTCCTGTACCTTATCCCACTTGTCGTCATCGAGGTCGAACAGGGATGCGCCGTTACCGTTGTATAAGCTCATCATGCCCAGACTTGGCAGATGCCAGTCGAAGTGTCCTACTTTTCCTTTGAGTTCCGGTTTCCAGAAGCACGCGTAGCTCTGTGCTTCCTCTTCGGTTACCGCGTTCTTGTTATATGACACACCAAGGTGGCCACCACGCAGGATCATTGAATAGAGTTTATCGTCTTGCCAATGGCCAGGAAACTTTGTGAAATCCTCATGCAGCATATCGTCGAACGGATAATCTGCGGCATTCATTTCTTCGATATAACCGGCAGCATTGAGCTGTTGCACGAACTCGGCATCGGATAGGATTAGATCGTATGTGCCAGGAGGCGATTGTGCGATAAGGGCAAGCATATTGTCGCCGCCGGCGTAGTACTTGGGTTTGAATTTGACGTTGTTCGCTGCTTCGTATTCTGCAACGACATCTGGCTCTCCATGGCCGTACCACGCCAGCATATTAATTTCGGTTACATTCGCCCATGCACGACTGATAAAAGGTGCTGTGATAATTGCGGCGCCTGAAGCTTGTAGAATTTTACGGCGTTTAGGTGACCGTAATTCCTTGTTGTCATGTTCCATAATATTTCCTGCGGTTATACGATTGAACTTTAAAACCCGGCAAAACCCGGCTTTTACCGGCTTCGAGCTATGTAAACACTCGTGCGAGTGGTGATGAAGATGCCGCGCAAGGATGCGCTTAACCGAAAGTAAACCAGTAGTGTTATCGCCGGTCGCTTTCCACCACGCTTCCGTTTACTATAAGTTTCTGTGTTGCATAAATCCACTATTAACTGACGTTCACTGGAATACACCTTGAATCGAGAGAAATTTCGCCGCAGCTTTACCGATCAATGCCGCATTGTGGTGCTTCCGGTCATTCATGTGCTCGATAATGATCAAGCCGAGCGCAATGTAAAGTTGGCCTTGGACGGCGGTTGTCCCGGTGTTTTTCTGATCAATCATGATTTCCCGTACGAACAGTTTCTTCCAATCATTCGTTATATTCGAGGTAAATTTCCTGATTACTGGATGGGTGTGAACTTTCTTGCTATTACCGGCTTGGAAGCGTTCCCGGTATTGGCACAGCTCGGCGAAGAGGGCTGTCGCGTCGATGCGTACTGGGCAGACGATGCGCGTATCGATGAAAAAAATCCAGCGGATGCTCAAACGGAAGCCGAAGATATAGATCGCACACGTTTGTCGTGTGGATGGAACGGACTTTACTTTGGCGGAACTGCATTCAAGAAGCAGCGAGAAGTGGCGTCTGCAGATTATGGTCGCAGTGCAAGTATCGCCTGCAAATTCATGGATGTGGTCACAACCTCTGGTGTTGCAACAGGGCATTCAGCTGATCTTGCGAAAGTATCCACCTTCAGAGAGGCGTGCAACGATCATCCGCTGGCTCTGGCATCAGGTATCACGCCTGAAAACGTGACTGAATATCTGCCTTACGTCGATGCAGTGCTAGTGGCGACCGGCATAAACATCAAAGACGATTTTTACAACATTGATGCTGCAAAGCTTCAATCACTAATGCAGCTAATCCGGAGCTAATCATATGAGCCCAGCAGATAACAAGGGACCAAGAGACGATCGCTGGTACTTTAAGCTAATGGCACCCAACACCAAAGGCGATAAGTTTGCGTGGCTTGATCCAACATCCATTTACATCAATGGTAAAGCCTTTCACGATTTACTCGACGATTTGTGCGGTGAGCTTAATGCTGACAAAATTGACGTGGTGGCTGGTCTTGACGCTATGGGCTTTGTATTGGGCTCGGGCATTGCTGCGCGTTTGGGCAGGGGTTTTTTGCCGATCAGAAAAGCCGGTAAATTATGTGTTGATACCGATTCAGCCACGTTTAGCAATTATTCCGGACGTACACAGGATATGGAAATGAGGTTGCCTGCGTTTGCCAGTGGCACACGCGTATTGCTGGTTGATCAATGGATTGAAACCGGTGGCACCATGCACGGCGCAGTTCAACTGGTTGAGCAACAAAAGGGTGAGGTCGCAGGCATGGTTGCGATTGTCATGGAAGAAAATGAAAACACGCTGGCTTATCGTGAGAAATACCATTGCGTCACGGCGATACAACCCGGTACTGAGTGGCAGCGCCAGTGTAACGCGCAATATCTGGAGAGTTTCAAACAGTACGATCCGAAAGCTGCGTTCCCTGTTTAGTTTGCGTTTACATCTTCGCCTCCACTAAATTGAGTCTGAAGGTTACGCCCCGTAAATAAAAAGCTTCAGGAGAAGCTATGTTTTTACATCCGATAGAATGGCCAAACAAAGCACGATGCGCAGCATCGATTACATTTGATATAGATGCTGATTCGCTCATTCGTGACGCTAAGCGAAACGATGCGGAACTTCGTCTTCAACCGATTTCCATGGGTCAGTATGGGCCAACGGTAGCGGTACCGCGCATACTCGACACTTACAAGCGCTTTGGCCTGACCCAATCTTTCTTCATGCCGGCGTGGGTCATGGAAAATTACCCTGATACGGTTGAATCGATACTAAAGGCTGGTCACGAAATCGGCCATCATTCGTGGCGCCATGAAGATCCAATGAATCATAGCGACGAGGTGGAAGCAGAGCTGTTCGAACGGGCAATGGATACGCATATCAGAATGACCGGTCGAGCGCCGCGCGGATATCGTGCACCCGTGTATAGCATTACCCCTGCAATGGTAACGCGACTAATAGAGAACGAATTTATATACGACAGCTCCATGATGGCAGATGACTTGCCCTACTTAATAAAGACCGATGCCGGAACCTTGATGGAAATGCCGCCGCATTGGGGAACCGATGACTGGCCTCCATTCGCGCACTTTGCAGAAATCGGTTACATGATGCCGGTCAGAGGACCGTCGGAAGGAATCACACCGTTTTTCGAAGAACTTGAAGCTATGTATGAAGCAGGGGGGTTCTGGATGCCCGTTCTGCATCCGTTTCTAACTGGCAGGCTTGCACGCTGGGCTGAAATGGAAAAACGAATTGAAAAGGTATTGGAGCGCGGTGATATCTGGTTCGCGCCGTTGGAGGAAATTGCCATCTATGCCAGAAACTATACTGGTGGCATTCGTCACGTCACGATAGATTCGTGATTGCAGTCAGTGAATTCTGTTGATTAGCATTTTTTAAAAAACTATCGAATCAAATCCATAGACGGTGTTTGCAATTGCTCGGCAGGACCGACTATTTCTTCCAGTTTTGATCGTTGTATTACCCCGGCATGAACTCCTGCCAACGTGCCGCCAGGTTCGTAGAGCAGGTAGGTTGGAGTGCCTTTGAAGTCTGCATAGGAGAGCTTCGAAAATTCTTCGTTGAAGCGATCAGATTCGGGTATATAGCTATTGAAAGAAAGAGCATTACCTTTAATTCTTTGCTTAATAGCATCAGTGTGCTCATCACCATCTGACACAATGCCGATCACGTGGGCATTAGCAAGCCGGTGGTCGTTGTGAAAAGCCTCGAGCATTGGTTTTTGTTTTTCGCAAGCCACACAGTCCAGTGACCATACAAATACCAACGTCCACATTTTGCTTTTGTGCAAGGCATTCAGGTTAGTTTTATTACCTGAAACAGACACAAGCTCCATGGTTGAGCCGGGCATAGATATGCCCAGCAGAGCCAATAAAAAAAACATTCTTACAGCAAACATCGACAACTCTAAAGTGAGAAATTTATACAGGATTAACTGGTGGAACGACGCTTTTTGGTGATTACAACACCACGGGTAGGCAAGTCTTTTTCTTCATGGTTTCCTCCCCAGCATCCTTCGTCAAAGATTTTATCTGCATCAACGCCGTTCGCAACAAGCTCCTCAATAACCCGATTTGCTCGACCAACAGCGAGATACTGATTGCCTTCTTCGCGCTTGGTTATGCCCTGGCTGCATCCAAGAACCAGGAAAACATCCGATTCAGGCTTGAAGGATTCAGCAAGTGATTTAACAGCTTGTTTGTTTTCTTTGCCAAGCCTTACCGAGTCGTTTGCAAAAATCAGTACTTCTTTTGTAACGCCATCATCGCCATCGAACAGATTCTCGTAGTTGCCAGGCTTGTTCCCGTAAATGTTGAGGGTGTTTCTTCTGCCAGTAAAATTATCTTGTGCTGGCATCGCTTCATTTAGTTGAGCGTTGCTGACAGGGGATACACTGGCGTTAATGATTTTTATCTGTGGGACCGCTTCAGATTTGGCAATGACATAGGAATGCTCAGCAATATCATTGTTCAGACCGAAGGAGGTGTCATTAAGCAGAATTTCATTGTTTGAGCCGCTAACGCGCATTGGTGAAGTTGGTTGAACCTGGCCGTTGGTAACAGCGAATTCTCTCTCAACATACTGATCACCAATTTCTACGCGATAGAGTGTTCGGTAACCTAATTCACTTTCGGAGCTAGCAGCGCGGAAACGAATAAGATTGGCACCAAGATCGCCCTCTACAACTTGCAATCCGTAACCTGTTTTAGCGATCTCGTTAACGAGAATATTGCCGAACGGTGTTAGATCTCCGGAAGTTTGTAGTGTGGTTATCGTTGGGTATAGATCGTCAAGCTGGCTGAGTGCATTAACCAGATTGCCAGCTATCAACCGCTGATGCTCCTCTGTGAAGCTAGCAAGATCGGTTCTGGGAACTGCTGTCTTGTCAGTGTGAGGTGCCATGGATTGACAGGCACTCAGCGCAAACAGCGAAGCAAAAATAATCAGGTATCTCATGGTAATTCTCCTTATGTTTCTTCTGAACGAAGTCGCATGGTCAAGACAACGCCCTGTTTTGGAATAACGTCGTTAAACTGACTACCGAAGCAGCCGTTTTCAGCGATAAGGTCTGCGGGTACACCCGAGACCAGTAACTCATCTAGCACGCGTCGCTGTCTGTCGAGAGAATCCAGCTCAGTGCCATCCCATAACAAGCTTTTATTGGCCGCACAACCGGCAATGCTAAGGCCATGCTTTTCAGAATTGAAAGTTTTAATCAGTTCCGAAATTGCCTGCTTGTTGTTATCGCCGAGAATTGATGTTTTCGATGTAGGAAAGTTGAGTACAACCTGCTTATGGGGAACCCATTTTTTTACATCAATATTGGAATTGATTTTTTTATCGAATAGCACTCGCGACTTCGCTGCAATTAGCACTCTTTGCCTAGAGATGGATTCATCTGCTGAGCGCATACTCCCGGGGTTAACCTTTACCAGACGATGGTCGTATTCCAGAACGGTTCCATCAGCAGAGGTAAATTGAACCCCGCTTGGGAAAACGATAGAGTCAGATCCACCACCGCCTTGTTGCCGATACAGATCATCGTTAAGGGCGACTCGCTGTACCTTTGAGCCACTGATAGAGATTGGAGAAATCGGGAATAGAAGGCCATTCTTTAGCGTGAATTCGCGAGCTATCTCTACGTCAGAAATATTTATCGAATACCGCAGCTTTTGCCCCTCTTCAGTCCGGATCAATTCACGTTTGTGTGAAACGTTGTTTTTACCGCTATCGGAGAGCACCTTTTGGACACCGAATCCACTCGACTTAAAAGTGTCAAATAATGATTGACCGAACAAGGTGTCGGTTTCTGATAGCTGGACTGTTGTAACCCAGGGAGAGAATTCATCCAGTTGCATTAGTGCGCTGACCAGATCGGTGGAGATCATTTCAACGTGTAGCAGTTCTTTATCAGACGATGATTTTTTAGTGTTTTCGCCCGCGACTGGCAAAGTGGTGTTGACCGTAGCGCAAGAGCTTAAAAACAGCGCTGCGCTTATGAAACACAATACGGGTGAAGTTCGTTTGCATAGCGTCGTTGGGCTATTTTGGTTGTTGCACGCTTTATCGGTTGGCAGATAACGGGTTAAATTTGGTCGCATTTCTGTGGCCCATTTGGCATTTTTACGAAAATATTTACAAATAACGGGCCAAATAGTACTTAACAGGTTATTTAAACGGATTTATCAACGTCTGCTGCTTGTGGGGCGCTCGATTGATGCTGTGGATGCATTGAATTGAGGTATCAATGTGATAATGGTGTTGGAAAAACGAGTAATTACCTGCCGAAACTATTTTGGTATTTATCGAGTCGACGTCGTCGTGCTGGTCGGCGCAATGAAAGCACTCCCACTAAATCTTCGCATGGTTTCTCATCGGTCAATAAAATAATGGGTCAATAAAATAATGGGTCAATAAAACAAAAACTCTGTAAGCATTGGCTTTATGCGGATCAAGCGAAGTGTTTTTTCATGCCAGTGTGTCGGTATATTGGTAAAGAAAAACACCGGAAGTAAGGCAATTGCGACTGTACGATCTGGCATACTGTTGAGGAGGTTCTTTCTCAGCTACCCATATGCCAGATAAACCCATACTGACAAGAGAAGCGTTGCTTAACGGTGAAGTTGAACGTTTTGCTCCGGCCAATTATGCCGGACTAACTAGAATGTCGGACGAGGAACGCGCTGAATTGGTTCAACACACTCTCAGTGCTGTTTCAGATGACACTGAGTTGTGGATTTTTGGCTATGGTTCGCTGATATGGAACCCGGCATTCGAATTCGCTGAACAGCGTAAATGCTGGATTAGCGGGTTCGAGAAGAAATTTTGTTTCTGGACAATGCTTAGTCGTGGCACTGCGGAAAATCCCGGGTTGATGATGGGATTGATTGAGGGCGGCCAGTGTAACGGAATGGCGTTCAGAATTGAACGCGAAAAGGCAGTAACAGAGCTCGATATCCTGTTTCGTCGCGAAATGTCTTTCTATGTTTACAAACCCACTTGGTTAGATGCTCGCTGTGTTGATACAGGAGTTGTTTTTAAAACGCTGACATTTGTTGTCGATACCAGTAACGAACGATACGATAATAATCTTTCGTGGGCTGAAATAGTGCGGACCATCGCCACTGCAGAAGGACCGCTTGGCCGGAATTGCGATTACTTGTTTCAGTTATCAGAAAAGTTGCAGGAGCTTGGATATGTGGAGGATGAGCTTGAGGAATTGGTTCGGGACGTCAGGGCATATCAGGGCGGGTAAATGAAACGTACGTTGTTCTTGTACACGTTCATATAAGCGATCAATTTTGTAAAGCAGGTTTTTAAGAAAGCAGAGTTTCGAGTACACAATGCACCAGACTAAATTTATTACCTTGGGTACCGCCGGCGGACCTACACCAAAGCTTGAACGTTCACCTCCGGCGCACGCCATCGTGCGCGACGGCAAGACTATCCTTGTCGATTGTGGTGAAGGTGCGTTCGGTCAGTTGCGCCGTGCTGGTATTGATATGCGCAACGTGCATGAGATTGTTCTATCTCATCATCATTTTGATCATATCGGTAGTCTGTTCGCCTGTTTGGGTTTGAATATGATGTTACACCGACACGAACCCTTAAATTTGTATGGTCCTCCAGGAACTCGTCAGATTATTGAGAGTCTTGTTAGTGCTTGCAATGTGCCGCAACAAATTGGCTACGGAGTTCCGGGGCAAACCTTGCCACATCCACGCGATTTTGTGAATATAAGAGAGATCGTACCCGGCGATACCATTGACATAAACGATATCAAAGTCAGTTGCTGTGAGAACACGCATTATCGACCGGAGGAACAATTCGGTCAGGAGGGGCCGCTATCGCTATCGCTACGCTTTGATGCTGAAGATAGGTCGATGGTTTTCACCGGTGACACCGGGCCGTGTCGTTCGCTTGAGGCATTTGCAGCAGACGCTCAGTTGCTTGTGGGTGAAATGATGGACGCTGAAAAAATTGTGCAGCGTATCCGGGATACCAACCCTCAAATGTCCGAAGAGCGCATAGATATGATGGGCAAGCATTTAAGAGAACATCACCTGTCCGGAGAAGATCTTGGCGCGCTTGCCTCGCGTGCCAATGTTGAGCAGGTGGTAGCGGTGCATATCCCGCTTGATTCCATGAATGCGGATACAGAGTCAGAGTATGTGCAAAAAATTGCGTCGCGATTTTCGGGGAAAATATCTATTGGTGAAGATTTGGGTTGCTACTAGCAACCCAAATTCATCCAGGGAAACACTCAGTTTTATCGTGAAATCCTTTAACAGGTGTAGTTCATGCCAAGGCGACCACCATCAACATAGATTGTTTCGCCAGTAATGTAGCTTGCCTTCTTGCTGGCAAGAAAAGCCACCACATCGCCAATTTCGCGCACTTCACCCACACGCTTTAACGGTGTGCGTGACATAACGGTTTTCATCGCCTCAGGGTTGGCATTCACACCCGCCATCATTTCGGTGTCGATTGAGCCGGGACCAACAGCGTTGACACGAATGTTGTGTTGCGCCAATTCGAGAGAGGCGGCTTTGGTTATTTGAGCAACTCCACCTTTAGATGCGCAGTAGGCAGCAATGGTCGGGATGGCAACGACTGCGTTAATTGACGACATATTAATAATCGAACCTTCAATATTCTTTTCGACCATCGTTTTTGCTGCTCGTTGTAATGCGGCGAAGGTGCCAATCAAATTGAGATCAATCACTTTTCGAAACTGCTCCAGCGTAGTTTCGAAAAAAGGTCCAGGCAGTGCAATACCTGCGTTGTTTACCAGGATCTCCACAGGCCCATGTTCTGATTCAATGGTGTTAAACATGCTTTCAATTTGATCTGTATCACTCATGTCGCACGTTAGTGCAACGGTACCGTTCCCCAGTTTATCGGCAGCAGCGTTGACACCGTCGGTATTGATATCGCAAAGCACCAGTTTTGCACCATCAGATGCCAGCGCCTGCGCGCACGCATAACCAATACCTTGAGCTGCACCCGTTACCAACGCCAGAGGTTGTTGTTGCGTCATTGTTGTATTCCTCGATTTTTTAGATTGATCTCACTATCCAGCTTTACTTTAATTTTGCATAGAGTTTTGGCAGACCTTATCACCGGGACTAAGGGTTGCGCTGACCCGGAAATGTAGCTGTCAGTGCATTCTGGTTTCAGTGTAAGTGTATCAAGAAGTGTCGCTACAATAGCTATTCATTTGACAGGAGTTCTGCGCCAATTAGCGATATACTTCAACGCGATTGTTGCCGTTTTCGCTTTATCCCAAAGCTGTGATATTGCTTGAGATATGCGTTTTTTTAATTCAACGACGTTGCACATTCCCTGTCCGCACTGTTCGTAGCAAGCTATGCCAAAGCATTTTTCGAAAAAACTGCATTGTGATATCGCCATTATTGGTGCCGGGATTGTCGGCATATCCGCCGCATTCTATATAAAAAAGCAAAAACCTGACGCATCGGTGCTGCTCATTGAGTCAGGGCAGGCCATGGCATTAACATCAGCACAATCAGGTGAAAACTACAGAAATTGGTGGCCGCACCCGGCCATGACGGCCTTCACCGAACGTAGCATCAGCTTGATGGAAGACATCGCCAGGGAAACTGCCAATCTGATACAGATGAATCGGCGAGGTTATGTTCTGTCCACACGCTCCAGTGACATCGATGTGTTGATGTCTGAGTTGTACCACGGTTACAGCTGTATGCCAGACAACCAAATTCGGGTACATGAAACAGCAGGTTCTACTCACTATCAGAAACCGGTTTCCCCCGATTGGGAAACCGCACCATCGGGTGTGGATGTTATTAAGCATCAGCCGCTGATACGCCAAACCTTCCCGTCATATGCCCAGGATATACAAACTGTCGTGCACGTCCGCCGAGCAGGTTCGATCAGTGCACAGCAAATGGGACAGTATATGCTGGACTACTTCAAGGAACAGGGTGGTACCTATGTCAGCAGTGAGGTCATTGGTGTTGAGAAAAACAATGCGTTTATCATTTATGGCGCTAACGATTCAGTTCAGATAAGTGCTGCGCAGTTGATCAACGCCGCAGGCCCATTTATCAATGACATCGCTGGCATGTTGGGCACAAGCTTGCCGGTAACCAATACCTTGCAACAGAAAATTGCTTTTGAAGACAAAGCGTCTGTCATCCCGCGAGACATGCCATTTTCAATTGATCTCGATCCACAACATATCGACTGGACCGAAGAGGAGCGTCACTGGCTTTCGGAAGATTGTGAACATGACTATCTACTACAGAAAATGCCGGGTGCAATTCATTGTCGTCCCGATGGAGGAGATAACGGGACGTGGATTAAGCTTGGGTGGGCGTTTAACGACACCACGACCATGCCGGAAAGAAATCCGGATTTGCTTGCTGCATTTCCCGAAATTGTATTGCGGGGTGCGGCAAGACTTAATCCGTCGTTAAAAACTTATTACGGTCGACTGCCTCGGTCACTTCACCACTATGGCGGATGCTACACACTCACAGAAGAGAACTGGCCGTTGATCGGTCCCATGAGCGTAGACGGTAGTTACGTGGTGGGTGCGATGTCGGGCTTCGGTACCATGGGAGCTTGTGCTGCGGGCGAACAATGTGCCAGGCAGGTTCTGGGGCAGGAGTTGTCAGGCTATGCCAAGGCTCTGTCACCCGAACGATACTCTGATCGAAACTTGATGAGTGAAATACATGCATTAAATCAACGCGGTATTCTGTAACATCAGGCTCTGGTTAATCCTAATTAAAACAACAATATACATGTAGGTGTAGGATTTTAATAAAAAATCGTTTATCCACGCTGGATATTGGCTTACCATGGTTTGACAATAACATCGATACGAACAATCAGAAAAAAGAACCAAGAGAGGAAGTAATGAAGCGAATCAAAAATCCAATACTGGCATGTGCGGTTGCAGGTGGTCTTGTAGCATTGTCTGCCTTTTCTACATCGGCACTGGCAGCCAACGGTGATACATTAAAAGCGGTTCAAGACCGTGGCAGTTTGTTGTGCTCTGGACACAACGGCAGTTTTCCGCCGTTCGTGCAAGTAACTGACGACAACAAGTGGAGTGGTTACGACATTGATTACTGTCGTGCGCTGGCGGTAGCCATATTCGGCTCAGAAGAGAGTCTTAAAGTTGTTCCCATTAGTTGGGCGCAACGATTTCCATCTTTGCAGTCGGGTGATGTTGATATCATTATCAAAGCTACCGGCTGGACCATGGGGCGAGATACCGAACTCGGTATTCAATTCTCTGTACCGTACTTTGTTGGTGCGACCAACGTCATGATGCCCAAAGAGCTTGGCAGCACTACCCCTGAAACACTCGAAGGCGGTTCTCTTTGCGCCAATGCTGGTACCTCTACCGAGCGTCTTGCGGCGAACTTTTTCAAGAGTCGCGGTATTGAAATTGAAATGATCACGTTTGAAAAGAGTGAAGAAACGCGTGAAGCCTACTTTGCCGGCCGGTGTGACAGCCTTGTTGGTTGGGGGCCCAACCTGGCGGTAACACGCCAAAGCGCAGAAAATCCTGATGATCACGTGATGATGGATGTCGCTCTGGCGCTTGAACCCGAATCGGCTGCTATGCGCCAGGGTGATGACAACTGGGTTGATATTGCCAACTGGATGTTTGCTGCCACCTGGATTGCGGAGTCTCATGGCATCGATTCAAAAAATGTTGATGAGCACAAAGCCAATCCGTCAAGCAGTGCGGTTGAGAAGCTGTTGGGTGTGACACCCGGCATAGGTGAGCGTTTAGGTCTGAGTGATGACTGGGCTTACAATGTGATCAAGCAAGTTGGTAACTCGGCAGAGATTTTCTCACGCAACATTGGCGCGGAGTCTGTGTACAACCTGGAGCGCGGTTTGAACGCACTTTGGAGCGATGGCGGTGTCATTGTTCCAATGATTCTGGACTAGTACATCAGCACCTGGTCTATATACGATGGGCCATAGCAATGGTCCTGTGTAGTCTGTAAAATCTGCGCGGCTGCTATCTTAGAGCGGTCGCGCAGTCCTTTCTCACGTTATTACTTAGCCATGGCTAGTCTTTACAGAAACCAGAACTTTCGCGACATCGTGTTTCAAGCTGTTGTGTTGTCGCTAGTGGCTGTGATGCTGGTTGCAATGGTGATGAGTACGCGTGCATCGCTTGAAGAACAGAGCCTGACAACCGGATTCGGTTTTCTAGAGCGCTCAACTGGCTGGGATTTTTCGTTCTCGGTTCTGCCTTATTCCATCAGTGACACCTATTCCAAAACCATACTGATTGGCATTCTGAATACGCTCTTGCTCGGATTTTTGGGTATCTCACTGGCGACGTTCATTGGCATTTTGGTGGGCTTGATCAGAACGTCCAAAAATAAACTGTTCTCGTTTCTGGGCACGGTTTACGTTGAAGTTTTTCGTAATGTCCCGCTTATATTGCAGGCGCTGTTCTGGTATTCC
>CALJNA010000138.1 GCA_937981955.1 uncultured Granulosicoccaceae bacterium
TGCTTTCGAAATCCAGAGGCTGATCAAGCTGAATCTGATTATTTACCAGCGAAAAATTTGTGGACATTGCGCCGGTGTTTAACAGGGTATAGGTCAGATTGGCAGCTGGTGTTTCTTCATCGATGGCATTAATGGCCACCATTGGAACGTTGCTGGCATCATGAACAATGCCTGTGCTGTTTTCGACAATTTGTGCAGTGGACGCGCCAGCGACGATAACCGGTGCTTCATTCACATCGGTAATGGTGACCATCACCACGTGTTCGGTGATGTTGGTGCCATCATTAACTTCAATGGTGACAGGAATCGGATTCAACGGCAATGACTCGAAGTCGAACGCGTTAATGGATGGTAATTCTAATTGTCCGGCAACATTCAGGCTGAACAGGGCTGCTTCAGCGCTGTCTTGTTTGATCGAATAGTTCAGGGTATCGGCCGGATCCTGATCGGTTGCAATGATGCCCTGCATGGCAGCACCGGTACCATCTTCGAGCGCACCGAAATCATTTTCTCTAATTTCTGCCGTGCTGGCGCCAGCGACGATAACCGGTGCTTCATTTTCATCGATAATACTAATTGAAATTGTGTGAATATCTTTCAGTGTACCGTCGCTGACGGCGATTTTTATTACGATCGGATTCGTTGTTGATTCAAAATCCAGAGGTGTAAGTACGGTGATTTGATTTGAGGCATTCAAACCGAATACACCGGGGTATCCGCCATCATCGATGATGGCATAGGTCAATGTGTCATTTTCTGGATCAGTTGCCGTGAGACCTGGTAGCGGGTTACCCAGACTTCCCTCAAGCAGACCTGTTTGGTTTTCGAGTTTTATACCAATGACAGGATTGCTTGCGTCATGGATCGGAGCTTCATTTACGTCGGTGACTGTTACCGTGAAGGTCTGCGTATCCATTGCAGCTTGATCATCGAGAGCAGTTATCACGAAATCGAATGTCGGCACAGTTTCGTAGTCGAAATTAACACCGGTTTTTTGAACGATGTCGTTCCCAACTAGTTCCACATAAGGGTGTGGGTCCCCGTTTGTATCAGTGATGGTAATGTTCGGTGGTGGACTATCAGGGTCCGCCACACTTACGGTCCCAAATGTTACCCCTGTGTCTGATTCCAATACAGTTAAATTTTGAGCGTTTAATGTTATCTCTGGTGCATCATTAAACGGAAGTACAGTGATATTAAACGTCTTTGAATCGTCTACCGTACCCGCATCACCATCAGTGACAGTAAAGGAAAACGAATCAGTAGCTACTTCATCGCCGTTGTGGCTGTAAGTCAGCTTTCCAGAATTAATATCTGCCTGGGTAAAATGGCCGTTCGGTGGAAGAGGGGTGCTTTGAAGAATCGGAGATCCATCAACATAAAGCGTACCGTGTTCAGGGAGTAGCGTTACTGTGTATCTGATTTCGACCGGGTCTGTTGCCCCGGTTACACTTGTGTCCTCGTACTCTAACAGGGTGTCGTCAATGACTTTGTTCAGATCATTCTCGATAACGGTAAGCGCATTGTTCGTGGCTACTCTGGGTGGTGTGTTTACCGCAGATAATGAGGCAAGCGTAATCGAATAGGGAGCTTGCTCTACTGCTATTTCAGGTCCGAAAGCGGTTAGGTCTTTGTCTGCATAACCGATAACACCTGATGCTCCGGATCCATCTCCGGCATCTACGAACCAAAGTCGTTCGTTTGTAGAGTCGAATACGATGTCGCTGAATTCTGTTGCACCGTTTCGTACCAGGTCTCCGCTGAGATTCCAATTTACGAATTCATAGCGAAAAATATTGTGCTTTGTGGCGAAGTAGGAATAGTCCCCGCCTGCGTCCTGCGCTGCTCCCCTCACGTGTTCGCTAGGCATTGTGACTTCATTTCCACCGCCATCGGTGTAAGTTATGGTTAAGCTATTGTGAGTAAGCGCTCCAGGTTTATTCGTTACGAAATGGTGGCTTGCATTGTTTCCACTATCGCCCCAGGCGATGATAACGTCACCGGCCGAATTTGGGTCGGATACCACGTCCAGTGTAGTGACCTTATCGTATTCATGCGCTATATCAGGGGCAGGTGGGCTGGTTGGTACCATGGGCGTTTCGTCAGTAAAGCCGCCAAGCCAAACATTCGATGTGTTCGTGGCCGTGTCTATTCCAGGCACAATATCGTAGGCGACAAGCGAGTAGTTATTATTGCCAATCTCGCGGAGACTGATGAATAGTCTGTTTGGTGCTGCAGGGTCATTGGTCTCTTCAATGGCTAAAGCGAACGATTCATATTGGGTTGTTGTTGAATGCTCTGTGCCTACCATAGCGGTGCCCGATAAATACAGGGTTGTGTTTTCGATCTCCACTCCGTCTTTGTCGGCATATGCAACTGCGTAGTTGCCGGAGGTAGGTGTATGTCTAATTAAAAACAGCTGCTGCGTTTTTCCATCATAAACAATATCGAGATATTCCTGCGGATAATCGATTCCACTAATATTCACGACGGCCGGTGGCTTGATTTGTTGTAACGCACGACCGTTTTCGTTCATGCGG
>CALJNA010000139.1 GCA_937981955.1 uncultured Granulosicoccaceae bacterium
ACCCGTCGTGATCTTGCCAACTACGGTGCGTTTGGTATGAGTAGCGTTCAATGGGAGAACGTTGGTTTTACAGAATAGTGTGTAGGAACAAATGATGAGTAGAATGTTAAAACGATGTTGAATACTTCTTAGGCTAAAAAACGCCAGCTTGTTGAGCTGGCGTTTCTTATGCTTTTGCACAATTTGAAATCTAGTGTATCCGGTCAAATACTTGATTTGCAGAACCCCCAGCTATTAGATCAACCACTTCACCATTTCTGTAAACACTAATGACATAAGCTTCTTCCTCATCAAGAGTCAAGGTGGATGTTCTCACCAATTCAAAGTCATGAGGTGTTCGGCAAACCAAGCCATTAATCTCCAGAATTAAATCACCACCCAATAGCATTGACTGCGTACCAATTTGGGCTGGAATATTGCCCGCAGTTAAACCAGCACGGCCAATTCCAGAATCGGCAACAACTCTCTGCACCAATAAACCGGGGCCTGGAAAATTCAATAGTTTCGCCATTCGCTCATTGAGCATGATGCCTTCAAATCCTGCCAGTACACCGGAGCTGGTTAGCAGCGCTTCTTTGGCTGTGTTGCTTGATGTAGCGAAACCAATACCATCAAAGCCGCCACTTTTAGTCAGAATAAAACTGACTATGCCAATCACTTCACCGTCGGTATTAAACATCGGGCCACCAGAGTTACCGGTGTTAATGGCGGTATCGGTTTGCAGAAACTCAATGGGGGTGCCGTCCACCATAACGCCACGGTCCATACGACCGGAAAGATGACCCACGCTTAGCGTTTGGGAAATACCAAATGGCGAACCGATAATGAATACTTCACTACCAATGCGAGTCTTGTCGGAGTCAGCCAATACGGCTATTTGAGGTTTTGGGTGGCTTCGATGCAGTTTAAGCAGCGCTACGTCGCTGGATTCCAGCGAGCTAACCACGTCTGCCATAATTCTTTCACCATCGGTGAAATGAACTTCAATAGCATGCGCGCCCTCGACCACATGAGCAGCTGTAAGAATTCTGTCTTTTTCAATTAACACACCAGAGCCAACACCCCGGGATTGTCGAGGTTGTTTTCCTTGTAGCTTGATGCTTTGCGTATAAACGGTTACGACTGATTTTGAGTGTTTCTCATATAAGTCAGCAAAATCGGCTTCAAAACCTGCGGCATTTACTGCGCTGGTCAGAAGTAAAATAATGGTACTGATAACAATTCGCATCTGTTTCTCCCGCCTGGGTAAAAAGTAATGAGGATGGGTTATCGGTGCATCCCCTTTGCTTAATCACAGTATGTCGGGCCAGTCTTGCCGGATATCAACGAGAAATATACGCTTTTGTAAAGTTGAAACTGGGTTTCGTGCGTTGCTGAGTGGGTTTATGAATAAATAGTCCGTTGCCATCATGGCAAGCCGCGTCAATCCAACGTCAGTAACAACGCCCGGAATCAGGCACTTCGATTGGCTTTAATGCATGAGAGGAATCATCTGCGCGTTTGTCCGCCACGCGAGAGAGAATATTATTGCATGTCGCACAACGCACTCAGAGCTTTATAGTGCCGAAAGCATCGCTGAACATTGGTGGAGCTCGCTTTGTGGGTTGTGCGAATGAAATAATAAAGTCATTGCATTACCAAAATAGACAATTGCTAACACATAAGATGCAATGCTAAATGAGTCCGGTATTAATTTTGAAACCATTGTGATAACAAAATAGGACTTGGTCGAGTGCGTGTTAACTTAATGAATAACGGGCGAACCTTTAGTACTCAGGTTCTACTGCTTTTGTCTGCGTTACTGCTGGTTAGCTGGGCCAACATTGTCAATTCGGCTCCTCCATGTGGTACAAGAAATGGTGGGCCTTGTGTCACTGCCGTTATTGATGCCAGTAGTACGGCTGCAATTGGAGAGTCCATTTTGTTTAGCGGAGCGAGCTCTACCGGCACTAACTTATCTTACGCTTGGGACCCTGTTGGTGATGCAACTGGAGTCGTAATTGACTCCGTAAATAGCGAATCAACCCAGATCAGCTTCGCTAACGAGGGTGTTTTTACAATTCAATTACAAGTCACTGATGGCGATGGCTTATCCGATACGGCGGAGAGAAGCATCAGCGTGTCAAATGTTGCACCCCCGCCACCACCGCAGCCGCCTACAGGAGGTTCGTGCACACCACAAGAGGGCAATGAAGCTTATGTGGGATACCAGCAATGTCCCATAGACGCAGCCGGCCCCATTGGAAACATTGTCAGCTTGGGAAATGGCCTTTTTCAGCCGAGTAATGGAAACTGGACTGAAGTGTTTTTGGAAGAGTTTAATGAACCAGTTCAGCCCGATCGAATGAATGTGGTTGACTACACAAAATGGAGTACACGTTTTCCGTATGGTGACTGGAAAAACAATTCCGCAGAAGGAGATGAGGGTTGGTTTGTAAATACCACTGGTCTTGAACCGGGTTTAGGCTGGGATGGAAATCATTGGCCAGATATGGACCGCTTTATCAATTTTTTGGAAATCAATTCAAAGGATGTGTTTAGTAGAAGTAATGATGGTGTGCTGACCATACAAGCGCACACGAATCCATGGAAAAACAAGATTAACGGGCGAGAGGATTACCTTACCGGTGTGATCTCATCCCATACAGATCCAGCTAGAACCGATCCGCACGGATTTGAATTTAAGTACGGGTACGTCGAAGCGCGCGTCCGGCTACCTCGCGACGGTAACGGCTTCCGAGCCGCATTTTGGCTTTACTCTGACAATGCCTACAACAATCAGCTACTCGGTCGGCGAGGAACTGCGCCACCAATTTATGAAATTGATATTATGGAGTATTTGCCCAATAGCAGGAGTGCTGAGGATGGTTCATGCTTCATTCCCCAGAGTGATGTCTTTGCAATTACCAATAACGTTAACATCCTAACCTATGACACCATTTTCCAAACTTACCATTTTCCCACCGATGCTGACGGTAGAAACAGATCTCCGAACAACTGGACATTTAACGGTTCTTCAGCGTATACCGATGCGCGTTGTGCATTGAATTTTTCTAACATGGATTATGGTTCAAATGATTGGGTGACCTATGGGGTTTTGTGGGAGCCAGATTTCATTGAATGGTATGTCAACGATGTGTTAATTCATCGCGTAGCAGCCGAGGACTCAAGCCTGCCACTATGTATGGAGAATGACAGTACTCAACCAATAGAATGCCAGGCTCCTGTGCACGATGGGCGAATGTATATAATGGCAAGCTTGCATATGGGCTTCAGCTTTTTCGAGGGAAGTATCGATACCAACGTTTTTGTAAGCGATGGCGGACCAGAATTCGAAATTGATCATATTCGGGTATTGCAAAACATCGACTCGGCGGATCATGAACATTGTGGTGTTACTGGCAGCGCTTGTGATCCCAGGCAGTAGTGATGTAAAAGGCCAGAGCAAATTGCTTCAGTAAAGCACTCAACAACTCGTCTCGCGGAAAAACAGGCGATAAATAGGGCCTTAATGTTACAAACTGCGATCACTTTTTCAACGATAATAATACGGGGCCAGATGCTGCCAACTAGAGCAGTACAGACTCGTCAATAGCAAATAAACGGGCCCATATGGGGCCCGTTTATTTTTTGAGCTAAAGTCTGTTGACTGTGCTTGTTTTGAATGCATTGCGGCTGTGTCTATTGACACTATATGTTGTTGCCCCCTGTCGTTAGCTCACAATTTGGAAACCATTAGAATACTCAGCTCAATTTACGCAAAATATGTGATGTGAACCGCACAGGTGCCTAAGCTGCGACCGATATTAGTTTGAGAAGGTACGGGGAATATCGCATGAAATCTTACAACGTATTCAAATTAAGTACAGTGGCCGCTGCCATATTGCTTGTCTCCTGCAGCAGCGGTGGTACAGATACAGCTACCGGCACAACCACCTTTTCATTAAGCTTAAGTGACGCACCAGTGGATGGGGCAAGCCAAGTGGTCGTAAATATTCAGGGTGTGCATTTACATAGCCCGAAGGGTGCTGACATCATTTACCAGTATTGTGATGACGGTGTAGCTACAGACGAAACTGAGCTCTCTGTGGAAACCGATCTGGAAACCACAACGAATTCTGAAAACACGCCAGCAAAAGAAAACGTTTTTAACGGGGACGCCGAAGCAACGGAAAACCCGGATGTGGACGAAGATCTCACCATGCAGGACAAATTGATCTCTCAATGCGATGAACCTGTATCACGACCGCTGAACTTATTAGCTTTGACCGATGGTAAATCGGTGAACTTACTTGACGATGTCGCAATAGAGCCCGGCCGATACCCTTGGATCCGCTTGACCATTGATGAAGCTAACCCTGGTTATATCGTGCTACTTGACGGAACAGAACACCCGCTATCTATACCCAGTGGTGCTCAATCTGGCTTAAAAATTAATCAAGGCTTTACTGCTTTTATCAACGGTGATAACCGATTTATGATTGATTTCGATTTACGCAAATCAGTTAATCACTCCGCTAAGGGCTATAAGCTGCGTCCAACACTGAGATTGATACAGCTGGTTGACGATAAAGCACAGCGATTAACCGGCATGTGGGCTGTAAGCGACATGCCGCTAGAATGCGCTTCTCCAATGGCCTACGTGTATGGAGGCCATGAGGGTGTATCCCCGGATGATATGGGCGGTGCAAATTCAAATCCGGTGACAACCGTACCATTTGTTGCGAATAATGACGGAGCAACTTTTGGCTATCAGGTCGACTATCTTTCGCCGGGTGAGTATACGGTGGCGTATACCTGCCAAGGTGATTTGGATACTGCAGGGAGCGATGAGGACATCAAGTTTGAATCTACTCATACCGTTACTGTCGGGTCCGGGGACGCTACGGGCGCGTGAGTGCGCGCGGACAAGTCTCGACGGTACTGGCTTGGAAACGCTAGTCGATGAACAGCGGGGATGGAACACCCGTGGTTGGCTTCACACAGTTGCGAGCAAATATATTGCCCGGTGGTTCCTGATCACATTCTGGGGTTTGGACTACGAGTGCAGAACAGGGGTTGCTTCTGGCTCGTATTGACTACGCTTAAGCGCGTTAGTGTCAGATTGGCTTGTCAGACGTTTATCACTGGACTTGGTTTTAAGCTTGGTTTTTGCCTCTGGCGTATACGTACCTTCACCTACAAATGATGCTAACCAACCCATGAAGAGCAGCAAGGCCCAAAATAGCACCGCAACACCCACTAAGGCGAGGACCACAATAAGTAATGTTTTCATGCCGAATCCCCTTACGACTCTAGAATTCTGGTGATCATACTGCCGAGCTGTTCATCGTATTGTGAATATTTATGTCATCTCTTACAAGGCAAGCCACGTTACAAACCAGTATGCCTAGCAGTAGGCGAAATAGCGCTTGGATGGAACTAAATTACGTCAGTATCAATACGGTGACGTTGCAAATTCTCCGGGAAGGTATTTCTCTGCGTGTCGTTGCATCAATAGATCAGCGCGTCTGGGTGAGTGCCTGTTAATGCGGTTTATCGGTGCTTTTTTAGAGCCTAGAGTGCCTGTCTGAAACTAACCCTGCGGCACTTAAGATTTGGTCAATCTAACCGATTTTTTGATTGAGAATACATCTGAATAAGAACAGCATCTGAGGGTACAGCTAGATGAAAGGCATTATTTTCAATTACCTGAGCGACATGGTTGAAGAAGCGTTTGGGTTGGACGTGTGGGATAGCATATTGTCAAAGGCCGGTTCAGAGGGCATCTATGTCGGCACGCAAAATTACTCCGACGAAGAGCTGCTCAGTCTTGTGGCGGCTGCTCACGACATATCAGGTATTCCGGTTAACGATCTGGTGAGAAAATTTGGAGAGTATGCGTTTCCACGGTTCGTTGAAAATAACCCTCAATTCGTGTCGTCAGATATGACGCTTAAATCTTTTCTGCTTACTGTGGATAGGATTATTCATGTTGAAGTTCGAAAGCTGCACCCGGATGCAATGTTGCCGGAATTTGAGTACAAGGATGAGGAAGATAACGAACTGACCATGTATTACTGCTCACCGCGCAAGCTATGCTATCTGGCTGAGGGTTTGATCGCCGGGGCTGCCAAGCAATTTAATACTCAATATTCACTGGAGCATTCAAAGTGCATGCACGACGGCGAAAGTGCCTGCACATTGCACATTACCATGCATGAGTAATGGACATCTTAGTATTAAAACGTGCTCTCGAAAGAGAGAAAGCACGCAGGTCTCAGGCAGAGCAGTTGCTGGAGACAAAGTCACGTGACTTATTTCTGTCTTACGAAAAACTTAGCGAGTCGCACAGAAACCTGGAACAAATTAACCTTGAGTTGGATGCAAAGAAAAAGCAACTGAAGGATTTGAATTATTTGCACGACAGCGTCACTAGCGATTTAAAGTTAGCCGCGAATTTGCAAAAGCAAATTATCCCGAATGCTAAACGCATTGGCGATTTTGAAGCCCACGGGATAAGTAAGCCTGCCATGTACGTTGCGGGTGATCTATACGACTACTTTCAGCTTTCAGATGAAACGCTTGCCTTTTATATGGCCGATGTTACAGGCCATGGATCAGCCGCTGCGATGGTATCGTATGCGATTCATATGCAGTTGAATCCAAAGAGCAATGGTATTTGTGCATCCAACTACCTCTCCTGTAGCAGTATGGAAACGATGGTTATGAAGACTGTTGCCGAACTCAATATGGAATATGCTTTACTTGAAGGGGATGCGCATTACTTTACGCTGGTATATGGCCTAGTCAATATGCAAACCGGTGAAGTGTGCTTTTGTCAGGCTGGCCATCCTCCACCGATTCACTTTTCGTCATCTGATAATAAGGTTAAAACCCTGGGGGATGGTGGTATGCCCATGGGTATGTTCCCAGATGTAAGCTACGGCGCAGTGACTTGTAATCTGGCAGATGGGGATAGCCTTTTACTCTATTCTGACGGGATTGTAGAATGTTTTTCACCGGAAGGAGAAGCTTTTGGCAATGAGCGTTTACTCAATACTCTACAAGACACAGGATCGGACAGTTCTAAGAGTGTGTTAAAAAAGCTCGAAGACGAAATAATCCAATGGAATGGCAGTGATGTATTCAATGACGATGTTTCTGTATTGGTATTGAAGCGTCACCAAACTACTGACTCAAGCGTACCGCCCGGTCAGCAATAAATCATATTGCTCTATTTCAAAGCTTTGCGTACTGACCTGCTGCTTGGCCAGGCGAATTACTTTTGTCGATGAGCATAGATTTACAGCTTGAGTCGCCATCATCACGCCTCCGACATGATGGGCTCGCATTAGCTCAAGCCATCTGCGACCCCGATCGATACCGTTTGCCAAGGATAGTTCCAGAAGCTGTTCATCGCTGGCATAACCCGGCATGTTGGCCAACGACATTCCAGTTCCCTGGTTTGCTCCCATCCAGGCCATTACCGTTGTTGGTGGTACGGTGGAAGCTCCCCAGTCTGTTAGCCACGCTCGCATCTGGCCCACTTCCATGGCTTGATTCTGCAACACTTCAGCTGCTGCTGCTTGAACTGCATCACCGGTGTCTCTACCAAGCACTCGTTGACACATAACCAAGGCTTGTAAATGATGAATGCTCATGTCCTGACAGAATCCGATGTCAGCATCGCTCGGTGCTGTATCAGCGGCTTGTGCATTCGACCCAAATAACAAACCTGTGGGCAAAATGGCTGTGGCGGCTATGAAGTTTCTTCGCTGAACACCCATTGTTATCTCCTTGGGCCACCACCACCGCCGCCGCCAGCAGTTTCGGCGACGACACCTCTATAACAACCCAGGGTGTACGGGAAGCTATCGGTTGTGTAGTAAGCGTAGTTACCGTTGGCATCTGTTCGGCCATTGCACTGATCAAGGTCTCCTGATCCCTCAACAAAGGTGTGTGCAGAGAATGTATCGGTTGCAAACAGAGAAGGGTCGCTTAGATACCAGGACGATGTGTATTGAAAATTGCCTGAATAAATCGGGTAGCCGTCTAATGCGTAGCCAAAAAGCTGCGGTGCAGCAGTTGCTTCCGCTTCCGAGAACAGGCAGTAGTCACTGCCATCGACATCGAATGTGTGGTAGTGGTAACCGGTCGGACCATTGTGCCCACCGCATTCGGTGAACCCTCCACCCAAAGATAACACGTCACCGCCAGTACCTTCAGTGGCGCCATAAATCGGGATGCCGTTGATTGCGACTCCCAGGGCTCCGAGAGCCGGAACATCGCTTGCTGCAGCTGCGACTGTCGGAGTCGCTGGAATCTGAAATTCCAATGCATATTCTTGCGGGTTGCCGGGTGAGGTTTCTATGTAAGGAAAGTCAGGTATTTGATTGGAGTTCACCACCACCATATCATCGACGCACAAAGCGCTCACTTGTGGGTCGGGTAGATCTGCATTCGCCGATCCTTTGGTAACGAACATACTCGCTCTTTCTTCACACGAAAAAACAGGTATGGATACGCCATCAGTGATTGTGTTTTCATCAATATTAGGTGATTCGCCGGCTGTGGATGTTCCGTCGGTATTTACAGTTTCGCCAGCTGTTGATGTTCCATCGGTGTTAGTGGCCTCTCCAGCCGTGGAAGTCCCATCCATATCTGCTGTTTCATCCGTTGCAGGATTATCATCACCGTTTGAGCTGCAACCACTGCCCATGACAACCAGCGCGGATAGAACGCCGTAACTGATAAGTTGTTTCGATCGACTAAGTGTATTCATGTGCGTAGGGTCTATTTAGTGAGATTTAACTTGCAATAGGTGTGAGGCTTTCAAGATCGATACCACGCATACAGGTTACACCGTGCGGTTTGTGGGAAATGTGCAAATATCAAGGATCTCTACGAGTAACAGAGTCAGGGTGACACGGTAGCGATTAATTAAGCACTCCAATAGCGAATCGGGCCGGTATCCAAGTGAATAAAATTGGATTTTGCATAATAACCAACACCGCCAGATTTCATCGCTACAGCTGAATCTTTTAGACGATGAGTCTTTGTTCCTGGAAGACGAAGATCGATTGCTCGTCCTTGCAGGTGGTAACTGTTTTTGGCAACATTCCTGCTGGTTTGCCTTAACAGTACATTGGTCGATTCTGTTCTGTAGCCGGCTACTATTTCAAAAACGGCTGTGCTGTCGACTCGACTTTGAAGCTCGCCTAGTTGATACAGAAGATTAATATCCATGGCGTGTGCAGCGTTTTGTCTGTGGTCGCGGAAAAAGTGATTAACCCTGACCATTGTTTCGAATATATTTTCAATGGGTTTATCTGTATTTATGCTAAGCGTTTCTTTTGTGTGAATGTTGTAAAGCCTAATGGGCCTATCAGTTACAGGTAACTGAAAGTTGGGATAATGAGCTTTTGCGAGTTGCCCATAGGCTTGCAACGTTATGCCAGCGAATACTGTTTTTATAAGACGTCGTCTTCCAGCTTGATCTTTAGTCATACTTATTGTCCTTCGATTGGATTCGAAACAACGAACAATTTATTTCCTTCCCGTTACGTCCCTTAATCGGCGCGCTGTCGCTTCAGATTCAGCTTTGATTAATGGCTGAATGGACAGGTAAATGACAAGAGAACCATATCTGTAGGTTCTGAAAGCTGAAGGGTGAAAATTACCCTCATTTTTGGCTAGTAGTCTTACTGGAGTCAAGTTGGCAGTGACGCTGCGGATAACTTGCTAGCTGTTGTTATGGCGGTAGTATTACGGCTACTAAATAGGGGTTTGATCAGAGCAGTGACGAACCATGGTTATTTTTGTGTACCTGATCATGGTAAATATGTGTTACCTGGCGGAAAAGGCGTAACCTGATGGCACTATGATTGCGCTTCAATGGAGGGACAACTACCGCGCTTCCAGCCCGTCGAATACTCGTGAACCTTCAAGATACAACTGTTCTAAAAGAGCTTGGGAAGCTTATCGAAAGAATTTCGAGCCTGGATTCTACGAGCGAAATCTACGACTGCATCGTGCACTTTATTCCACGAGTATTACCCGCTGACCATGTAACCATTACGCACTACGATACCAAAGAGCAACAACTTGCTGTTGCGGCGGTTTATGATGATGAAGGTGTGGAGGTGAACTTATCGGTAGGGCAACTGTTACCTTCGTTTTCGTCATATGAGATCTACTCGCAAAGCGTGGCGACTCCCATCATCTACCAGCCATCTGAAAATCTTGACAGAGAAATTAATCGTCAGCTGCACGAACATGGTTTCATATCCGTGCTGGTAGTGCCGTTAATATCGGGGCTTGAAATTATAGGTACGCTTAACATCGCGTCCAAAACGCATGGATACTTACAGGAAGACAAATTCAGATTAGAGAAAATATCTGCTTTGCTTGCCACATCGATCTCTCACAACAGAGCCTTTGAATCGAATGCGCCGGTTGCGCGTCATCGGTTGTACGCACAACATCTGGAGCATCTGAATGTGCTAAGTGAAAAGTTGCTGGCTGCAGAAAGTGTGCAGGACGCCATGCAACTGGTTGGGGATTGCGCCGTTCGATTGGTGAATGCGCGCAGGGTAAGCTTGTGTGAGCTGGATGAAAATCCGGCGTTCGTAACAATTGTTGGTCTGGTTGGCAAAACGGACGATGTTGCAGGAACAAGAATTCCTTTGGTTGATTCCGGTTTGGAAACCAGCCTTCTCCATAACCAAAGCAAGTATACAACTGACTTAATTAATTCAAAAATCAAAGCGCAACGATCTCTGGGCATGTCTGGTTACAACCACTTGTGGTCGTTTCCAATAGTTTCATATGGCACGAACAATCGATGTTTGAACATCACGTCAGCCGATACAGAGCTACATATCGATGACGCCATGTCGGTACTTGACACTTTGGCAAGGCTTGCAAATTCGACGATTGAACGAATTGTTGCACAAAGGGAAACGATCTATCAGGCTAAAACAGACCCGTTAACCGGGCTGTATAATCGAAAGGAGTTTAATGAACAATTAGAGAGTGCGATTGAGAATGCAACCAACGATAACCAAACTGGCATTGTGTATCTCGATCTGGACCTGTTTAAAAACGTTAATGACACCATGGGGCATTTGGTAGGTGATGCAGTGCTGATCGAAATCGCTGAGCGTATACGTACCGTGTGCATCAGTGAGGATACGTTAGCTCGAATCGGTGGTGATGAATTCATGATACTGTTGAAAAGTCTATCTGAACGACAAGAGCCTGGCGAGATAGCACGACAGTTAATCGAAGAAATATCCAAGCCTATTAATGTTGCGTCACAGGAAATTGCCCTTGGTGGTAGTGCCGGTGTTTGCTTGTTTCCAAAGCACGGTAAGAGCGGGTCTGAACTAATCCGAAATGCCGATATTGCCATGTACAAAGCAAAAGAGATGGGTCGGAACCAATATGTTGTTTTCACTGATGAACTGGCAAACGAGTTTTCAAGAACCTTGCAGCTTCAGAAAGATCTGGCTGTTGCGCTGGAAGAAGATCAATTGTCGCTTGTATATCAACCACAATTCGATATTAAGACACTGCAAGTAGCCGGTGTCGAAGTTCTGGTGCGTTGGCATCATCCAACAATGGGTTCGATACCTCCTGATCTTTTTATTCCAATAGCGGAGAACTGCGGTTTAATCGGCTCAGTGACAGATTGGGTGCTAAAGCATGGTTTGCAACAGCTTTCAAAGTGGCATGAAGAATATCCGAATTTGCGTCTCGCTGTTAACATTTCAGCAGTTGAATTTTCACCGCAATTGCAATTGGTTTCCCGTATAAACAATGCGATAGATACTGCTGGTATTGATGCCACCAAGCTCGAAATAGAGTTGACAGAAACTGCATTTCTAAAATACCCGGAACATGCTGCTGTATTAGCTAAAGAGTTGACTGAATCAGGTATACGCATTGCGCTTGATGATTTTGGAACCGGATTTGCCTCTTTGTCTTATCTTATTCAGTTACCCATAACCTGTCTTAAGATAGATCGATCGTTTGTGGACGATGTGGAAAACGACAATAAAAAGCAGTCGGTAATAAAAGGCGTCTTGAAAATTACAAGTGGTCTGGAAATCGATTGTCTTGCTGAGGGAGTTGAGACGCAGGAACAACTCGACTGGTTAAAAGAGCAGGGCTGCAACAGTGTGCAAGGCTATTTGCTATCGAAACCAGTTGACGGTGACAGCATCCCTCCAATTCTGAATCGAAAATGGCAAGACAACTCTCGCGCCGCTTAGATTGTACGTTGCGCAGGATTAGAAACCACTGTTCAGTTCTATCTTGCTGTGCTCCCACCTGGCGCGACTTAAACAGCATCCAGCTTGCTTCGGGGTTTGTTTTCATACAAAGATCGTGAGATATTAGCACTCGTTATTTCCTATTTACCGGGTGCACCTTTGATTGACTACAGCCACATCGACAGAAACTACGAGACTGCCAGAAAAGCTTACACTCCGGAAATTCCAGACGCATTCAATTTTGCCTTTGATGTTGTCGATGTTCGGGCACGACAAGCTGATAAAGATGCACTGATCTGGGTAGATGCTGCCAGTGGAAATACTCCCCGGGTCACTTACTCAGAGCTTGCGGTTCGGTCTGCGAAAATTGCGAAAGCTCTGATGCAATTGGGTATGCGACGTGGCGATGCTGCGTGCGTTGTCATTGGTCGTCAACCGGCCTGGCACCAGGTTTTACTTGGTTGCATGAAAGCCGGTGTCATATCCATGCCTGGAACCAATTTACTTACAGCCAAAGATATTGCTTATAGAATCAATCAGGCAGGTGCGAAAGCGGTGTTGGTATCCCCGGAACATTGTCAGAAGATTGATCAAATAATCAGTGAGTGTCCCACACTTAAACATCTGATAGTTGTTGACGATAACCCAACAGATCAATGGCTTTCTCTCGATGCACTGTGTAATGAACAAACCGGCGATCTAAACGCGACCGATGTTGCGCCATTTGCCTCCAACGACACGATGTTGATTTACTTCACGTCAGGCACCACCGCAATGCCTAAAATGGTTCCGAGGGATTTTGGCTACGCGCTGGCACATGCAGCCACAGGTTTGTTCTGGATGGATTTACACGAATCCGATATACACTGGACACTGACCGATACCGGTTGGGCAAAAGCGGCTTGGGGTATGCTGTTTCCACAAATGCTGCTTGGTGTAACAACTGTGCTATACGATGCTCCCGGAATGGATGTTAAAGCGCATTTAGAACTGATTAAATCGCTTGGCGTTACCACATTCTGTGCACCTCCAACCGTTTATCGTTTGTTTGCGCAGGAAGATTTATCAAAATACGATTTAAGCTCTTTGCGACGGTGCCTGGGGGCCGGGGAGCCGCTGAACCCGGAAGTCATCCGCTATTGGGAACAACACACGGGAACCACGATAGCCGATGGTTACGGCCAAACCGAAACCATCAACATAGTGGGGAATTTTCCTGATGTTGAAACCAGGTTTGGTTCTATGGGGAAACCGGTGCCAGGTTTTGATGTGGACGTGATTGACGATGACGGCAAGGTGTTAGCCGACGATGAAGTCGGGCATATTGCTGTGCGTACCGACGGACAATGGCCTGCAGGGCTATTTCACGGCTACTTAAAAGACAACGATCTGATAACAGATTCTTTTAAAAATGGCTGGTATTACACTGGTGATACGGCGTCGCGTGATAAAGACGGCTATTTATGGTTCGTCGGGCGCTCAGACGATTTGATTTCATCTGCTGGTTATCGCATCAGTCCGTTTGAAGTAGAGAGCGCTTTACTCGAGCACAAGCAGGTGGCCGAAAGTGCTGTCATCGGTGTTCCCGACGAGACCCGTGGTCAACTGGTTAAGGCGTTTATTGTACTTTCGGCAGACGCTACACCTTCAGATGATCTGTCTGAGGAAATTCAGACATTCTGTAAAGAATTAACTGCACCGTACAAATATCCGAGAATAATTGAGTTTGTGGACAGTTTGCCGAAAACAATTTCGGGAAAGATTCGTCGCGTTGAGCTAAGGGATGGCGCTTGATTGGAGAGCGACGTGCTAACCAATTGTAAAGCGGCTACCGATGGATGGGAAATTGTATTAAGTTTTGTATTCTCAGGTGACAGCCTGAAGTTGTTTTAGTCGTGCGTGCATGAACCCGTAAAAATTATCTGCGAGTAAAGAGGCGGGACGTTGCGACGGCCTAATAATAGCCAACTCAAACATAATCGGACTGACTAACGGTTTGAATACGATTTTCCTGTCTCCGACCGAGCGACTTTTCGTATAGCTTTTAGCAGTCAGAGGGTCAACAATCGCACAGGCTAAATCTTGCTCCACATAAGTTAACAGTGGCAAGAAATATTGCGTCGAGAAAACGGTATTCAGGGTTAATTGCGATTGATTGAATGCGTCTTTTATTTGTTGATGACTGGCATGATCATCAAATAAAATACCCATTGGCTTATTATCAAGCTGCTGTAATCTTATTCGTTTTTCGCCAGCCAGTTCATCCTCAGCATGCAACGCGACAACACAGGGATACTGTAATATTTCAGTGCTGAGCAGGCCGCTTTCTTTTTGCAGATCCGGATGGTTATCGCAAATCCCAATATCGTATTGTTGTGTGGCAACAAGATTAATGACTGCGTCAGTGCTTCTTGAAGCCAGTGTGGCTTTTATTTCGCTGTTGTCTTGCGTGTAGCTGGCAATGGTATCGGGCAAATAGTAAACCGATGGTCCCGGCATTGAAGCAATCCGTAGTTCGCCAATTTCCAATGAAGTAATACGGTGAATAGTCTGACTTATCGTATTAACACGACGCAGCACATCTGAACTCTCTTTTAGTAAATATTGCGCCTCTGGTACCGGATGCAGCCGTCCTCCACGGCGGTCAAACAGATTGACTCCCAGATCTTGTTCCAAGGCTGATATTGACGAGCTAACCGAGGGTTGAGTCCGGTTCAGATTGCGGGCGGTTTGCGAGACTGAACCCGTCAGCATGACTTCCTGAAATACGCGAAGTTGTTTTAGATTCACCGGTATCGCTCAGATAAAGACGTTGATACTGAAGGTATAAATATAATTTATGATATTAGAATAAATTAGAATTTGTGTAAATAGCTAATTCGCCGTAATCTGTCTGCGATGGCCGCGATCGTGGCCGGATCTATGGAGAAAAAATGAAATTCCAAAACAAAATACTACTAACGGCTACAGCCGTTAGCGCAATGCTGCTTGTTGGCGTGGCGAACGCCCAGACACCCACGTTTTTTCGTATCGGCACCGGTGGTGCCGGCGGTACTTATTTCCCAATTGGTGGCACTATCGCCAATGGTATTTCAGCACCTCCGGGAGCACGACCTTGTGATAAGGGTGGCCAGTGTGGTGTACCGGGTCTTATCGCAATTGCTCAATCAACCACTGCATCTGTTTTCAACAATGCGGCGGTTCAAAATGGCGAACTGGAAGCTGGTCTTGCTGCAGCTGATGTAACTCGTTCCATGTACATGGGTGAAGGCAAGTTTGAAGGTAAAGCGCATCCAAAGCTACGTATCATCGCTAACCTTTACCCAGAAGATCTGCACCTGGTTATGCCTAAAGGCAGCTCCATGGAAAGCCTTGCCGACCTTGAAGGCAAGCGAGTGGGTATAGCGCAGGCAGGTTCGGGTACTCAAGTGGCTGTACTGCAGATGCTTGAAGCCTGGGGTATCACGCGCGACAATATTGAAGAAGCAGAATTGAACAACAGTCAAAGCGCTGAGCGTTTGGCTGATGGACAGTTGGATGCCTACTTCTATGCAGCAGGCTGGCCAGTTGCTGCTATGGTTCAGCTTGCATCAACTAAAGGTATGAGTCTGCATTCGTTTACCGAAGACGATCTGGCAAAAATCAATGAGATTATTCCAGCTTATATTCCGTCAAAAATTCCAGGTGGCGTTTATGAGGGTGTGAGTGAAGATGTTCTGACACCGGCTGTTAGTGCCATGCTGGTTGTGTCATCAGACTTGGATGAAGAACTGGTCTATGGTATTACCGCTGCTTTGTGGAATAGCAACACTCGCAAACTGCTGGATAATGGACACGCTAAAGGCAAGCAAATCACAGCTGAAACAGCCCTGGATGGTGTTGCTGCCTTAGGAGTACCATTGCATAGCGGTGCCGAGAAGTTCTATAAAGAACAAGGTTTACTCAAGTAAGTTTTGCCAACCGATGTAAATCTGACCAGGGCTTCGATTAACAAGCGGGACTGGTGAAAAATAGAAGACGGCCTTTGGTTCTAAGGGTCGTCTTTTTTTTACGCACGATTTAACCGGAAAACGACATGAATAATAATGAGCTGGACGAGGCAGCACTAACCGATGCCGAACTCGAAGCCATTGAGCGTGAATACGATGAGGGCTCTGCCACCCGCGAGGTTGGTCCAACCGCAGGGTTAATACTGCGATGTGTTGCCTTGTTGTTTGCGGTTTATCATTTTCTTACTGCAGGTTTTGGACTGCCAGCAGATCACTGGCATATGGGGTGGCACCTGGCGGGGCTGTTCATACTCACTTATGCGTTTTTTCCGATCGTAAAGTCTAAAAGTTTGTTCGCTTTGAAAGTGAGCAAATGGCGCGTGGGCAACATTCCTGTTTACGACCTGGTGTTCATGGTTCTTGGCGTATTGGTGTCGCTTTATGTCGGGTTGGCTTGGAGAGGTATTCCGTTCCTGGGAATTGAAGAACAAACCTTTCGAATGGGGAATCCGAACCTGTACGACGTTGTACTGGGTGTGATTATTATTCTATTGGTGCTGGATATTGCCAGGCGCACACTGGGTTGGGTACTACCACTAATTATTTGTGTGTTTATATCTTATGCTTTGTTTGGTCCGAGTTTTCCGGGCATCCTGCAACACCCTGGGGTTCGCTTCAACACATTTGTATCGAGTATGTACTTTCCACAAGAAGGCATTTTTGGTGTCACGCTGTGGGTTGTATCAACGATTGTTTTTCATTTTGTGTTGTTCGGCGTTATTGCGCAAAAAACAGGATTGGGCAAACTGTTTATCGACAACGCAACCATACTGGCTGGTCGCTACACTGGAGGCCCTGCAAAAGTATCGGTTGTATCTTCGGCATTTTTCGGCACCATTTCAGGTTCATCGGTTGCCAATACAGTCTCTACCGGTGCACTGACAATTCCCAATATGAAGCGCATGGGCTATCCCGGTCACTTTGCCGGTGGGGTAGAGGCAGCGTCCTCTGCTGGTGGTCAGATTACACCGCCTATTATGGGTGCAGCGGCATTCATCATGGCAGAATTTCTTGAAGTGCCATACACCACGATTGTTATAGCGGCTATTTTCCCGGCACTGCTGCATTACGTTGGTGTGTTTTCCGTGGTCCATTTGATGGCCCGCAAGCTCGATCTGCAGGGCTTGTCGAAAGACATGCTGCCAAAGTTTGCTGAAGTCTGGCGTCAGGGTTGGGCGAATATCATTCCATTGATTGGTCTGTTGATGGTGTTGTTCTCGGGCTATACGCCTTTTATGTCAGCGTTTTGCGGTATTTCATTATCGATCATTGTTGGTATGGCGCGTTACAAAAATCCGGTAACGCTCGTACTACCACTTGCGTTCATCGCATTTATTGTCTGGAAATACAACACCGGTGGGTTTGAACTTCCAATGACTATAGCGCTTATTGTAGGCTGTTTTATCGGCCCGCTAAATCCACAGGAGCGAATCCGGGTTCCACAAATGAGTGAGGCCATGGAGCTTGGCGTTAAGTATGCGCTTGCCGTTGGTGCTGCATCAGCGGCTGTAGGTATTGTAGTGGGTGTTATCAACACCACTGGCATTGGATTTCGTATTGGCTTTATGGTCACGCAAGGGGCAGGCACATTGGCTGCTTCACTGTTTGATTTGTTAAGTGCGAGTCCGTGGCAGTTATTTTCGGTAGAAGATCTCACGCTGTTTTTATCGTTAGTATTGATTGCCTTGGCGTGTATTTTAATGGGAGCGGGTATCCCGACCACAGCTCTGTACATTATGTTGGTATCTGTTGCGCAACCAGCACTTGCTCAGTTGGGTGTGCCACCCATTGCCAGTCATATGTTTGTTTTGTACTACGGTGTTGTTTCTGAAATCACACCGCCAGTCTGTACATCGGCCTATGCGGCCGCTGCAATTGCAAATTCGAATCCGTTTAGAACCGGGATATCAGCATTCACGCTTGGGCTGGGTAAGATAGTCGCCCCAATGGCGTTTGTGTATGCACCTGTTTTGTTAATCGTGTCGTCAACCGGGTTTGATTTGTTGACGTTCTCTTACACCGCTACCAGTTGTATTCTCGGTGTGTTCTTCCTATCGGCAGCTGTTGTTGGCTTTTTTCTTACGCATATGGCCGCGATACCAAGAATACTATTGGCCATTTCCGGACTTGTGATGATAGCGCCAAGTTTTCAGGCTGATCTGGTTGCTCTGGCTATTGCAGCGCCTGCTTTGGTTTGGCAGTTTTTGCGGGCCAAACGAACTGGCGCATTAGACGTTGCGGCTTAAAATAGAGAAAGCAGCATGGTGTTTCTACACCATGCTGCCCGTATCCAATATTAGCTTCCCGGGTGAGTAAACCCGGATACCTGGTATGTCGCTAGTAAGCGGACGCTTCAGGAAATATGACTTCCACTCGTCGATTGGCCTGTCTGCCTTCCGCAGTCCCGTTGTCAGCCACCGGGCTTGATTCTCCCAGTCCTTTGGTCTTTATGCGACCTTCACTAATACCCATAGACACTAGTGCATCTTTAATCGCAGTTGAACGTTCTACTGATAAGCTCTGATTGAATGACTCATCGCCTGTGTGATCAGTGTGTCCCTCAACCAGTGCAATTCGATTTGGATTTGATTTTAGGTAATTGGCAGCTTTCACTACGGTGGCTTCGGCTTCAGGTCGCAAGCTGGCTTGTTCAAAGTCAAACAACACATCGTCCATAGTCAGGCTGGGTCCTCGTGGTGTTTGCACAATTGCCGGTGCCGGGTCTGGTGCTACCACTGCAGCTGCAAGCGGTGGTGGTTCGACCGGCTTCTTAGGTGTGTTGGAGCAAGCAGAAACAAACGCACCCAATGTGACTATGCTAACGATTTTTACAACGGCAACGATTTTCATGATAGATACACCACAGATTGATTAACGGTACTGTGGTTAACGGCAGGTATTGCACGTGAGTAAACCGGTTTTGTATTACGGATTTACCATGTAAGTCTGGTAATGTAGCTTGGGATAAGTTTGATTACCGAGAATGGCGAAACTTGAGTTTCAGGTGGTGTCGTTGTCGGGTTTATTATTACCGGTTAATTCATAAAGGGTATTCAGTTGCATCTTTAAGGTATTGGTTTCCGCGTTCAACGCACTGACTTGTTCCTTTAGCGTGGCCAACTCCATTTCCAGGTGCGTTGTGGCTTCATTGTTCTCGGAAGTGTTGTTCGAAGAGCTGTCCGTTATAGTTTGTGCCATGTCACCAGATGCTGAAACTGCATGAGTTGAAGTGTCATTTGTACGCGCTTGCACTGCGGGCTTGCCGGCAAACAGATGTGCAACACGTTCACCGCGTTGACCCGGCTGTTGTCCAAGCCGAATGGCGCAAGCTGGTTGTCGCTCGCTCAATCGGTCAATACACAATTCCAGATCTTCTTTGTCCACAAACTCGCACATGCGTTTGGTTCGTGTGCTCAGTTCGCTGATGGTTTGCGGGCCGCGCAGCATCATCACACACAGCAATGCTTGCTGTTTTTTACCCAGCCCCAGGTGGTTCATAAACTGCTGATCATAGCGTTCAGATCGTGAGCCATGTTCACGGCGAACAAAATGACGATCTTCGAGCTCACGCAGAGCACGTGATACTTCACCCTGATGGTAGTTCGTCACCGGGTCGCGACTGGATTTCTGATTACAAGCGGTTATGATGCTGTTCAGGGTCAGCGGGTAAGCATCGGGCGTGGTCAGTTGTTTTTCCATCAACACGCCCAGCACACGCAGTTCAATTTCGAGTAATTGAGGCGGCTTAGACGGTTCAGTAGTATTATCCTGTGTAGACGGCACTTCGTTGTCTTGCATGTGAGTCTTCCGCAAATGTCAGATTTGATTATAGTTTCTATTGCATCAACAATAAAATAAAAGCATCGATTTTCTTAACCTGTCTAAACTACACACAACATGAATTTTTCGACCCAAAAGCGAATGGCTGGCATTGCCTGAGCAAGATCACATAGCAACGTTAGTTGGTGAGCTGCCAATAGCCGACGTGGTCGATGAGGTTCGGGCTGCTCTGGTTTCTGGAAACGTGTTATTGCATGCTGAACCTGGTGCCGGAAAAAGTACGGGCTTACCTTTAACCCTGCTTGCAGACGCCTCACCTGAGCGCCGGATACTCATGCTGGAACCACGTCGATTAGCCGCTCAGGGAGTGGCGCAACGACTGGCTTCCCAGCTTGGTGAGCGCGTAGGTGAGCGAATTGGCTTACGCATGCGTGGTCAGACGTCGGTATCGAAGCAAACCATAATTGAAGTCGTGACAGAAGGAGTGTTAACCAGACTACTGCAGGCAGACCCAAGCCTTGAAAAAGTGGGTCTGGTCATATTCGATGAGTTCCATGAACGCAGCCTGCATGCTGATCTGGGGCTTGCACTGACACTGGAAGTACAACAGGCCCTGCGTAGCGATCTAAGACTCTTGTTAATGTCTGCAACCTTGGATGCTGAACAGCTTGGTGAACACTTAAGTACAGCTGCGCAAGTGTACTGTGCGGGTAGGCAACACCCGGTTGATATCAAATGGCTTGGCCAAAGCAGAGATGCCTTGCCGGTGCGTGTGGCCGCCGCCGTGCTGACGGCTTTGCAGAAAGATACCGGTGACGTATTGGTGTTTCTGCCTGGCGTGTACGAAATTGATAAAACCAGCACTGTGCTTAAAGCGCGGCTAAAAGAAGAGGTCGCTGTGTACGGCTTGCATGGTAGGGCCGATGCCAAAACTCAACGTGCGGCAACGGCTCCGGCAGATAAAAGTATGCGGCGCGTTATTCTCAGTACCAGCATCGCTGAAACGTCGTTAACCATAGATGGAGTGCGTGTGGTTATCGATGCCGGGCTTGAACGCCGTGGTCGTGTTGATAATGCAACCGGTTCGCATCGACTAGAAACTGTATCGGCAAGTCAGGCCAGTGCAACCCAGCGCGCAGGGCGAGCAGGCAGAACTTCACCTGGCGTGTGTTATCGACTCTGGTTCGAGACAGACCACGCGCGGCGATCGAAAAGCTGGCAAGCCGAAATTCACCGGACCGAACTTTCAGCGTTGTTAATGGAGCTTGGTCATTGGGGAGCTTCTGACCCGGACGATTTGCCGTGGCTTGAAGTACCGCCTAAAGCTGCGATGGAGCGTGCGCAGACCTTGCTTGAAAATCTGGGCATTTGGGCAGAGCACGGGCTGACTGAGCACGGGCGACTGGTTGCAAGCTTGCCGACCCATCCGCGTCTTGGTCATATGCTTCGTTGGGCCGAACGGCACGGAAGTGTTGATACGGCCTGCAAGTTGGCTGTGCTTATTGAAGATGAAGGTGGCCAACAGCGTAGCGCTAATATTGAACTCGGTTTGCATTCACTATCGACAGCACAGAAAAAACGCGTTGCGCAACTTCGTGCTTTGTTATCGGATAACCAACGGCCAGAGAAGCAACCCGGAGTTGGAGTATTAACTGCCATTGCCTACCCGGACTGGGTTGCACAAAGACGCCCCGGCGATGAGTCACGCTTCGCTTTGGCGTGTGGAGCCGGAGCGACTATGTCTAGCGATGATGCGCTGTCCTATGCTGACTATATGTCCGTTGTACGCATGGGTGGTGCGGGAAGAGAAGCGAAGGTGTTTTTGGCGGCAGCGCTGGATATAAACGAACTTGAACAGTGGGCTCCAGAGCAATTTACGGTCAAGAATTTTGTCGATTGGGATGATGATCGCGAGCGCGTTGTTGCTGAACATCAGAAAACACTCGGCAAGTTGGTTGTTGAAACGAAACCGAAAACTGATCTTGATAATGTGGACAAAGCGCGCGCATTACTCAGTGGCATTCGTAAGCGAGGAATTGGCTGCTTACCCTGGACAGACGAATGCCGTGAGTGGCAGTCGAGGGTGGCTCTGATGCAAACGGTTACAGGGCAAATTGCCGGTGACGACTGGCCACAGGTCGATGATGAATCGCTGCTGGACACTCTTGAGCAATGGTTGCTGGTTTGGCTGAATGGAAAAAGTCATCTGAAATCGCTGAGTCAATTGAAGCTCTCCGAAATTCTGAAAACCATGCTGGACTATCAACAGCAACAAGCGCTCGATGCCATGCTACCCACAAAATACGAGGTACCAAGTGGTTCGAATATAAAGCTTCGTTATGCCGGTGAAGCGCAGCCGGTGTTGTCGGTTAAGCTGCAGGAAATGTTTGGCTGCCGAGTTAATCCAAGCATTGCACGCGGACAGATTAATTTGAAAGTTGAATTACTCTCGCCAGCACGACGGCCAGTGCAGATAACCACCGATCTGGCCAACTTCTGGACCAACAGCTACCCGGCTGTGAAAAAAGATTTGGCTGGCCGGTACCCAAAACATGACTGGCCCGACGACCCATTACAGGCAACACCAACCGCGTTTGCGAAGAGGCGTAAGCGCTAAGCCGGTTCATTAGTTCCCGGATAAATCGGTATCGAGTGCTTCGAGAACCAGTTGTTGAAAGTGATGTACAGCGTGTTCTGATAATTCGGTTTTATCAGCATCAACGATAAAGCGCCCTTGATTGTAACCGCGCGAACGTAAGCCGCGCTGAACACTTTCGCACAGACTGATGTCTTCCGGTTGCAAGGTTATTTTCTGGTAGTCCATAGCTTCTTTTAGCTGCTCGCTGGCTTGTCCGTTAGGTACAAACCAATCCTGGTATTCAACCGTTTTTTCAGCACCGTCTGGTAACATTTGCAATACCGATAAATTTGGTTCGCCAGGATATGCCCAGAGAGTCAAATTAGGCCACAGGAACCAACCGGCGAAACCGAAGTCAACGTCACCTTTTTCAAATTTGTAGGCAGAATTATCCGTGGAATTAGCAGCATCGGATATGTGGCTGGAATATATGCCATTGACTTTCGAGCGGTAGCTTTCCATATTAACCAGGTTGACAAAATCCTTGTGCGCCGTGTGGCAGTGATAGCACTCAAGGAAGTTATCAATCATGACTTTCCAGTTACAGCTCACGTTGTACTCATCGCGTTGCGCAAACGCCAGATTATCCACATCGGGGCAGTAGGCTCGAATTTCAGCTTCGAGTTCCTTCGCCTGTTCCGCTAATGGTGCTGCTGATTCGTCCAGGTTAATAAACACCATGCCGCAGAACACTTCCACCTGCACAGGCTTGAGTGAGAAATCGCATTTATTAAAGTTGGCGACATTGTCGCTGTTGCGAGCACCGCGCAAGGTGCCATCAAGATTGTAAGACCAGGCATGGTAAGGACAAACGATTACGCCGGCATTGCCACTGCCATTGAGCAGTTCGTGCCCACGGTGCTGGCAGACATTATAAAAACCTTTTAGCTCACCGGATTTATCGCGGACCACAAACACGTTCTGGTCATCTATTTTTGTGGTTAAGTAATCGCCGGTTTTTGCCAGTGAACTAACGTGCCCGGTATACCACCAGCTCCGAAAGAAAATGGCCTCCATCTCCTTTTGGTAAATTGACTTGTCTCGGTAGTAGCGCGCGGGTAGCGTGAATGAGCTTTCGGGATCTTTTACAACCGGTGAGTCGCCTTGTCTGTATTTCAGTTCGTGTTCTGACATGCTGTATCTGTTTGGGGTTTTCTGATCGTTTGCACAAAGAATAAACGCAGCAGGGCTAACATACAATGAATTTTCCCGGTGGCAGTAGATTGGTCCAGTTTGCTGCCTTAAGAGTGGTATCAGCCTATAATGACATCAGGCTGAGGTAGTGCCAGTTACCCAGCAATACTAACCAACAGGCCAGATAAATATCATGAGTCAACAGTATCCTGCGCTGTTTCAACCCTTAGACCTGGGGTTCACCTCCATCAAGAATCGCATTCTGATGGGTTCGATGCACACCGGTCTGGAAGACAAACGTGGCGACTACCCGAAATTGGCTGCGTATTTTGCAGAACGGGCTGCCGGGGGTGCAGGTTTAATGGTCACTGGGGGAATCTCACCAAATATTCGTGGCTGGCTCGGGCCGCTTTCCGGCACGCTTAATACTCGCTGGCAGGTTGGACGACATAAGCTGGTGACTAAAGCGGTACACGAGGAAGACGGAAAAATCTGTATGCAGATTCTGCATGCGGGTCGCTACGGATATCACCCGTTGGTTGTGTCTTCCACCACGAAGCAATCTCCGATATCACCGTTTAAACCAAAGCAGCTCTCCAGTTCAGGCATAGAGTCGCAGATTAAAGCGTTTGCTCGGTGTGCAGCGCTTGCGCGAGATGCCGGATATGATGGCGTTGAAATCATGGGCTCTGAAGGTTATTTGATTAATCAATTTTTGTCTGAACGCGTTAACACTCGAAACGATGAATGGGGTGGTGACGTTGAACGCAGATTGCGATTGGCTGAAGCGATTGTCAGCCGGGTACGAGAAAAAGTAGGGCCGGACTTCATCGTTATTTATCGTTTGTCTATGCTCGAATTGGTAGAGCAAGGTAGTGACTGGGACAGCATCGTCAAACAAGCCAAAGCGGTGGAAGCTGCTGGTGCCTCGTTAATCACCACCGGCATTGGCTGGCATGAGGCACGCATTCCGACCATCGCCGCGATGGTTCCCAGAGGTGCGTTCGCCACGGTTACCGGCCAGCTCAAATCGGAAGTTAATGTGCCGCTGGTTGCCACTAATCGTATAAACACAGTCGATGTTGCTGATCGTATTGTGGCCGATGGTGATGCTGATATGGTTTCCATGGCAAGACCGTTCCTTGCAGATTCTCATTTTCCAGTCAAGGCAATGCAAGGGCGTACTAATGAGATAAATGTGTGTATAGCGTGTAATCAGGCGTGCCTTGATCATGTTTTTCAGAAAAAGCGCGCCAGTTGTCTGGTTAATCCGCGCGCCTGCTATGAAACGGAGTTGGTTATAGAGCCCACTAAAACCAAAAAATCTGTTTGTGTTATCGGTGCAGGGCCTGCGGGTCTGGCTGCCGCAACCACCGCTGCCGGGCGTGGACATGCTGTTACCTTAATCGATGCAGCCAGTGAAATTGGTGGCCAATTCAACATGGCAAAACAGGTACCGGGTAAGGAAGAGTTTAATGAAACACTGCGATACTTTGCCAAACAGATAGAACTGACCGGTGTTGATTTACAATTGAATCGCCGCATAGAAAATGCTGAAGAGCTAAAAGACTTCGACGATGTGATTCTGGCAACCGGTGTGACGCCGCGTACGCCGGGTATTGAGGGTATAAAGCACGACAAGGTACTCTCATACATAGACGTGTTGCGTGGTAAGGCGAATGTCGGTGCTCGGGTGGCTATTATTGGGGCAGGCGGTATCGGTTTTGATATTGCTGAATACTTATCGCACGACGGCGGTGATTCCAGTTTGAACCCCAAAACATTCATGCATGAGTGGGGTATTGATGACAGCTTTAAAAGCGCTGGCGGTGTTGTTGATTTCAACCCGAAACATACTTCGGCGCGTGAAGTAACCTTGTTGCAAAGAAAGACCACCAAGGTTGGAAAAAATCTTGGCAAGTCAACCGGCTGGATTCATCGCCGTGCAATGAGTATGCGTGGTGTGAATATGCTGGCGGGTTGTTCATACGACAAAATCGACGATGCTGGTTTGCATATCCGGATTGACGACCAGCCACAAGTGCTTGATGTTGATCATGTGATTATTTGTGCAGGACAAGAGCCCTTACGTGAATTGCTTGAACCACTTGAACAAATGGATGTGTCTGTACATCTAATTGGTGGTGCGGA